>NZ_CP061725.1:2798151-3109057 GCF_014764405.1 Micromonospora craniellae | reverse complement strand
TCCAGCCCCTCGCGAACGACCTCCATGGCCAGCAACTCGTCCTCGTCGCTGAAGCGCATGCCGATCACACCCGACGTGGCCCGGCCCATCGGCCGCAGGGCCTCGTCGGTCGCGTTGAAGCGGATCGCCTGGGCGTTCTTGGAGACCAACAGCAGGTCCTCGCCGGGGTCGACCAGCGCAGCGCCGACCAGCTCGTCCTCATCGCGCAGGTTGATCGCGATGATTCCGCCGGACCGGTTGGAGTCGAACTCCTCAAGCCGCGTCTTCTTCACCAGGCCGTTCTTCGTCGCCAGGACCAGGTAGGGCGCCACCTGGTAATTCGGGATCTCGATGATCTGTGCGATCTGCTCGTCCGGTTGGAACGCGAGCAGATTGGCCACGTGCTGGCCCTTGGCCACCCTACTGGCCTCCGGAAGCTCGTACGCCTTGGCCCGGTACACCCGCCCCTTGTTGGTGAAGAACAGCATCCAGTCGTGCGTCGAGCAAACGAAGAAGTGGCTGACGATGTCGTCCTGCCGCAGCGTGGCACCGCTGACACCCTTGCCGCCGCGCCGCTGCGAGCGGTAGAGATCCACCTTCGTCCGCTTGGCGTACCCGGTGCGGGTGATGGTCACCACCACGTCCTCGCGGGCGATGAGGTCCTCCATCGAGACCTCGCCGTCGAACGGGATGATCTGGGTACGCCGGTCGTCGCCCCACTTCGCGACGATCTCGCCCAACTCCTCCGAAACGATCCGCCGCTGTCGCTCCGGCTTGGCCAGGATGTCCTTGAGGTCGGCGATCTCGACTTCCAGCTTGGCCAGGTCGTCGAGGATCCGCTGCCGCTCCAGCGCGGCGAGCCGGCGAAGCTGCATGTCCAGAATCGCGGTCGCCTGGATCTCGTCGATCTCCAGCAGCCGGATCAGGCCCTGCCGGGCGTCCTCGACCGTGGGCGAACGCCGGATCAGGGCGATCACCTCGTCCAGGGCGTCCAGCGCCTTGGCCAGACCGCGCAGGATGTGCGCCCGCTCCTCGGCCTTGCGCAGCCGGAAGGCCGTCCGCCGCCGGATCACCTCGATCTGGTGCTCGACGTAGTAGCGGATGAACTGCGCCAGGTTCAGCGTGCGCGGCACCCCGTCGACCAGCGCCAGCATGTTCGCGCCGAAGGTCTCCTGGAGCTGGGTGTGCTTGTAGAGGTTGTTCAGCACGACCTTCGCGACCGCGTCGCGCTTGAGCACCAGCACGATCCGCATGCCGGTACGCCCGGAGGACTCGTCGCGGATGTCAGCGATCCCGCCGAGTTTGCCCTCCTTGATCAGCTCGGCAATCCGCTCGGCCAGGTTGTCCGGGTTCACCTGATACGGCAGCTCGCTGACCACCAGCGCCGGCCGGCCACGTTTGTCCTCCTCGACCTCCACCACCGCGCGCATCCGGATCGAACCCCGACCGGTGCGATACGCGTCCTGGATGGCGGACTGGCCGACGATCAGACCGTGGGTGGGGAAGTCCGGACCCTTGACGATCTCCAACAGCGCCTCAAGCGTGGTGGCCTCGTCCGCCTCCGGGTTCTCCAGGCACCACTGCACCGCCGCGCCGATCTCCCGCAGGTTGTGCGGCGGGATCTTGGTCGCCATGCCGACCGCGATGCCCTCGGAGCCGTTGATCAGCAGGTTCGGGATCCGCGACGGCAGGATGGTGGGCTCCTTGGCCCGGCCGTCGTAGTTGTCCTGCAGGTCGACGGTGTCCTCGTCGATGTCCCGCAGCATCTCCATGGCGAGCGGGTCGAGCTTGCACTCGGTGTTGTGGCTGACGAACCCGTCGGAGACGAACGAGTGGTCGTCGGTGTCCACCCGGATGCTGTAGACCGGCTGCACACCCGCGTCGGTGACCCCGGCCACCTCGGCATAGTAGAAGCGACCGTCCACCAACGGCTCGACCACGTCGAGCACCTCGGACTCGGTGATCCGGGCGGCGATCTCGTCGCGATCGCGCTCCCAGCGCTCGATCCGGTCCACGTTGTGCCGGCGCAGCCAGTCCCGCTCGGTCCCGCGGCTGGCGCCGTGCTCGCGGATGAAGTCACCGACCAGCGGCACGTGGTCGCTGGAGAGCGCCGTGCTGCTCGCCGGGACCGAGGCCAACTCCGACTCCAGCTTGGCCTGCTTGCGGCCGAGTAAGCCGACCTGGGCGGCGAAGATCCGCGCGTCCCGACGGTTGGTCACCACGACCTTGATCTCGCCGTCGTCGTACCGGCACTGGCGGCTGACGACACCGAACTCCAGCAGCAACTGCTGCACCTCGCGGGCGAGCCGCTCGCTGCGCGTGGAGTACGAGATCTGGATGGTGTTGCGCGGCAGCAGCGAGGAGAAGCCGTCCCCCTCGAAGAGGGCCTGGAGGAAGGCCCGCTTGATCGCGGCCGGCCCCTGCCAGACGAACTCCGGCACGAACTTGTCAGCGCTGCGCGCACCGACCATCTCACCGAGGGCCGTCGTCGCGAACTGCCGAACGCTGGCGCGAACCCGGTACAGAGTCTTACCGGAGGGCATGACCTCCTCGCCGAACCAACGCTTGCCGCCGACGGCAAGATCGAAGGCTGCCACCGTGCGTGTGAAGAACTCGCGGTCGGTGTTGGCGAATTCCACCCACTCATCCGAGATCCAGCCCTCGCTCACAAGCGCACCCGCGAGGACGGCGGCCTCGACGTGCTCCAGCATCGGGTAACCGATCTCGTCCGGCACGCTGCGCTGGAGCACCACCCGGTCACCGGGGGAGATCTCGGCGAGCAGCTTCCAGAGCAGCGTCGGCACGCCGGCCACGTCCACCAGGCAGAGCACCGGGTGGTTGTGGGTGCCGGTCAGCTCGTACCCCTCGCGGGTGCGCAACCGCAGCGTCGGGTGCTCGCCGGAGTGGAAGAACGCCGAGGCGCGGACCAGGTCGCCGTTGCGGTCGCGGACCTTGAGGTCGATGTCGGTCTCGCTGCTCGACGCCGCGGCCGGCACCACGTCGCCGATCCGCACGCTGCCGCCAGCGGTACGAATACGGACATCTGCGGCGATACAGTAACGCATAGCCGCAGCAGGGTCATTTCCGGGCGAACCGAAGTTGCCGTTGCCGTCCACCAGCGGGTAGCGCAGCGACCAGGGCTGGGCCATCCGAACCAGGGCGTCGTAGATGGCCGAGTCCCCGTGCGGGTGGAACTGGCCCATCACGTCGCCGACGACGCGCGAACACTTGACGTAACCACGGTCCGGTCGGTAGCCCGAGTCGAACATGGCGTAAAGGATCTTGCGGTGGACCGGCTTGAGCCCGTCCCGGACGTCCGGCAGCGCCCGCCCGACGATGACGCTCATCGCGTAGTCGAGGTAGGAGCGCTGCATCTCCACCTCGAGCCCGACCGGCTCGATGCGGTCGTGGGCGACCACCGCAGCCGGCACCTCGGGGACCTCGGGCTCGTTCGGTGTGGACTCGGGGGAATCGGTCACTGTTAACCCTTATCAGACTGAGAGTCGTTTTTGTGCCTGTGGATAACTGCTGTGGATAGCGTCCAAGCTGTGGATAACTCTGTGGACCGGCCTGCCGGACCGGAGCCCGGCCCGGCAGGCGCGCCCGTCAGATGTCCAGGAAGCGGACGTCCTTGGCGTTGCGCTGGATGAACGAGCGGCGCGCCTCGACGTCCTCGCCCATCAGCACGCTGAACAGCTCATCGGCGGTGGCGGCGTCGTCCAGGGTGACCTGACGCAGCGTCCGGGTCGCCGGGTTCATCGTGGTCTCCCACAGCTCCGGGTAGTTCATCTCGCCGAGGCCCTTGAACCGCTGGATGTCGTCCGGCTTGGCGTTCGGCTTCTTCTGCTGACGCAGCGCGATCAGCCCGTCGCGCTCCCGGTCGGAGTACGCGTACTGGGCGTCGTCGCCCTTCTTGTTCCACTTGATCTTGTAGAGCGGCGGGGCGGCGAGGTAGACGTGACCGAGCTCGACCAGCGGCCGCATGAAGCGGAACAGCAGGGTGAGCAGCAGCGTCTGGATGTGCTGACCGTCGACGTCGGCGTCGGCCATCAGCACGATCTTGTGGTAGCGCAGCTTCTCGATGTCGAAGTCGTCGTGAATGCCGGTGCCCAGCGCGGTGATCAGCGCCTGCACCTCGTTGTTCTTGAGCACCCGGTCGATCCGGGCCTTCTCCACGTTGAGGATCTTGCCGCGGATGGGCAGGATCGCCTGGGTACGCGGGTCGCGGCCCTGCTTGGCCGAGCCGCCCGCCGAGTCGCCCTCGACGATGAACACCTCGGACTCGCGCGGGTCGGTCGACTGGCAGTCGGCCAGCTTGCCCGGCATCGAGCCGGACTCCAGCAGCGACTTGCGTCGAGCCAGCTTGCGCGCCTGCTGGGCGGCGATCCGGGCGCGGGCAGCCTGGGACGCCTTGGTGATGATGATCTTCGCCTCGGCCGGGTTGCGGTCCAGCCAGTCGACCAGCCACTCGTTGCAGACCCGCTGCACGAAGCTCTTCACCGGCGTGTTGCCGAGCTTGGTCTTGGTCTGACCCTCGAACTGCGGATTGGTCAGCTTGACCGAGATGATCGAGGCCAAGCCCTCACGGATATCCTCACCGGAAAGCTTCTCGTCGCCCTTGAGTAGCTTCTTGTCGGTGCCGTACCGATTGACCACGCTGGTCAGCGCAGCCCGGAAGCCCTCCTCGTGGGTGCCGCCCTCGTGGGTGTTGATGTTGTTGGCAAAGGTGTAGACCGACTCGCCGTACGACTCGTTCCACTGCATGGCGATCTCGACCGACATGCCCTCCTCCTCGGCGCCGAACTCGATCACCGTCTTGTGCATCGGGCTCTTGGAGGCGTTGAGGTGCCGGACGAAGTCGGCGATGCCGCCCTCGTACTGGAAGGTCACCTCGCGGAGCTTGCCCTCCTCGCCCTCGGCGACCCGCTCGTCGAGCAGGTGGATTCTGAGGCCACGGGTGAGGAAGGCCATCTCCTGGAGGCGTCGGTAGATGGTCTGGAAGTCGAAGTCGACCGTCTCGAAGACATCGGGGTCGGGCCAGAAGGAGACCGCCGAGCCGGTGGTGTCGGTCGGCTCGCCCTTCTCCAGCGTGGTGGGCTTGGAGTGGTGG
The DNA here is from genome assembly GCF_014764405.1 of Micromonospora craniellae. Lineage (NCBI taxonomy): Bacteria > Bacillati > Actinomycetota > Actinomycetes > Micromonosporales > Micromonosporaceae > Micromonospora > Micromonospora craniellae. The sequence continues at coordinate 3,103,968 of NZ_CP061725.1, read as the reverse complement.
TACTGCTGACGCCAGACGAAGCCGTCCTTGCGGATCTCCACCGCCATCTTGGTGGAGAGGGCGTTGACGACCGAGACGCCGACGCCGTGCAGACCGCCGGAGACCGCGTACGCCTTGCCGTCGAACTTGCCGCCGGCGTGCAGCACGGTCAGCGCCACCTCGACGCCCGGCTTCTTGAGTTTGGGGTGCAGGTCGACCGGGAAGCCGCGCCCGTTGTCGGTGACCCGGACGCCTCCGTCTGCGAGCAGCACCACGTCGATCGTGTCGCAGTGACCGGCCAGCGCCTCGTCCACCGCGTTGTCGACGACCTCCCACACGAGGTGGTGCAGGCCCCGCTCGCCGGTGGACCCGATGTACATGCCGGGCCGCTTGCGGACCGCCTCCAGACCTTCGAGGACGGTGATCGACTCGGCGCCGTACTGCTGATTGTCCTGCGCTGCCACCCTCGGCCACTTTCTCGCGCCGTACGCGCCGTCAGGCACGCCCGGCGCGGGTTCGGCGGACAGACGCGACGTCGGCACGCAGACCGGCACCGGGGGCAGAATCCGGGGTACGGGTCGAACGCGCCGGTCGCCGCGGTTGCCCGCGGATCGCGATCGGCTCGACCCGAGTCGGACAATGATCGCGGGCCCGTGTCGGACCCGTGACCCGTCGCTCCGCACCGGGCCTTCGTCTCACACCAATCTTACTGTGCGCGGGCGACAGAACCACCACTCGGCACCCCTTCACGGCGGCTCAGATCTACGGAGCGGGCCGAACCGCGCTGTCTGCGACTCCCCCTACACGCAAGGGCATGATGGCCGGATCCGTCGCGTGACGGCGACGCGGCCCGGGTGGTGGCCCTGCGGCGCTACCCCCCGGTATAGCCCACCATGGGCGATGCCGTCCGTTCACGTTGGCGGGCCGGCCTTGATCTTTCCGGGCCGGAACCGGACGATCGACCCGATTGACCCACCATGCCTGTTGAGAGGTGACACGAAGATGGGGCTGGACAACGTCGCGGTCCAGTGGCCGCGGACCGGCCAGTTCTACGATCCGGTCGCGCCGGCCGACTTCGTCGACTTCGGCGAGATCGTCGACGTCCCGGGGATCTCGGCGCCGACCGCCGCGCTCGCCGAACTGATCGCGAAGACAGGTACGGTCCGGGCCACCGCGTACACAGAGGTGGTCGACCTGATCCTCGGACTCGACGGTGTGCTCTACGCCACAGATGCGGCGGCCGAGGACGAGGACCCGGTCATCGACCCGGACGGCTGCGCCTGGATCGCGGGCGGCATCGAGCGCTTCGTCATCGCACACCGTCCGCACGGTGAGGCGGTCACCTTCGAGTCGGTCGGTACCGTACTGCGTTCGCTGCTCGCCGACGGTCGCCTGGCCGAACAGCAGTTGCGCTGGTTGGACAGCCGGCTGGACGCCCTGCTGGACGAGAGCGGCGCGCCGCCGCAGTGGACCTTCACCTGCGCCGAGCTGAGCGTGGTCGCGGCCTTCTACCGGCGCTGCGCCGAGCGCGGCTTCGCCGTCTACGCCGACTCGGCCGCACCGCGCCGCGCCGGGCACTCCTGACCGCAGGCGTACGCCGCACCTCGCGCAGGTGCGGCGTACGCCACACTCGCGGGCGTCGTCAGCCGTACGTGTCCCGGGGGCCACGGCCGCGTACCCGGCGTGGGCCGCGCGACCAGGACGGCGCGGCCGGGCCGTGGATGTGCAGCTTGCGCACCACGTTGTGGCCGACCTCCCGGGCGATCTGTTTCAGCAGCGACCCGGCGAGCAGGCGGAGCTGGGTGGCCCAGGCGGTGGACCTCGCCTCCACGGTCAACTCGCCGTTCTCCAGCTTCATCGGCCGGCTGTGCTGGGCCACCTCCGGCCCGACCACCCGCTCCCACGCGCCGAAGACGGTCGCCTCCGCGGCCGGCTGCTGCCATCCGCGTGCCTTCACCAGCCGTGACAGCACCGCGCCGAGCGGTTGTGGATCGCGTGGGTCCGGGCCCGGGCCGGAGTAGCCGCGTAACCGCCGCTCACCCGTACCCGCGCCGGTGACACCGCGTCGGCGCGGTTTGGCGGCGGACTCCCGGCGGGCCTTCGCGGCGTCCAGCACGGCCCGCGCGAGCTGCGGCCCGGACACCTCGTCGGAGCCGGCCGGCAAGGTCCCCGCGTCCTCGTCGGCCCCCCGGGCACGGGCAGGTCCAGCGTCGGGGCTCGGTTCATCCGACACGGCGCACCGTGCCCTCGGCCACCTCGTAGCGGGTGCCGCGCAGGGTCGGCGGCACGTCGTCGGCGACCGCGCAGGTCACCAGCAGTTGGCTGGCCCTGCCGACCAGTTCGGCCAGCCGATCGCGCCGTCCGGCGTCCAGTTCGGCGAACACGTCGTCGAGCACCAGGACCGGCTCGATGCCGTCGCCGCGCAGCAGGTCGTAGCCGGCGAGCCGGAGCGCGAGCGCGAACGACCACGACTCGCCGTGGCTCGCGTACCCCTTCACCGGCAGTGGGCCGAGGGTGAGGGCGAGTTCGTCCCGGTGCGGACCGACCAGGGTGGTGCCCCGCTCGATCTCGGCAGATCGGGACTCGGCGAGCGCAGCGGCCAGAACCTCGGCCAGGGCGTCCCGGTCGGTGGTCGGCTCGGTCAGCTCCACCGAAGGCCGGTACGCGATCCCCGCCGCGCCGTGACCAGCCGCCACCGCGTCGTACGCCTTGGTCACGTGCGGCGCCAGCGCGGCGACCAGCTCCAGCCGGCCGGCGAGCAGCTCGGCACCGTGTCGGGTCAGGTGGGTGTCCCAGACGGCCAGGGTGCTGAGGTCACCGCCCCGGGAGCCACCGGTCTTGCGGGCCAGGTACGCGGTCCGCAGCAGGGCGTTGCGCTGCTTGACCACCCGCTCGTAGTCGGCGCGGACCCCCGCGTACCGGGGCTGGCGGGACACCAGCAGGTCGTCGAGGTAGCGGCGGCGTTCCGCCGGGTCACCCCGGACAAGTTCCAGGTCCTCCGGGGCGAACAGCACCAACCGCAGTGCGCCCAGCACGTCGCGGGCGCGACGGGCCGGGGAGCGGCCGAGTCGGGCCCGGTTGGCCTTGCCCGGCACGATCTCCAACTCGACCAGCAGTTCCCGGCCCTCATGCGCCACCGCGCAGCGGATCACCGCGGCAGCGGCACCGGCCCGCACCAACGGCGCGTCGGTGGCGACCCGGTGCGAGTCGAGCGTCGCCACGTAGCCGAGCGCCTCGACCAGGTTGGTCTTCCCGACGCCGTTGGTGCCGATCAGCACGTTCGGCCCCGGTTCGAGGTCGACGCCGACCCGCTCGTACGAGCGGAAGTCGACCAGTTCGATCCGGCGGACGTACACGGGGCCGGGCGCCGGTCAGCGCTTACGGACGGCGTGCCCGCCGAACTGTTGGCGCAGCGCGGAGACGGCCTTCAGCGCTGGCGACTCGTCCTGCCGGGAGGCGAACCGGGCGTAGAGCGACGCGGTGATGACGTTGAGCGGTACGGCGAGCCGGACGGCCTCGTCGACCGTCCAGCGGCCCTCGCCGGTGTCCTCGGTGTAGTCGCTGAGCTGGTTCAGCTCCGGGTCCTCGTCCAGCGCCCGGTCAAGCAGGTCCAGCAGCCAGGAGCGGACCACGGTGCCCTCGCGCCAGGACTTGATCACGCCCGGCACGTTGGTCACCAGTTCGGAGGCGGCCATCAGCTCGTAGCCCTCGGCGTAGGCGTGCATCAGGCCGTACTCGATGCCGTTGTGCACCATCTTGGCGTAGTGACCGGCGCCGACCGGGCCGGCGTGCACGAAGCCGAAATCGCCCTCCGGCTTGAGCGATTCGAATATCGACTTCAGCCGCTCGACGTGCTCCTCGGCGCCGCCGACCATCAGACCGTAGCCGTTCTGCCGGCCCCACACCCCGCCGGAGACCCCGACGTCGACGTAGCCGATGCCGCGCTCGTGGAGTCGCTCCGCCCGCAGCGCGTCGTCGCTGAACCGCGAGTTGCCGCCGTCGATGATGAGGTCGCCCTCGCCGAGCACCTCGGCCACCTCGTCGATCGTGGCGTCGGTGACGGCGGCGGGCACCATCACCCAGACCGCCCGGGGCGCATCCAACTTCTCGGCCAGCTCGGCCAGGCTGGTGACGTCACTCAGCTCCAGGTTGTGGTCGAGGCCGACCACCTCGTGACCGGCACTGCGCAACCGCTCGCGCATGTTGCCGCCCATCCGGCCGAGTCCTACCAGGCCGAGCTGCATCGGTTCTTACCTTTCGTGGGTTTCGGGTGTGCTCTGCGATCAGCGGGACACGCGGATCGGCATGATGAGGTACCGGTACCCAGGGACGAGCTCGCCATCCTCACCCGCGGGGGAAATCACCGCGGGCTTGAAGGCGTCGACGAACTGCAGGACGGCGAACTGGGACCCGAGGTTTGCCAGCCCGTCGATCAGGTACTGCGGGTTGAAGCCGATGGTGAGCGGTTCGCCGGTGAAGGTGGCCTCCATGGCCTCGCTGGCCCGTGCCTCCTCGGTGCCGCCGGCCTCGACGACCAGCCCGTCGGTGCTGAAGCTGAGCAGCACCGGCGTGGTCCGCTCGGCGACCAAGGCGACCCGCTTGACGACCTCGATGAGCGTGCTGACGGCCACCCGGGCGTCAGCGTTGTGGTTGGCCGGGAACAGGGACCGCACCGGCGGGTAGTTCGCGCCGTCCAGCAGGCGGCTGGTGGTCCGTCGGGTGCCGCCGGAGAAACCGATCATGCCTTCGCCGGCCGAGCCCTGGGAGAGGGCGAGGACGACCTGGCCGCCGAGGGGCCCGAGGGTCTTGGCGGTGTCGTTGAGGGTCCGTGCCGGCACGAGCGCGTTGATGCTGATGTCCGGGTCGTCCGGGTTCCACTCCATCTCGCGCAGCGCAAGCCGGTAGCGGTCGGTGGCGAGCATGGCCAGCGTGCCGCCGGAGATCTCGACGCGTACGCCGGTCATCATCGGCAGCGTTTCGTCCCGGCTGGCGGCGATCGCCACCTGGGCGACGGCGGCGGCGAAGGCGGCGGCGGCGATGGTGCCGGCGCTCTCCGGCATCTCGGGCAGGGCCGGGTAGTCCTCCACCGGCATGGTGGGCAGGGTGAACCGGGCGCTGCCGCAGACCAGTTCGAGGTGGGCGCCGACTGCGGCGATGTCCACCGGCTTGGCCGGCAACGCCTTGGTGATCTCGGCGAGCAGGCGGCCGGAGACCAGCGCGGCGCCGTCGGCGTCACCCTGGACCTCCACGGTCACCTGGCTGGAGACCTCGTAGTCGAAGCCGGAGACCTGCAGGCTGCCCTCGGTAACCCGGAGCAGCACCCCGGCCAGCACCGGTACGGACGGCCGGCTGGGCAGGCTCTTCGCGGTCCATGCCACGGCCTCGGCGAGCGCGTCGCGCTCCACTCGGAACTTCATCAATGCCTCCGCGTCGACGTCGACGTCGTCAACTTTCTCATGCCGGCCGCTACCCACCGACCCACCTGGCGTGCGGGTACCCATCGAACCTTAGGGCGCGAGGGTATCGGCTGTGCGCCCGACCCCGGCGATCGAGTCGATGCTGACGGGTGCCTCCGACAGCTTCGGCCCGATCCACAGGAAGTCCAACGGTGATGATTGGTTTTCGTTCTTTCAGAAGAGATAACTCATCGTCTTCATCGCACCTGTGCAAACTGTGGAGAACTCGCATCGGCGCAGGTCAGGGTGTTTATCCACCGGTGGTTTCGCTGTGGATAACCCGGGGAAAACTCGCCCACCGGTCCACAGGCGGTCGTCGTGCACCTCGTTGTCCACCGTCGTCCACCGGTTATCCACCGGTTATCCACCGACTTTGTCCCCAGTCCTGTGGACAGCCGCGACCGCCTTGGACACCGTCATCCCCAGAACCTTCAACAGGTTTCCCACAGGCGGACCGTCGTCGGTGGACAGAGCTACGAGTTTTCCCCAGTCGTCCACAGGTGTCCACAGCGTTGTCCCCAGGGTTTCTCCACAGCCTGTGGGTAACCGGGCATCGACCGTGCGTGGTTGTCCACAGGCGGTGGACAACGAGCTGTGGCCAACGAGCGCGGGCCGGAGCGGACACGCCTTCGATGGTGTGGTCTACACCTCGTCGAGGGTCCACGGTCGAGACCAAAAAGAGACCCGGCCGAGGCTCCGGTCGGGTCGTCGACACCGCTGTGTGGGGCGGGGCGTACGCCTCAGGTGTTCTGCTTGATCCGGTTGGTCAGCTCGGCGATCTGGTTGTAGAGCGAGCGCCGTTCGGCCATCTGCTGACGGATCTTGCGGTCGGCGTGCATGACCGTGGTGTGGTCCCTACCTCCGAACGCCTGCCCGATGCGGGGCAGCGACAGGTCGGTCAGTTCCCGGCACAGGTACATGGCCACCTGTCGGGCGTTGACCAGCACCCGCGAGCGGGAGTGCCCACGCAGGTCCTCCAGGCTGACGCCGAAGTAGTCGGCGGTGGCCACCATGATCTGGTCGGCGGTGATCTCCGGGCCGGCGCCGTCCGGGATGAAGTCCCGCAGCACCTCCTCGGCCAGCGCCAGCTCCACGCTCGACCGGGTCAGGCTGGCGAAGGCGGTGACCCGGATCAGGGCGCCCTCCAGTTCCCGGATCGAGTTCGACACCCGGGAGGCGATGAACTCCAGCACGTCCGGTGGGGCGTACAGCCGCTCCTGGGCCGCCTTCTTCTGCAGGATCGCGATCCGGGTCTCCAGATCCGGCGGCTGGATGTCGGCGAGCAGGCCCCACTCGAACCGGGTCCGCAGCCGGTCCTCCAGCGTCGCCAACTGCTTCGGCGAGCGGTCGGAGGTGATCACGATCTGCTTGTTGGCGTTGTGCAGCGTGTTGAAGGTGTGAAAGAACTCCTCCTGGGTGCGCTCGCGGTTCTCCAGGAACTGGATGTCGTCGATCAGGAGGATGTCGACGTCGCGGTAGCGGCGCTGGAACGCACTGGTCTTGTCGTCCCGGAGCGAGTTGATGAAGTCGTTGGTGAACTCCTCGGTCGAGACGTACCGGACCGAGCGGGCGTTGCCCAGCGTGGTGGCGTAGTGCCCGATGGCGTGCAGCAGGTGGGTCTTGCCCAACCCCGAACTGCCGTAGATGAAGAGCGGGTTGTACGCCTTCGCCGGTGACTCGGCCACCGCCACGCTCGCCGCATGCGCGAACCGGTTCGAGGAACCGATGACGAACGTCTCGAACATGTACTTCGGGTTGAGGCGGTTGCCGCCGCTGTCCGCGCCGGCCGGCAGTCGGCGGTCGTCACGTCCGACCGGACGGTGGTCGGCGCTGCCCCGGCCGGGCCCGCTGTCGGTGCCGCTGTCGGGCATCGCCCGCATGACGTGCTGGTCGCGGGGGGAGACGCCGTGGTCCTCGCCGTACCGACCGGGGAAGCCACGCGGGCCGCTGGGCGGCGGGTCCAGACGGCCGGCCTGCTCGGTGAAGCCGAGCCGGTCGGCGGGCCGCCGGGGCACCTCGGTCGGTCGGTCGTGCGGCCTGGCCGGCTCGCCGAAGGCGTGGCCGAAGAGCATCTCCTGGCCGTCGACCACCGCAGGGCCGGTACGCCCACCGCCGTCGGCCGGTGACACCTCCGCCATCGGCCGGTCGAACCGGCCCGGCTGCGGCTGTTCCGGAATCAGCGGGAGCTGTTGCCGGCCCGGGTCACCGGCGGGGCCGACGTCCGACCCCCGAGCGTCGAAGTCGACCGGGCCGTCCTGGGTACCGGTCTCCGGGGGACTGCGGTAGACGGTGCCGGTCGGCTGCCCGTCCTCGGGTACGCGGACGGTCACCGCGACCTGGATCGGCCGACCCAGCCTGCGGGTGAGCGCCTCGGTGATGGCCGGGCGCAGCCGTGACTCGATCACGTCCCGGGTGAACGCGTCCGGCACCGAGAGCAGCGCGGTGTCCTCGACGATGGCCCGCAGCCGGGTCAGCCGCAGGTATGCCCGCTGCTGCGCGGAGATGATCTCGTCGGCGAGCTCGTCCGTCGTCGCCGTCCACACCGCGGCAAGGTCAGTCGTACCGGCCACCGTCGTGCCACCCCCTCGCCTCTGCTCCCCGGACGCCACCGTCCCCCGGCTGGCCGGATGCCCTGGTACCGAGCGGTGTGACCTCACACCCACCCGGACGCCGCACCGGTCGTCCTCCACAAGTTATCCACAGCCTGTGTACCGACCGATTGTGGCCGCCCGCCGGCGCGGGTTGGACCTGCCCCCTGCCATGGCCGGGCGCTGAAGCGGGTTCACCGTGCCGAACGATTCACCACCGTGTCCGGTCTTGCCTGGCGGCGACATCCCGGAACTGGAGACGCTGACCGCAATCGGGCACGGTAACAGCGATGTCGCCGCATCATCAACCGTCGACGCGCCTGGCACGTTGTCGGCATCAGCGAAATCCCCCGCTTCCGGTCGGTTGTCGCCGCAGGTGACGGCCCGACTGCGCCGGTTTGACGGTGATTGCCCCCCGACCTAGGCTGGAGGGGCTGCTCTCACGCCCTCTGCTAGGGTGATGGGTGCTTGCTGCCCGTGGTCGCGCCCCGTATCGCCGGGGTGACGCGCCGCCCGGGCAGCGCCGATCGGGGCCACCGCAGCGGCGGCCTGGACCACCACGACCCGGACGATCCACGTGTCCGGGCGTCCGACAACGGAGAGCCTGACGTGAGCAAGCGCACCTACCAGCCGAACAACCGCCGGCGCGCGAAGACCCACGGCTTCCGGCTGCGCATGCGCACCCGGGCCGGCCGCGCCATCCTTTCGACCCGCCGCGCCAAGGGCCGCACCCGCCTGTCGGCCTGAGGCCGACAGGGTCCGCTCCGGGACGGCAGTCGTGCTGGCGGCCGCGCAACGACTGCGGCGCAGCATCGACTTCGCCGCAGCGGTTCGCGGTGGCCGCCGAGTCGGTCGGGGCACGCTTGTCGTGCACTTGACCTTGCCGGTCACACCCGGAGCCGCAGACGTAGCGCCGGAGCCGGCGCGGGGCGGTGCGGAGGAAGACTCCGTGCCGGTGTCCCGCGCCGGCTTCGTGGTTTCCAAGGCAGTCGGGCCCGCGGTGGTGCGTAACCGGGTCCGTCGTCGGTTGCGGCATCTGATCCGGGAACGGCTCGCCGCCCTGCCGGCTGGCAGCACTCTCGTGGTACGCGCCCTGCCGGCCGCCGCCGACGTGACCTACCAGCGGCTCGGCGCGGATCTGGACGCGGCGCTCGCCGCCGCCCGCGCCGGCCGGGGACGGCGGCCGCGATGAGCTCGGAGCCCAGGTCGCCTCGCCCCACTACCACCGGTGCCCGGGTGCTGACCCTGCCCGTCATCGCGTACCGTCGGTGGATAAGTCCGGCGTTGCCGGCCCGCTGTCGGTTCTACCCGTCGTGCAGTGCGTACGCCCTGGAGGCGATTGCCAGGCACGGCGCGCTGCGGGGAGCCGGTCTGACGGTCCGGCGACTGTCGCGCTGCCACCCATTCCATCCTGGTGGATACGACCCGGTACCGGAGCCGGGCGGCCGCCGACCTGCCGACGTGACTGGAGCCGAGAATTGAGTCTCGACTGGATCTACTACGCGATCTCGTGGATCCTGCTGGCCTGGCATTCGGCCTGGGAGGCCATCGGGATTCCCGACGCCACGGTCGTCGGCACCAACTGGGCCTGGATTCTCGCCATCGTCTTCCTGGTGGTCACCGTCCGGGTGATCCTGTTCCCGATCTTCGTCAAGCAGATCAAGTCGCAGCGGGCCATGCAGGCACTCCAGCCGCAGGTGAAGGCCCTGCAGGAGAAGCACAAGGGTGACCGGGAGACGCTCCAGAAAGAGATGATGGAGCTCTATCGGAAGGAAAAGGCCAACCCGTTGATGGGCTGCCTTCCGATGTTCCTCCAGATCCCGGTCTTCCTCGGCCTGTTCCACGTCCTGCGCCGCCTCAACCCGGACCCGGCGAAGAACAACAAGGACATCTACGGCTGGACGGTCGACCAGTTCAACAGCGCGTCCGACGCGACTCTCTTCACCGCGCCGATCGCCAGCAAGTTCGGCTCCACCGCGGCGGAGCTGGCGCAGCTCGGCGCCAACGGCACCGTCGTGAAGATCATGGCCGGCGTCCTGGTGCTGGTGATGATGGGCACCACCTATCTCACCAGCCGTCAGATGATCCTCAAGACCGGCTGGGCCGAGGACCCGCAGCAGCGCATGATCCAGCGCCTGATGCTCTACGGTATCCCGCTGTCGCTGCTCATCTCCGGTGCCATCTTCCCGATCGGTGTGATCATCTACTGGGTCACCAACAACCTCTTCACCCTCGGCCAGCAGCAGTGGGTGCTGCGGAAGTTCCCGCCGCCGGTGACCGCCACCAGCAAGCCGGCCACCTCGGCCGCCGCGCGTAACGGCGCGCAGCCGGCCAAGAACCGTGGCCTGTTCGGCCGCAGCAAGCCGGCCGAGGCGCCGCCCGCGCCGGCCGCGCCGAAGGTCGCCGGCCCGAAGCCGGGTGCCAAGCCGGCCAATCCGAAGAAGGGCCGCCCCGCCAAGCGGCAGGGCTGAATCGTCCGGGCCGCCGCCGGTCTCCCGACGGCGGCCCGTTGCGCGACGTGCTGCCGCCGAGAGGCCGGCGCCGAAGCGCGAAGCGCCGCGTGCGACGTGGCGGACGGGCGACACTGCCCTACAGACGTGCCCGTGGGCACCGGCGACGTCCCGCCGGCCGCGGGGAACCAGCGGACCCCGAGGTCCGGCCGAGCGAGTACGGAGATGACACCGTGACCGACACCAGTATCCCCCGCGCCGACCAGCCCCTGGACGACGAGCAGCCGACGACGGCGGCTCCGGTCGACGGCGAGCCGGAGGAGACCGACGCCGAGAAGGCGCCGAGCAAGGCCGCCGGTGAGGGCGACCTCTTCCGGCAGAGCGAGATCGCAGCCGACTACGTCGAAGGGCTGCTCGACATCCTCGACTACGACGGCGACATCGACGAGCTGGTGTCGGGCGGCCGTCCGGTGGTGGAGGTCGTCGGTGGCCGGCTGCAGAACCTGGTCGGCCAGCGCGGCGCCACCCTGGAGGCACTCCAGGAACTGGCCCGGCTCGCCGTGTTCCGGCAGACCGGATCGCCGAGCCGGCTGTTGCTCGACGTTGGCGGCTACCGCGCCAACCGGCGCAAGGAACTCGGCGCGGTGGCGCGCAACGCGGTCGAGAAGGTCAAGGAGCACGGCGAGGCGGTACGCCTGGAGCCGATGTCGGCCTTCGAGCGCAAGTGCGTCCACGACGTGGTGAACGCGATCGACGGCGTGGAGAGCGAATCCGAGGGTGTCGAGCCCAGCCGTCGTATCGTCGTCCGGCCCGCAGGCTGACGGGTGACCGCAGACGACGCCAGGGGCGTTGCCCCGTGCGGCCCGGGTGGTACGCCGCCCGGGCCGACGGCTGTTCCCCCCATGCCCTACCCGTCCACGGCAGCGGCCGGAGCCGACGGTCCCGACCCTGCGGTGGCGGTGCTGCCGCCCGAACGTGCCGAGGCGGCTCGCCGCCTCTTCGGTGACCGGCTTGACCTCGCCGCCGCCTACGCCGAACTGCTGGCCACCGACGGCGTGGTGCGAGGTCTGATCGGCCCTCGCGAGGCGCCCAGGATCTGGGACCGCCACCTGTTGAACTGTGCCGTGGTGGGTGAGCTGATTCCGCAAGGTGCGACAGTCGTCGACGTCGGATCGGGTGCCGGCCTACCCGGTCTGGTGCTCGCCATCGCCCGCCCCGACCTCACGGTGACGCTGGTCGAGCCGCTGGCCCGGCGCACCGTCTTCCTCGACGAGGCCGTGGAATCACTGGGACTGACCGGTTCGGTCCGGGTGTTCCGGGGACGGGCTGAGGAGGCCGTCGCCGAACCGGAGCTGTCCCCCGCTGACGTGGTCACCGCCCGGGCGGTCGCGCCGCTGGATCGACTCGCCGGCTGGTGCCTGCCGTTGGCCGAGCCGGGCGGACGCCTGGTCGCCCTCAAGGGTGCCTCGGCCACCGACGAGATCGCCGAGCACGCCGAGGCGGTGCACCGCCTCGGCGGCGGGGAGCCGGTGCTGCGCCGCTGCGGCGAGGACGTCGTCACACCACCGACCACTGTGGTCGAGGTCGTCCGCGAACGGATGGCCGCCCCACCCACCAAGGCCGCCACCAAGAAGTCCCGCTCCCGCCGCCGCTGATTTTGGGTTAAGGAAGGGTCCCCTCCTAGCGTCTGGCGCATAGGAGGGGACCCCTCTTAACACGCCCGGCAGCGGGGTGAACGCGCCCGGTGAGTCGATGGGCGGCGGGTGAAGCCGGTGGGCTCACGTCGGTCGGCGCGTCCAGGGGCCCGATATCTGCCCCTGCGCCGCGCTGCCGTGACCGGCGGGTTGCGAACCCGACGTGGACCCGCCACGCCCATGCGCCGTAGGCTGACCGCGCGTCGATAGTGTGGAGCGGGCGGTGATGGTCCTCCTCCGAGGGCCGGCCGCTCCCGCCGGGCGGTACCTCTGCGGGGACAGCGCGAGAGGCCCGGGTGACGGGTGCAGACCGACCATCCGAAGCGGGCAGGGATGACAGGTGCATGACGACGGCAGGTATGACGATCCGCGCGTGACCGGGTCAGCGGGTGACCCTGTTTCACGTGAAACCGACTACCCGAGCTGGCGCTCCCACGAGGCCGCGCAAGACCCGCCGGAGTCCATGCGGGAGGGGCCGACGTCTGGCGTACCGTGGTCTCCGAGTCCGGAATTCTCGTCCGGTCGGGAGACGTCGGACGGGACCGGACGACCCGTGAACGCCACCCCGGACGCCCGTGTGATTCCGATCCGCCGCAACACCTCGGCCGCCGCGCGGTTCGAGGCTGCGACGTATCAACCGGCACCCGGAGTGGTGCCCGACCCCCGTCCGGCTCCCGACACGCCTGCCCCTGCGGCCGTGCCCTACGAGCCGGCCGACACCAAGGCCGCGTACGTTTCACGTGAAACCCCGATGCGCGAAGAGGATGATCCACCGTTGGCAATGGAGGCGATGCGCGCCGTGCAGATCCTGAACCCCAGTGGCGAGGTGACCATGCCTCGGCCGGAGCGGACCCGGGTCATGTGCGTCGCGAACCAGAAGGGCGGCGTAGGAAAAACCACGACGACGGTGAACCTGGCGGTGGCATTGGCCCTGCACGGCAACCGGGTGCTCGTGGTCGATCTCGACCCGCAGGGCAATGCCTCCACGGGGCTGAACGTGCCGCATCACACCGGCGTGCCGGATGTCTACGACTGTTTGATCGACTCGGTTCCGCTTGAGGACGTGGCGCAGGCGGTCGAGGGCATCCCCAATCTCTGGTGCGTACCGGCCACGATAGACCTGGCCGGTGCGGAGATCGAGTTGGTCTCGGTGGTGGCTCGTGAGTCGCGCCTCGCCCGGGCCATCACCGCCTACCCGGGCCACTTCGACTACGTCTTCATCGACTGCCCGCCCTCGCTCGGCCTGTTGACCGTGAACGCGTTGGTGGCGGCGCAGGAGGTGCTCATCCCGATCCAGTGCGAGTACTACGCACTCGAAGGGCTGAACCAGCTCATCAACAACATCAACCTGGTCCGCCAGCACCTCAACCCGCGGCTCGATGTCTCCACGATCCTGCTCACCATGTACGACCGGCGTACCCGCCTGGCTGACGCGGTCGAGCAGGACGTCCGGAACCACTTCGGCGACAAGGTGCTCCAGGCGGTGATCCCGCGCAACGTACGGGTCTCCGAGGCACCCAGCTACGGCCAGTCGGTGGTGACCTACGATCCCGGATCGCGGGGCGCGACGAGCTACTTCGAGGCCGCACAGGAGATCGCCGAGCGGGGCGTCAAGGAGCCGGTGAGCCGGAATGCGTAGTGCGGAAGAGGCGCTGGGAGGCGTGGCATGAAGAACCGTCCTCGGGGTGGTCTGGGAAGGGGCCTGGGGGCACTCATCCCGACCGGACCGGTACAGGAGTCGGGTGGCGCCGACGCCATCACGAACGGCTCCAACGGAGCACCGGACGTGCTCGTGCCGCCCGTGCCAGAGGTACCGTTCCCTCCGGTCACGCCCGACCCGGTCCTCAGCCCGGTGCCCGGTGCCCGCTTCGCCGAGATCTCGGTCGACTCGATCGTGCCCAATCCGAAGCAACCCCGGCAGGTCTTCGACGAGGAGGCGCTGGAGGAGCTGAAGACCTCGATCCAGGAGGTGGGTTTCCTCCAGCCGATCGTGGTGCGGCAGCTCGACGACGAGAAGTTCGAACTCGTCATGGGCGAGCGGCGGTGGCGAGCCGCCCAGGCGGTCGGCCGGGACAGCATCCCGGCAATCGTGCGCGACACCCGTGACGACGCGATGCTGCGGGACGCCCTGCTGGAGAACATCCACCGGGCCAACCTCAACCCCTTGGAAGAGGCCGCCGCCTATCAGCAGCTTCTGGAGGAGTTCGGGGCGACCCACGAGGAGTTGGCCCGCCGTATCGGGCGCAGCCGTCCGCAGATCTCGAACACCATCCGTCTGCTCAATCTGCCAGCCCAGGTGCAGCGGCGGGTGGCGGCTGGAGTGCTCTCCGCCGGTCACGCACGGGCGCTGCTGAGCCTGGAGAACGCGGAAACGCAGGAACAGCTCGCGTTGCGAATCGTTGCTGAAGGGCTGTCCGTCCGCGCCACCGAAGAGATCGTCGCGCTGGCCCTCAGTGAGGGCCCGAGCAGGAAGGAGTCCGCCAAGCGCCGCTCCAAGCCGGTCGCCCCGGCCTTGGACGACCTCGCGGACCGGCTCTCCGATCGCTTTGACACCCGGGTGAAGGTCGACATCGGGCGGAGCAAGGGCAAGATCACGATCGAGTTCGCCACGGTCGACGACCTGGAGCGAATCGTCGGCATCATCGGAGTCGAGGCCGAGGAAGCGCAGGACTGAACCCCGGCTGCCTTCATCCGACGGCCGCGTCCCGAGTGGGCGCGGCCGTTCTCGTCGCCACCGGGCCGCCAGGACACCACGCGGCACCGCCGCCTGAAGGTCACCTGACGTCGGTGTGCCGCTTACGCCCTGGCTCCACTGATGCTCTGCCAAACAGTTGCCATCGGTCGGCGGTTGCCGGTCTGTGGCGTCGCCGCCAGGGCCCATACCGCGCCCGCCTCGGGCAGATCTGCGGCTGGGGCTCATCCGTGCCTTAGGTCGATTCGCGTCTCAGGCCGACCCCGTGCCTCGGGAAGTACCTCGGCCGTCCGGCCCCGGCGGGGAAACCCGGTCGGCCCGTCGGTGAGGCGGTGGTGCCGCAGGCCGGCCGGGCGGCTGATCGCTTGCCCTCGTGCCGGCGGCCCAACGGCCGGGTCGGTGGTAGGCGATGCGCAGTGGTACGCCCAAGCGGCCCGATCCCGATTCCGTGACCATGGACCGGTGGAAGTGGTCGCGGTGGGCGTTACGGGTGGAAGCACCTCGACGGATGTCGGGGGCCTGCGTCGGGTTCCGCCAGCGTCCACAAGATTGTGTGCCGCTGAGCCGGCACACCAACTTCCACCCCCGGAGACTGATCGAGCGACGCGGCCCGCTGCGAGGAATCCGATCTCCGCTTCCGCCACGCCCGCAGCCGTGTGGAGATCAGCGGAGGACCGCCTGTCCACCAGGTACTGCTCCGACCGCCACGTCCTCTCGATCGGGACTGCAGGTCCGGCAAGCGGGACGTCAGCCGAACGTCGGTCAGCCCGTCCGGTGGCCTCGTGTGCTACGCGGCCCGTTTCACGTGAAACGGGCCGTCCGAGCCCTACCCAGCGCCGGCGCGGCAACCGGGGCTCGCCAGGGACGGGAACCGACAACCCGCGCAGGCACAACTTCACCAGTCTCATGAAGCCCCGACAGTCGACCCTGACCCGAGAAGCGAAACGGGCTGACATCTGCCGATGGCCAGCTACAGCGCTCGGGCACCGGGGCTGAGGTCGGTCCTTGGCCCGAGCGGTGCGAGACCGCCGACGGCTCAACAGCATCGCTGCTGTCACGCCTATCCACCGATGATCGCGATTCGGTCAGCCGTGCTCGCGATCCCTTGGGCACCACCGGTTCGACCGACTCCCACCCGCCACCGCTGTCGACGCGGCCCGCCGCCAGTGAAGGCCAAGGTGCCGTGACCAAATCAGGACGTCCGGGTGCAGGCGGTCAACGTGGTCACCGGCGTCCGCGCCTTCCGGGGACGTCGCTAACCGGCCGCCGGACACCGGTACTTGGCTGATGGGCGCCCAGTCACTGTGTCGAAGTCCTCGGCTGAGCCGAGGCTGAGTCCAGGCGGTGGTCCGGCAAGGCGGCGCCTGGTCCGGATGCGGGTGTCGTGTCTGGACCAAGCGCCAACGTCGCCTGGGTCCACCGCAGGTTGGCGAGGGGCTTTGACGCGGGGCCTAGCTAGGGGTGCGGGACGGTTGGCATCGCGGCTTCGAGGCCCCGCCCGCCGCCGGTGACGCCGACTTGCTCAGACCGCACCGCACAGCCGACCCATGAACTCCCCTCTGTTTCACGTGACACGGGCGACGTTGGCGGCGGTCGGTTCGGAGCGCGAGTTATCCACACCGGTTGTCCACAGGCGTGCGATGTTTCACGTGAAACAGCGGCCGAAAACCCTTGTCGAACTGGGGAAGACGGCGACCACGCGCCTATAGGCAAGCCTGTGGATAACTCTGGGGAAAGCGGGTGGGCGTACTGCTGTCCCGCGATCCGAGCCGCCGTGGAATCGAAGATGCTTCGGGTAGGGACACTGGTGCCGGACTCGGTTAGGGTCAGCCTCGTGCACGACACCCCTCCCTCAGTCCCGGACTTCACCCAGTGGCCGTCTTTCCCCTTCGAAGGTGACCTGCAAGTCAAGCGACTCGACGAACCGGTCTTGGTGGAGCCGCCCCGCAAGGGTGAGGCGCACCGGGAATGCACCGCATGCCAGGCACCCGACGAGGCGTACATCTGGGTGGGTGAGAGGTGGCGCGTACGGGCCATGGATCGTCCCACCGGTCTGCCGATGGTCCTCATCCTGGAGTCTCGGTCGCACCTCGATCTCGGTGATCTGCCCAACCTGCTCGCGGCCGAACTGGGGGTGATGACGGTCCGGCTGGAGCGCGCCATCCGGTCGCTGGACGGGGTGGCCCGGGTGCACGTCAACCGTTGGGGTGACGGATCCGCGCACCTGCACCTCTGGTTCCTCGCCCGACCGTACGGGCGGCTCCAACTGCGCGGGACGTTCCTCAGCCTCTGGGACTCGATCCTGCCGCCCATCTCCGAGGACAAGTGGCGGGAGAATCTGGCCCTGGTCGCCGCCTGGCTCGCGGAGTTCGGCGGGCGGCCGTTGGCCGAGCCGCCCCGGATCCAGTGGCAGGCGCCGTCCAGCCTCGCTGCTCAGGCGGCACCCGCCAAGGAGAGTCAGCCGACCGAGGGCGGATCACTCCTGGATGCCATCGGGGAGACGGCAGAACCGCCGGACGTTCCGCTGGGCGACGACGAGCTGCCCGCCGGTCGACCGAGTGGTCCGCCCGGTACGACGCTCCCCGAGCAGGCCGTCGAGGAGCCGGACGTCGAGACGACAGCGGCCGAGGACGCCCCCGTCGGGTTCAGGAACGTCGAGCAGGCGGCTGCGGTCGCCGATCCGGCCGCACAACGCCCGGGTGTGCATCAGGAGGAGTCCAGGGGGTCGGGCGCCGAGACGGTGGCGGTGGCGGTGGAGTCAGATTCTGTGGGGGAGGAAACACCCTCGGCCGCAGCACCCGAACCAGCCTCCGGCAACGAGGGAACCCCACCGGCAAAGTGATCACCTGCCAGCCGTCACCACGTCATGAAACAGCGTTGCCTGACCGCCGGATCCAGGAAGTGCTGACCCTGCCCTCCCGACCTCGCCGTCGTCGGGGAGGGCACGAGGTGTGGCGCCATCGGTAGGGCCACGAGCGGGCGCTGGAGAGCCGCACGGCTGGTCAGCGGAGCCCGACGTCGACGGTGCCGGTAGAGCCGCCAGGAGGCTCTCAGCGGGCGGCGGCTCGGGCGACGAGGTCGGCGATCACCTTGCCGAAATCCAGCCCGGCGGCCTGCACGGCGAGCGGCAGCAGCGACGTCTCGGTCATCCCCGGGGAGACGTTGACCTCCAGGACGTGCGGCTGTCCGGCCGGGTCGACGATCAGGTCGACCCGGCTGAGGTCCCGTAGGCCGAGTGCCGTGTGGGCGGCCAGCGCCACCTCTGCCACGGCAGCGGCCACCGCCGCGTCCAGCCGGGCCGGCGTGTGCCAGGTCGTCCGGCCTGCGGTGTAGCGGGCGGCGTAGTCGTACACCCCGTTGCGGGGCACGATCTCGACCGGCGGCAGGGCCTGCGGACCGTCGCCCAGGTCGATGACGGAGACCGCCACGTCCATGCCGGGCACGTACCGCTCGACGAGCGCGGTCGAGTCGTACGCGAAACAACCGACCATGGCGGCCGGCAGGGACGTGGCGTCCCGGACCACGGCGGCGCCCAGGCCGGAACCACCCTGCGCGGGCTTCACCATCAGCGGCAGTCCGAGCCGGGCGACGATGCGGTCCAGCACGGCCACCGCGCCCAACTCGCTGAACCGGTCGTGTGGCAGCGCCACCCAGTCCGGAGTGGCGATGCCGGCCTCGCGCAGCACCGTCTTGGCCGACGGCTTGTCCCAGGCGAGGCGCGAGGCGCGGGCGTCACACCCGACGTACGGCACGCCGCAGAGGTCGAGAACGCCACGGAGTGAGCCGTCCTCACCGGTGGCGCCGTGCAGGGCGATCACCACGGCGTCCGGCGGGTCGGAGGCCAGCGCGGGCAGCAGGGCCACGTCCGCGTCGCGCAGCTCGGCCTCCATCCCGACGGAACGCAGCGCATCGAGCACCCGGCGGCCGGAACGCAGTGACACGTCCCGTTCGTACGACAGACCACCGGCGAGCACGAGAACGTGGAGGTCGGTGGTGGCGGGACCGGACACGACGGATTCTGCGGCAGCGGTGGCACCCATGCCGGGCATCATGCCAAGTCAGGTCCCGGGGTGTCGGAGCCGGCCCGGCCTCGCCGCGCGTCCGGCGCGCCGACCGCCCCGAACACCCGCCGCATGGCGATGTCCTGCTCCATGACGCTGGCCAGCCGGCGAATTCCCTCGCGGATGCGCTCCGGGGGCGGGAACGAGAAGTTGAGCCGCATGTGACCGTTGCCCGTGCCGTCGGCGTAGAAGCCGGTGCCGGGGACGTACGCCACCCGGGCGGCGATCGCCCGGGGCATCATCGCCTTGGAGTCCAGGCCCTCGGGCAGGGTGGCCCAGACGAAGAGACCGCCACCGGGTACGGTCCAACTCGTCCCGGCCGGCATCAGGTCCGCCATGGCGGTGAGCATCGCGTCCCGCCGTTCCCGGTAGACCTCCCGGTAGACCTTCAACTGCTCCCGCCACGGCATGCTGCTCAGGTAGGTGCTCACGGCGGCCTGCGCGTACGCGCTGGGGCAGAGGATCTGCGCCTCGCTGGCGATTACCAGCTTGTCGCGGACGGCGTGCGGGGCGAGTATCCAGCCGACCCGCAACCCCGGGGCGAACGTCTTGGAGAACGTGCTGAGGTAGAAGACACCGTCCCGGCGTCGCGCACGCAGAGGTGCCGGGGCCTCGCTCTCGAACCCCAACTGGCCGTACGGGTCGTCCTCGATCACGAGCAGGCCCGCCCGCTCGCAGATGTCGAGGACCCGATCCCGGCGTTCCTCGCTCAGCGTCACGCCGGCCGGGTTCTGGTAGGTCGGGATGGTGTAGAGGAACTTGACCCGTCGCCCGGCCCGGGCCTGCTCGGCGATGGCGATCTCCAACGCCTCGGGGATCAGGCCGTCGTCGTCCATGGGTACGTGCACGACCTGTGCCTGGGCGGCCTGGAACACCCCGAGCGCGCCGACGTAGGTCGGCCCCTCGGCGAGCACCACGTCACCCGGGTCGAGGAAGAGTCGGGCCACCAGGTCGAGCGCCTGCTGGCCGCCGACCGTCACCACCACGTCCTCCGGCGAGGCGCCGCAGGCGGCGTCGATCCCGGAGAGGGCCATCACCTCGCAGATCCGTTCGCGCAGCTCCAGCGTGCCCTGACCGATGCCGTACTGCAGGCTGGTGGTGCCGTGCTCGGCGGCGAGCCGGCCGAGCATCTCGCCGACGGCGTCCAGCGGGAGCGCGGCGATGTACGGGGCACCGCCGGCGAGCGAGACCACCTCCGGCCGGCTGGCGACCGCGAACAGTGCGCGGATCTCCGAGGCGGTCATCCCCCGCACCCGGCGGGCGTACCGGTCGGTGTAGTCGTCGAGTGTCGTGCCGGTCATGACATCACCTCGATACTGCTCGGACAGCTCCCGTCCGGGGATACCCAGGACACCGGCGACCATGGCGACACGGCGCGCCGAGTGTCGATGGTAGCTGCCAGACACCGCCACGAGCGCCCTCGATTACCGCGCGTCCACATGCCGGACCGGTGTCGACCGTGCCTGAGGAGAGCATTCGCGCGTCCCCTCCCGCGTCGCCGATCGGCGGCGTACGATCGCTCGTCGGGGGGCAGGGATGCGGCGGAGCCGTCCGGGTCGGTCCCGAGTCCGAGCCTAGTGTGGGGAAGCGCCAATGTCGCGACGTCTGGTCAGTCTGACCCTGGACACGCTGGAGGACCTGCCCCGTCCGTGCCGGCAGTGTGTCTACTGGGAGCTTGATCCGGTTTCCGCCGATCGCGCCTGCGCCGCCGGTGACCCGGGCCTGGAGAAGGAGGCGTGGGTCTCGCAGACGCTGCTGGAGTGGGGCTCCTGCGGCAAGCTGATCTACGTCGACGGCTTGCCCGCCGGTTTCGTCATGTACGCCCCGCCCGCCTACGTGCCGCGCTCGATGGCTTTTCCGACCTCGCCGGTGTCGGCCGACGCGGCGCTGCTGACCACCGCGAACGTGGTGCCGGCCTTCGCCGGTGGCGGGTTGGGCCGGATGCTGGTGCAGGGGGTCGCCCGCGACCTGACCAAGCGGGGCATCAAGGCGATCGAGGCGTTCGGCGACGCCAAGTTCGGTGACGCCGCCGATCCCGCCGGAGCCTGTGTCGCGCCCGCCGACTTCTTCCTCTCGGTGGGCTTCAAGACCGTCCGGCCGCACCCCCGCTACCCCCGCCTGCGGCTGGAACTGCGGACGGCGTTGAGCTGGAAGTCGGACGTCGAGTACGCGCTGGAGAAGTTGCTCGGCTCGATGAGCCCGGAGTCGCTGCTGCGCCCGGTCCGCCCGGCCCCGGCCACCCGCTCCACGGCCGGCTGAGGGCGGGCACCGGGCGGTCAGTCGACCACGGTGCCCGCGGCGACCGCCGCCCTCAGCTCGCTCACGTCGATCGAGCCGGTCGGCACGTCCCGCTCGATCGGCAGGTACATCCGTTGCACCGCCGCCACGATCGCTTCGACCACCCGGTCGCGGAACCGCGGGTCGATCAGCCGCGCCCGGTCGGCCGGTGAGGTGAGGTAGCAGACCTCGACGCGTACCGCCGGCATCCGGGTGATCCGCAACAGGTCCCACGCCTTCGCGTGGGTACGGCAGTCCCGCAGCCCGGTACGCGCGACGATCTCCCGCTGGACCAGCCCGGCCAGCCGTTCCCCGGTCGCCGACGTCACCCCGTTGTCGGTGCCGTAGTGGTATGTGGCGACGCCTTCGGCTTCCGGGTTGGCGTGCCCGTCGACGTGCAGCGAGATGAACACGTCCGCGCCGAGCGAGTTGGCCAGTTGCGCCCGGTCGATGTCGGGCAGGCAGGTCTCCGACGCCGGTCCCCGGGTGAGCTGCACCCGTACGCCCGATGCGGCGAGTCGCCCTTCGAGCCGGCTGGCCAGGTCGTGCACCAGGTCCGCCTCGGTCCAGCGCAAGGGGCCGTCGGGCACCACCACGCCCGGGTCGCTGCCGCCGTGCCCCGGGTCGATGACCACGGTGCGACCGACCAGGGTCGGCCCGGACTGCCGGATCGCGTCGGACTCGCGGAGCCACTGCGGGCGGCCGCCGACCACCTTGCGGCCGAGCCGCCGCAGCGCGTCCATCGTCTGCGGGCCGCAGGTGCCGTCCGGTGCCAGCCCCACCTCGCGCTGGAACTGGGCCATCGCCCGCGAGGTGCGGATGCCGTAGATGGCGTCGGCGCGGCCGGTGTCGTACCCCATCTCCAGCAGGCGTTCCTGCAACGACCGGACGTCTTCGCCGGTGAGCGGCACCGGGACGGCGTGATAGAGGGTGCGGGCACCGAGGCGCCAGCGGGCCGCGTCGAGTGCCCGCCAGGTCTCGGCACCGACCCGACCGTCGACGCTGAGCCCACGGGACTGTTGGAACGCTCGTACCGCCCGCTCGGTGGCGGCGTCGAACTCGTCGCTGAACGGACCGGTCGCCTTGGAGAGAAGGTCGAGGCTGGTCAGCACCGCTCGGATCTCGATCACAGCAGGTCCCCGGTCACCGGGACGGATCGGACGCACGCACGGCCTCCCCTCAACGATCGGTGGCTTACCTGGCCCTGTGGTCGGCACACGTGGCACCGCGACGGGGACCCAGGTGCTCACCGGCGTCCCTCGGCCCCGAGTTCGAGGTTAGGCGCTGGGCGTTCGGTGCGGGTGCGGGCGGGAAAAAACGCACCGACCCCGTCCCGGTGCTGCCCAGACGGGGTCGGTGCGATCACGTTGTTGGGGTCAGAGCGCCGATTCGATCAGCTTGACCAGTTCGCCCTTGGGCTTGGCGCCCGCGATCGACTGCACCGGCTCACCGTTCTTGAAGACGGTGAGCGTCGGCACCGACATCACCCGGTAGGCGCGGGCGGTCTCCGGGTTCTCGTCGATGTTGAGCTTGACGATGCTGACCTGGTCGCCCATCTCGCCGGCGATCTCCTCCAGCAAGGGCGACACCTTGCGGCACGGTGCGCACCACTCGGCCCAGAAATCCACCAGGACCGGCTTGTCGGACTTGAGTACGTCTGCGGCGAAACTAGCGTCGGTAACCGACTTGGTTGCTCCCACTGTGTGACCCCTCCTCCGGGATGTGTCTCGTTCAGCCCTTGGGCAGCGTGGCGATGAAGCGTTCCGCGTCGAGCGCGGCGGCGCAGCCGGTGCCGGCCGCGGTGATGGCCTGCCGGTACGTGTGGTCGACCAGGTCGCCGGCGGCGAAGACGCCCGGGATGCTGGTCCGGGTGCTGGGGGCCTCAACCTTCACGTAGCCCTCGTCGTCCATCTCCACCTGGCCCCGGAACAGTTCGCTGCGCGGGTCGTGCCCGATCGCCACGAACACACCGGTGACGTCGAGGACCTTGGCCTCGCCGGTGTGCACGTTGCGTACCCGCACCCCGGAGACCTTGCCGTCCGCGCCGACGACCTCCTCGACCACGGTGTTCCACTCGACCTTGATCTTGTCGTTGCCCAGCGCGCGCTCTGCCATGATCTTGCTGGCCCGGAACGAGTCGCGGCGGTGGATGATGGTCACCGACTCGGCGAAGCGGGTCAGGAAACTGGCCTCCTCCATCGCCGAGTCACCACCACCGACCACCACGATGTGCTGGTTGCGGAAGAAGAAGCCGTCGCAGGTGGCGCAGGACGAGACGCCGTGGCCCAGGTACTCCTGCTCACCCGGTACGCCGAGCGGGCGCCAGGCGGACCCGGTGGCGAGGATGACGGCCGAGGCCCGGTAGGCGGTCTCACCGACCCAGACGGTGCTCACCGTCCCCGGGTGGCCGGTGTCGGTCAGCTCGACCCGGGTGACGTCGTCGGTCAGGAACTCGGCACCGAACCGCTCCGCCTGCTTGCGCATGTTGTCCATCAGTTCGGGACCGAGGATGCCGTCCGCGAAGCCGGGGAAGTTCTCCACCTCGGTGGTGGTCATCAACGCGCCGCCGGACTGTACGCCCTCGATGACCAGCGGCTTGAGGTTCGCCCGCGCCGCGTAGACCGCTGCGGTGTAACCCGCCGGCCCGGAGCCGATGATGATCAGGTTGCGGACCTCGTCCACTGCCATCTCCCAATCGTGTTGAGCGTCGCCACCGGCGTCATCCGCCGATGCCGAATCGAGTGCCGACGCGGCGGCATTCTGACCTGCAGAACGTCATCGTACGAAGCGGAGATTCCCGAGCCGGTCATCCGGTGGGTCACGTCACTTGGTCGGCCAAACGTCCGGTGGCCGCGATTCACCCTACCTGCGATCGGAAGCGGGTGTCCGAGCCGGATCCGGGGATTCCGCACTCGGGCCCGCTGACCCAGGCCCACTGGTCGCCGGAGGCGTCGGTGAAACGCACCACCAGAGCCGGGAGCCCGCCGAAGCGGGCGTAGTCGACGACGTCGAAGACCAGCGGCTGATCACCGTGCTCGACACCGATCTCGGCCAGGCAGGCGCTCAACGCCGCCTGGTCGCCCAGCCGGCCGAGTTCGCCGGGCACGGCGGGCCGGTTGTCGCTCTCCGTGCTGTGCGTGGGCTCCGCGCCGCTCCCGGGGTCCTTCATCACCGTCGGCCCGGTGAGGCTCTCCGGCGTGTAGTCGGACCCCGTGCGCAACGGTGGACTGGCGATCCGGAACGGGGCGGGTGCCGAGGCGGCGGCACGGTCCGGCGAATTCGCCTGCGGTGCCTGTTCGGCGGATCCCTCCGGGTACGCGTGCGGCATGGCCGGGCTGGTTCCCCGATCGCTCAGGGCCGTGCCGGCCGTCGAGTCATCCCCCTGCTGCGGACGGGACAGCTGCAGGGCGCCGAGGCCGACCACCGCTGCGGCGGCCAGCGCGACCGGTCCGGCCAGGCGGGCCCAACGGCGCCGACGCCGACCCGGGTGGCTCGGGACGCCGCGCTCCGGCCGTGTGCTGCCGCCGGGCCGCCGGGTACCGCCGAGCGGCTGGGCCGGCACCGGCGAGGGCATCGTCGTGGAGTGGTCGTCGGTATCCGTGGTCGCCGCGTCGTCGGTGTCGCCCGACGAGCCGACGTCCTCCTCGGGTACGCCGACCGAGGGCACGGCCATCGGGAGGTCGGCGTCGCGCAGCGCGGCGAGGATCCGATCGCTGACCGCAGGCGGCATCTCGACCGGTGGCGCGCCCCAGTCGACCAACTCGTCCCGGACCTCGTCCACCGCCGGGGCAAGTCGGGCGTGTGCCCGTGCCCAGTCCGGGTCCTGGTCGACGAGGCGGGCGACCTCGGCCTGTTCCGGGGTGCCGTCCAGCGCGCCGCCGAGGTAATCGGCGAGCAGGTCGAGGTCGACCCCGCTGAACTCCCCGGTACTCACGCATCCTCCTGGTTGGCATCCGGGTGATGACGTCCCGACCTCGATCGGACGCCCTGCGGGGCTCGGGGGTTCCCCCGGGTGATCCGCGGCACCTCGCCGGCAGGTTCGCTGCCGGTACGCAGGTGCCCGAGCATGAGTGCCAACCGGGCGCGACCTCGGGCGCACCGGCTCTTGACGGTCCCTTCGGCGACACCGAGGATCCGCGCGACCTCGGCGACCGGGTAGCCCTGCACGTCCACCAGGACGAGGGCCGCCCGCTGCTCGGTCGGCAGGGCGGCCAGGGCGTCCCGGACGACCATTGCGGTGTCGTGGTCGCGTACCGGGGCGGTCGGCTCGGTGCCACCGGTGCCGCCACCGGCGTCCGTGTCGTGCGTACCGTCGGGCAGCGGCACGGTGGGATGAGCCTGTCGACGGCGGATGCGGTCGAGGCAGGCGTTCACCACGATCCGGTGCAACCAGGTGGTGACCGCGGCGTCGCCCCGGAACCGGGCGGCGGCACGGTGGGCCGACAACATCGCGTCCTGGAGTGCGTCGGCGGCCTCCTCGCGGTCGTTGAGGGTACGCAGGGCGACCGCCCAGAGCCGGTCCCGGTGCCGCAGGAACAGCGTGGCGAACGCGTCCCGGTCACCGTCGGCGTGCGCGCGGAGCAGGTCGATGTCGCTGGCGGCCCCGTCCACGGGTACGCCGGCCGCGTCCCGGCCGCGTACCTCCATCACCAGGTCCGCTGGGTGTGCCGCTCCGGTGGAGACCAGATCATGACCCCTGGACCGTGATCTCCTGGACGCCGAGCTTGAAGCCACCGTTGTTCGAGGGCAGTTCGGTGATCCAGAACATGAGGTACCGGTACTTCTGGTCGGCGTCGAAGCCGTTGAAGGTCATCGTGGTGCCGTCGTGCTCCTCGAAGGGCTGCCCGATCACGCCGGGTTTGTACGCGTCCACGACCTGGCGGTCACCGGCACTGGACGAGGGTGCGTCGATGGTGCCGGTGAGCAGCTGTGCGGAGGCGCCGGTGCTGGAGAGGTGGACCTGCACCGACTTGACCGTCCGCTCGGTGCCGAGGTCGATCCAGACCCCCATGCCCTCCTTGAGATTGCCGAAATTGCTCCGGTTGTACGTCTCGGTCGACCAGCCCTCGTCCCGGTCCCCGTCGAAGACCTTCTCGGCGTCGCGGACCTCGGAGCGGTTGCCGCTGTCCGGGTCGATGATCCGGGCGGCGCTGATCTGGAGATCCCGGGCGGGCGGTGGCGGTTCCTCGCTGACCGGGGCACTGGACGTGGGCGCGGCGACCGGGTCGGTCCGTGGGCTCTCGTCGTCGCCGCCGAGAGCGCTGATCCCGACGAGTAGCCCCACCAGGGCCACCACCAGTACACCGGCGATGCCCAGGGCGACCTTCCGACCACCTGCGGCGGCCAGCGGCGAGGGCTCGTCACCGGACTCGGCGGCGAAGCGCAGCGGGCCGCTGTTGTCGAGGTAGTCGTCCTCGGCGGGTACGTCCAGCCGGGCCAGTTCGGCGGCCAGCACGTCCGACGAGGGCGGGGCGATCCCGCCGTCGAGCAGGTCCGTGGTGAGGTCGTCGAGGTAGGCCGGAACCCCGGCCCGTACCTGACGGGGAGCCGCCACCACGCCGTTGGCGTCGCGTACCGCGTCGGGGATGGCCGCCCGACCGTGCCCGGCGGTGGCGCCCCGCAGCGGTGCCTCGGTGTGCGGCCAGTAGCCGGTCAGCGCGTAGTAGAGGAGACCACCGACCGCGCGGACGTCGCTCTCCTGGCTGTCGTCGCCGTCGGTCCGCGCGTCCGCCAGCACCACACGGCCGTCGTCGCTGATCATCACCGTGCCCGGGTGCACGTTGCCGTGCACCATGCCGGTGGCGTGCACGGCGGCCAGCGCGCTGGCGACCGCGCTGCCGACGGCGGTGGCCCGGGCACCGTCCAGCGGCCCGTCCGCGACAAGTTCCCGCAGCGATCGCCCGTCGACCCACTCGCGCACCACGTAGGCCCGATCAGCCTCGTCGATGGCGTCGTAGACACCGGTCAGGTTGGGGTGGATGACCCGGCTCGCGGCGACTGCGGCCTGGAGCATCTCGGTGGCGGACGTGCCGCCCGGGTAGCGCATGACGACCGCGACGGGGCGGCGGAGCACGACGTCGACCCCACGCCAGACCAACCGGCCGGCGCTGTCGTTGTTGATGTGCTCGACCAGTTCGTACCGCTCGGCGAGGATCTCACCGGCCGTCGGAGCACCGAAGGTCATGACCGGCGGAGTGGTCTCGTCCGCGTCCTGACCCTCGCCGACCTGGGTCACCCGTCCTCCCTCGGTGATCGTGCCGATCGATGGACCCGCGCTGCTGGGCATCTGACTTCCCGCTCCGCCTTCGTGTGGCCCGGACGGACCGGTCCCGCGACGTCACGCGCGCCGGTTCCTGCCGTACCCGTCGAGAGCGACCTTACCTGGGTTGGCCCGCTCCCCGACATGTCAACTTCCCGCCGTCGCCGACCGGGGAGTTCGCAGTCAGGCGGACTCGTCCCGTTGCGACCGCTGTCAGCCATGTTGCTGGCACGTGTACTAGCCAATCTAGAGGTCGTCCGGAATCGGCTGTCGCAGGGGCGGTAGCGGGTGCGACAGCAGCGGGGTTCCCGTCGAACGGCTTACCATGCTCGGCCTTCCAGTTGGTTATCCACAGGCCGATCCGGTAGGTGAGCGGCGACTCGCGGAGTTATCCACAGGTGCATCCCCAGCCCGGTGATCCCCGATCACGCTGAGTGCACCGGCATGATCGTCGATGATCAGCGCCCGAGGCGGCGGCGGACCATGCCGACCACCTCGGTGATCTCGGAGATCCGCAGGACCGTGGCCAGCCCGAGGTACGTACCGCCGATCACCGCGCCACCCACCACGAGCTGCACGATCGCCTCCGGCCGGGTCGGCGTGTCGTCCCCGGGCAGCAGGGCGACCACCAGCAGGCCGACCGCCGCCGCTCCCACCGCGGCGACCGCCACCCGGCCGAGGGTCCGCAGGATGGCGCCCAGCCCGATGCGACCCACCCGGGGCCGCAGCAGCCAGGCGGAGATGATGGCGGCGGCCAGGTAGGAGACGGTGTTGCCGATCATCATCCCGGCACCCGCGAAGCTCGCCGAGAAGGCGAGGAAGAGCAGAATCTGCACGATGACGCGGAGGGTTACCACCGGGATGTTGATCAGTGCCGGGGTGCGGGTGTCCGGCAGCGCGTAGAAGGCGAACGTGAACAGCTGGCTGATCGCGAACGGGACCAGTCCGATCGCGGCTACCAGCAGCACGGTCGACGTGGCCGACGCGTTGTCTTCGGTGAAAGCACCGTACCGGAACACCAGCACCGAAATCGGTGCGGCCAGCACGGCGTAGCAGACTCCGATCGGCGCGAGAACGGCCGTGACCATCCGGGTGCCCCGGCTCAGATCCTTGGTGAAATCGCCGAACCGGGCGTCGGCTGCGGCGGCGCTCATCCGCGGCATCAGCGCCGTGATGATCGAGACGGCGATGATGCCGTGCGCCATCATCAGCAACAGGAACACGTTGTTGTAGATCAGCAGACCGGCGTTGTCCTCGCCAGCGGCCCGGTTGAGCAGGTTGACCACCACGAAGAGGCCGAGCTGGTTGACCGCCACATAGCAGAACATCCAGCCGCCGAGCTTGCCCAACTCGCCCAGCCCGAGTGACCGGAAGTCGAACCTCAACTTCCACCGGAAGCCGACCTTGCGTAGCGCCGGAAGCAGGCCAGCGGCCTGCACCGCCACGCCGAGCAGGGTTCCCCCGCCGATCAGAAAGATCTGGTTCAGCCCCACCTCCCCGGGCTGCCGGGCCTGGGCACCGAAGAAGAGGATGTAGAGGCCGAAGGTGGAGATGGCGACCAGATTGTTCAGGATGGGCGCCCACATCGGTGCGGCGAAGTGGCCCCGAGTGTTCAGCACGGCCGCGATCAGCGCGCTGATGCCGGTGAAGAACAGCATCGGCAGCATCAGGTACGAGAGCTTGGTGACGAGGCCCGTGTAGTCGGCGTCCTTGCCGCTGGCGTAGATGCTCGTGATCAACGGTGCGGCGACCGCCGCGATCAGCGCGGCTACGGCGAGCGTGATCACTGCCAAGGTCAACAGTCGCTGGGTGTACGCCTGTCCCTGGTCTGGGTCGGCTTTGCGCCGGCGGACCAGCACCGGGATCAGCACGCTGGTCAAGATGCCGCCGAGGAGGAACTCGTACACCTGCTGGGGCAGGAAGATGGCGGTCGTGAACGCGTTGCCGACCAGGTTGCCGAGGGCCGCACCGATCATGAGATTCCGGATGAAACCCGTACCCCGGCTGACCAGGCTGCCGATCGCCATGACCGCGCTGTCGGTCGCGGCGCTGGTCTCGGCGACCTGTTCCTGAGGTGGCGCGACCGACTCGGCGGCCGGCTGGTTCAGCGGGTCGGCGGAGATGAACGTGGCGCCGTCGCCCGGCCGCCCGCCGGGCGCGCCGCCCTGCGCGGCGTTCGCGCTGCGGTAGAGCCCGCCGCTCATGCTGTGCCTCCCAGGGGTACGCCGGAGCCGTACCGGCCCGCACGCCACAGACCTTAGTCAACCCCGGCCCGTTACCCGCGCCCGGCGGAGGAGATGCCGATCGGGACCGATAGGCTGCTGGTCCCATGTCCGAAGCCGCCGCATCCCACACCACCGACCGCCGCGAACTCACCGCCGCGCAGCGCAACGCCGTCGCCGAACTCCTCCGGGTCTCCCCGGTCGCCGACGAGTTGGGTCGCCGGTTCGCCGCCGCCGGCCACGAACTGCACCTCGTGGGCGGTTCGGTACGCGACGCCCTGCTCGGCCGACTCGGTGAGGACCTCGATTTCTGCACCGACGCCCACCCGGACCAGACGCTCGCCGTCGTCCGTGGCTGGGCCGAGGCGATCTGGGAGACCGGCCGGGAGTTCGGCACGATCGGCTGCCAGCGCGACGGCCTGCGGCTGGAGATCACCACCTTCCGCGCCGAGTCGTACGACCAGGTCAGCCGCAACCCGGTCGTCGAGTACGGCACCAGCCTGGCCGAGGACCTGCGACGGCGGGACTTCACCGTCAACGCGATGGCGGTGAGCCTGCCTGAGCACCGGTTCACCGACCCGTACGGCGGGCTGGCCGACCTGGCCGCGAAAGTGGTGCGTACTCCTGGCACGCCCGCCGAGTCGTTCGGCGACGACCCGCTGCGGATGCTGCGGGCCGCCCGGTTCGCCGCGCAGCTCCGGTTCGCGGTCCACCCGGACGCGTACGCGGCGATGAGCCGGATGGCGGCCGACCTGGACCGGATCACCGCCGAGCGGATCCGCGACGAGTTCACCAAGCTGCTCACCGGCGCCGACCCGATCACCGGGCTGCGGCTGCTGGTCGACACCGGGCTGGCCGAGCGCTTCCTGCCGGAGCTGACCGGGCTCAAGCTGGAGATCGACGAGCACGCACAGCACAAGGACGTCTACGAGCACACCCTCACGGTGGTACGCAACGCGATCTCGTACGAGCAGGACGGGCCGGACTTCATTCTGCGGATGGCCGCGCTGATGCACGACGTCGGCAAGCCGGCCACCAAGTCGGTCGGCTCGGACGGGCGGGTCAGCTTCCACCACCACGAGGTGGTCGGCGCCCGGATGACCAAGGCACGGATGAAGGCGCTGCGCTACCCGAAGGACGTCACCGCCAAGGTCACCGCGTTGGTCGCGCTGCACCTGCGCTTCTACGGCTACGGCCGGGGCGAGTGGACGGACTCGGCGGTACGGCGGTACGTGACCGACGCCGGTGACCTGTTGTCCCGGCTGCACAAGCTGACCCGGTCCGACTGCACCACCCGCAACCGGCGCAAGGCCGCGCAGCTCGCCGCCGACTACGACGCGTTGGAGGAACGGATCGCCCGGATCGAGGCCGAGGAGGACCTGGCCCGGGTCCGGCCCGATCTCGACGGCAACGCGATCATGGAGCTGCTCGGCGTGCCACCGGGGCCGATCGTCGGGCGCGCGTGGAAGCACCTCAAGGACCTGCGTCTGGAAAAGGGGCCGCTGGACCGCGACACCGCCGAGGCCGAGCTGCTGCGCTGGGCCCGTGCGGAGGGCATCGTCGGCTGACCGCCCTCGTCCCGCCACAGCCGGGACAGCACGCCGCGTGACCTGACGTCCATCGTGGCACGTCCCGTCGGGACGGACGCTACGACGAAACGCCGACGTTTCGACCGAAAGGTGGAGACAGGTCGTTGCGTCGGTCGGACATGATGTTGGCACGTCTCTTCGCTCGCTGTTTCCTCTGCCGAAGCGAGACGTTCCGCTGTCCGTCCGACCTGCCGATCGGCACGGTCGACACTACGGGGAGATCATTTAGTGAAACGCCGTGGCGTACTGCGCCGCTCGGCGGCGGCCGGGCTCGCCCTCGCGACCGCCTCCTCCATCATCACCGTCGCCACCGGCCAGGCCGCGCTGGCGGCCCCTCCCCCCGAGCCCGTGCGGGCCGAGGTGCGGGGCACCGAGGGCACCGACATCGTGCCGGGCCGCTACATCGTCGTGCTCAAGGACCAGCGGGCCACCTACACCTCGGTCCGGGCCACCGCCGCCGCGCTCGCCCGGGCCAACGGAGGCAGCGTCCGGCAGGTGTTCGACAAGGCCCTGAGCGGTTACTCGGCCTCGATGAGCAAGCAGCAGGCCGACAAGGTGGCGGGTCACCCGGCCGTGGCCTACGTGGAGCCGGTCCGCCGGCTGTCGGCCAGCGGCACCCAGAGCACCCCGCCGTCCTGGGGACTCGACCGGCTCGACCAGGCGTCCGCGAAGCTGAACAAGAGCTTCAAGTACCCGAACACCGGCAGCAAGGTCACCGCGTACATCCTGGACACCGGCATCAACACCAAGCACCAGGACTTCGGCGGCCGGGCCAGCATCGGGTTCGACGCCTTCGCCCCGCCGCCCGCCGACCCCGGGCCGGATCCGGAGCCCACCGAGCCGGTGGTGCCCGCCGCGAACGGTGACTGCGACGGCCACGGCACGCACGTGGCCGGCACTGTCGGCGGCACCAGGTACGGCGTGGCCAAGCAGGTCAAGCTCGTCGGCGTACGGGTGCTCGACTGCAACGGTTCCGGCACCACCGACAGTGTCATCGCCGGCATCAACTGGGTCACCGAGAACGCGCAGAAGCCGGCCGTGGCCAACATGAGCCTCGGTGGCGGCGTGTCAGCGGCGATCGACGCGGCCGTGCAGAAGTCCGTCAACTCGGGCGTCACCTACGCGATCGCGGCCGGCAACGAGTCGCAGGACGCCTGCAAGGTGTCGCCGGCCCGGGTGCCGGACGCCATCACCGTGGGTGCCACCGACCGGATCGACATGCGCGCGTGGTTCTCGAACTACGGCAAGTGCCTCGACGTGTTCGCCCCCGGCGTCAGCATCGTCTCGGCCCGGCACGACAACAACACCGGCAGCGTCGGGATGAACGGCACCTCGATGGCCGCCCCGCACGTGGCGGGTGCCGCGGCTCTGCTGCTGCACGCCAACCCGACGTGGAAGCCGAACCAGGTCCGCGACCGGATCGTCACCACCGGCATCGCCGGCGCTGTCTACGACCCGAAGGGCTCGATGGACCGGCTGCTCACCGTCGGCTCGGTCACCCCGACCCGGAAGTCGTACGGCCTGAAGGCCCGTTCCAACGGCAAGTTCGTCACCGCGGCCAGCACCAGGAAGGCACTGGTCAACAACGGGTCGAGCCTGGGCACCGCGCAGCGGTACGACGTCGTCAACGCCGGCAGCGGGCTGGTCGCGCTGCGTTCCAAGAGCACCGGCCGGTACGTGGTCGCGCCGAGCAAGGGCACCAAGCCGCTGATCGCCAGCCACAAGACGATCGTCACGGCGGCCAAGTTCACGATCGTGAACCACACCGACGGCTCGGTCAGCCTCAAGGCCAGGGCCAACGGCAAGTACGTCACCGCGCCGAAGTCCGGCAAGTCGTCGCTGAAGGCGAGCAAGACCACCGTCGGCACCTCGGAGAAGTTCACCTTCGACGCGCCGGCACCGGTGGTCAGCATCAAGTCGAAGGCGAGCAACAGGTACGTTGTGGCCGGCAGCAAGCCGCTGATCGCCACCAGCAAGTCGGTCACCAAGTCGGCCAAGTTCCAGATGGTCAACCGGAGTAACGGCTTCTTCTATCTCAAGGCCCTGGCCAACACCCGGTACGTGATCGCGGCGAGCAAGGGCACCAAGCCGCTGATCGCCAACAGCAAGTCGACGGGTACCTGGCAGACGTTCGACTTCCTGGAGTACAACCCGGACGGCACGATCTTCCTGGGCGCCCAGGATCATCAGGCGGTCTCCGCCGGCAAGGCCGGCAACAAGCAGTTGATCTCGAACAGGAACATCAACTGGAACAGGGCCGACCTCGGCCTCGGCAACGGCGAGAGGTTCTTCTTCGCCGTCGCCTGACCTCTCGTACCACCCGGCGCCCGCCGGAGCACCCCGACCGGGGACGCTTCGGCGGGCACCGGCCGTTGGGGGGGACAATGGTGGGATGCGTTGGACCGTGCTGGACTCGCCGATCGGGGACTTCTCCGTGGCCACCGAGGGTGACAGCGTGTGCGGGACGCACTTCGCGGCGGTGGCGGGCGCGCCGAGGGAACCGGTCGACGAGGTGTCCGAGCGGGCGGTGGCGGAGCTGCGCGCGTACTTCGCCGGTGAGTCGACCGAGTTCGGCGTGTCGGTGACGGTGCCGCGCGGGTCCGAGTTCGAGCGGGCGGTGTGGCGGGAGATGACCCTCATTCCGTACGGCGAGACGCTGACCTACGGCGAGGTGGCCCGGCGGCTCGGGGATCCCGGTGCCGCCCGCGCGGTCGGGGTGGCGTGCAACCGCAACCCGATCCCGGTCATCGTGCCGTGTCACCGGATCATCGGTGCCGGCGGCAAGCTGGTCGGCTTCGGCGGCGGTCTGGACCGCAAGGTCAAGCTGCTGGAGCTGGAGGCACGCGTCGCCCTGCAGCGCGCCTGGTCCTGACCGCCGGGCAACATGAATGTTGGACAGTTTCCGTTACGCAGGAACGGGAACTGTCCAAGATCTCGCGGGTCCCGCGTCGAATGGCGGAATCGGTCGTGCCGACCGAGAAGGCAGCGCCCGCTCAGGAGGGCGGGTCGAAGCTGCCGGCGCGCAGACCGGCGACGAAGTTGACCCAATCTGCGGCAGGGTAGAAGAGGACCGAGCCGGAACGATCCTTGGAGTCGCGTACGGCGAACCGATCGTTGCCGTCGAGCACCGGCCCGGCCTCGACGCAGTTGCCGTCGCCGTTGCCGCTGCGGGTGCTGACGTGCCAGGCCACCGGCAGCCCGGTGCTGGTGGGTCGGTCGGCGGATGCCATGTGCTCACTCCAGACGCGCTTCCAGATCGAAGAGGACTCGCTGCACGGCACCGTTGCGCAGCGCCGCCCGGCGTAGACGATCGTAGCGCTGGTGCAGCGAAGCGGCCTTCTCTCCTTCGACCACGACGGTCCCGACGACCGTGGAGATGCAGCCGGCGGGTGGATACGGCCGACGCATCCTGAAGACATCGAACGAGCCGTTCGGGCTGGCATGGGCACCTGCGGCGAGCGGCAGGACCATGATCTCGACATCCGACCAGGCAGCCAGCGTGCGGAGGTGGACAAGTTGTGCCCGCATCACCTCGGGACCGCCGACCATCCGGCGCAGCGCACCCTCGTCGATGATCACGGAAAGTCGGATCGAGAGTCGGGCGAGGTCGGAGAGTCGCACTGCATACGAGATCATCGCCGCGCACATCCCCGACCATGATTGCGGACTGTGCCGGGTGTGCCTGGTCGCCGGACCCTGCCGGCCCGCCAACGCGGCGGCGAACCGGCTGGTTGAGCTGGGCCTGCCGGTGCTCGATCCGGTGCTGCCGGCGCGGCGTCGTGACGTGTTGCGGCGCTGGCTCGCTCCGCACCGGCGGGGCCGGTCGCGGTCGGCCCCACTGCTCACCTGGGCCTGGCAGTGGCGGTTCGGGTCGGCGGTGGGGTGATGCGGCTGAGCTTCGACCCCGAGGATCCGCCGGACGAGCCGCCAGCGGAGTGCGTGTCGCCGACCGTCTGGCGGCCTGAGTCACCGGCTGCACCGCTGCCACCAGCTCGCCGACGATGGCCGCTGTACGTGTGGCGCCCCGTTCCCGTGTCCTGCTCGCCGGCTCGTGGAGCGTGGCTTCCTGGCTGCCCTTGGGATGAACACCGGAGCAAGCCGGCGAGACCTGCTCGATCGACTGACCACAGACGAGACTGGCAAGTAGTGCCGAGTGGGTGGTGGTCAGCGGCGGGGTCGACTCGATGCAGCGGCTTGCGCTGCGGCTGACGCCGTACCGGAAGAGGTCAGGGCTGGGGACGACGCGAGGGCCGGGCCCATCCGGGCCCGGCCCTCGACGGTGCTGGTGGTCAGCGCGTCAGCGCTCGACCTCGCCGGTGATGAAACCCTCGACGGCGGCGTGCGCCTCGTGGTCGGCGTACTGCACGGGCGGGGACTTCATGAAGTACGACGAGGCCGACAGGATCGGGCCGCCGATCTTGCGGTCCAAAGCGATCTTCGCGGCCCGGACGGCGTCGATGATGACGCCGGCCGAGTTCGGCGAGTCCCACACCTCAAGCTTGAGCTCGGCGTTGAGCGGGGTGTCACCGAACGAGCGACCCTCCAGGCGGATGTACGCCCACTTGCGGTCGTCCAGCCACGGCACGTGGTCGGACGGGCCGATGTGTACGTCGCTCTTGGCCATCTCGTGCGGCACCTGGGAGGTCACCGACTGGGTCTTCGAGATCTTCTTCGACACCAGGCGGTTGCGCTCCAGCATGTTCATGAAGTCCATGTTGCCGCCGAAGTTGAGCTGGTACGTGCGCAGCAGCTCGACGCCCCGGTCCTCGAAGAGCTTCGCGAGGGCCCGGTGCACGATGGTCGCGCCGACCTGGCTCTTGATGTCGTCACCGACGATCGGCAGGCCGGCGTCGGTGAACTTCTGCGCCCACTCCGGGTCGGAGGCGATGAAGACCGGCAGGGCGTTCACGAACGCGCAGCCGGCGTCGATGGCGGCCTGGGCGTAGAACTTGTCGGCCTGCTCCGAGCCCACCGGCAGGTAGGAGACGACGACGTCGACCTGCGCGTCGCGCAGCGCCTTGACCACGTCGATCGGCTCAAGGTCCGACTCCTTGATGATCTCGCGGTAGTACTGCCCGAGGCCGTCGAAGGTCGGGCCACGCTGCACGGTGATACCGGTCGGCGGCACGTCGCAGAGCTTGATGGTGTTGTTCTCGCTGGCGACGATCGCCTCCGCGAGGTCCATGCCCACCTTCTTGGCGTCGACATCGAACGCCGCGACGAACTGCACGTCAGAGACGTG
Organism: Micromonospora craniellae; assembly: GCF_014764405.1. NCBI lineage: Bacteria > Bacillati > Actinomycetota > Actinomycetes > Micromonosporales > Micromonosporaceae > Micromonospora > Micromonospora craniellae. Next base: position 3,067,459 of record NZ_CP061725.1, on the reverse strand, counting down.
GTAGTCGCCGAAGGTGACGTGCATGAGACCCGGGACGCGGTCGTTCGGGTCGGCGTTCCGGTAGTACTCGACGCCCTGCACGAGGGACGAGGCGCAGTTACCCACACCGACGATGGCGACGCGGACGGAGCCCATCGCGTGTGCCTCCTTCTTCTTGGTCACGGCCGCTCTGTCCTGGTCTCTCCAGGCGGAGGCGGGCTGTTGTCTTCTCGTCGGCCACCGGCCGTCCCGTCCTGCGGGACCGTCGGGGCACGGCCGGAGCGCTCGTTGGCGATGAGCTCCTCCAGCCACCGGACCTCACGCTCACAAGCCTCCAGGCCGTGGCGTTGCAGCTCCAGGGTGTACGCGTCGAGGCGCTCGGCCGCCCGGCCCAGCATGTCGCGTAGGCCCTCGCGACGTTCCTCGATCGTGCGGCGCCGACCTTCCAGGATTCGGAGTCGGGTCGCCCGGTCGGTTCGGGAGAAGAACGCGAAGTGCACACCAAAACCGGTGTCGCCGTAGGTCTCCGGCCCGGTCTGTGCGATGAGCTGGGCGAAGCGTTCTTTTCCTTCCGCGGTGATGGTGTAGACCACCCGACCTCGTCGGCTGGTCAGCGCGGGAACCTCCTCGGCGGTGGCGGGTGTCTCGGCGGCTTCGGCGATCCACCCTGCCGCCTGCAGCCGGCGCAGGGTCGGGTAGAGCGAGCCGTAGCTGATCGCAGCTCGGATCGCCCCGAGCTTGGCGGTGAGCTCCTTGCGGAGCTCGTAGCCGTGCATCGGGGCCTCCTGCAACAGGCCGAGGATGGCGAGTTCGAGCACGGCCACCCTTCCCTTATCCTGTGCGTGGAGCGCCAACCGCCGCGATGTATCGGGCCGATACATCGAACCGTAGCGTCTCACGCCCCGGCGGGCAAACTCCTCGCTCCGGGGTCCCCACATCACGGATCGTCACGGTGGTCGCCCCGTCAGACGAGACCGCGTACCCTTTGCCGCATGCGTACGCAGCGCCAGGTCGTCGACTACTCGCTCCGGAAGCGAGCGCTGCTGCGTGAACTCCTCGCCGGTCGCGTCGGCACCTATGACCTGTGCGACGCGTCTCCCTACCTGAAGAACGCCGCTCGCTTTCACGGCGAGTCCACCGACCAGCGTTGCCCGATCTGCCGGAGCGAGAACCTCACGCACGTCCACTACATTTATGGTGACGAGCTCAAGCAGTCTGCCGGCCAGGCCCGTACGGTGACAGAGTTGTCCGTGCTGGCGATGACGCTGCGTGAGTTCCAGGTCTTCGTGGTGGAGGTGTGTCTCGGCTGTGACTGGAACCATCTCGTCGAGCAGTACCTGCTCGGGCGGGACGGGTTGACCGGTGGCGAGTCGGAGCAGGAGACGCCGGGTGGAGTGGCCGCCGCCAGTGGAGCAGGTGCCCGGCGAAGGCGAGAGGCGCAACGGTGATTCGAGCTCGATCGGCCGGCCCCGGCCGTACTGCACGCGATCGGGGCGACCGACGGCTTGTAGGTCTGAATAGTCCGATTGATTCGGATGTGGCATCAGCGTGGCGGCACCCCCGTGCCCCAGTGGCGGGTGCCTCAACTCACGGCAAACCGGTGGCGGTGCGAGTGCGCCCCACCGCGACGGCAGGGTGTGAGGAATGAATTCGTACGGCGATCCCAGCTCCTCGCGCGGTCGGGCCCGGATACCGGGCCAGGACGACTCGGGGCAGGCGGACGACGCGTACCGCTACCCGGGTGGTGAACCGCGCGAAGGTAACTGGTCGAGCGGCCCGGAATCGTCCGGCCCGTCGGCCCGCGCCTCGGTCGGTGGTCGGGCCTCGGTCGGCGGGTCGGCGAGCGTGCCACCGCGTGGCGGTGCCGCCGGCTCGGCGTCGGTCGGTTCCGCCTCCGTCGGTCGCGCCGGTCCCGGCCGGGCCTCGGTGCCGGTCTCGCCGGCCGCACCCGGCCGCGCCTCGGTTCCCGTCTCACCCGCCCCCGGTCGGTCCGGGCGGGCTTCGGTGCCGGTGAGTCCGGCGCCGGGTGGGCCCGCCGGGCGTGCCTCCGTCGGTTCGGCGTCGGGCGGCCGGGCGAGCGTCGGCTCGGCGTCCGTGGGTGTCGCCGGTGGCCGGGCAGCGGTGGCCCGGGCCAGTGTCGGCGGTCCCGGGGGGCCGGGCGGACCCGGGGGGCCGGGCGGCCCGGGAGGTCCCGGTCGCGGGGGTCGCGACCCGGTCGCGGCGTCCCGGGCCCGCAAGCGCAAGCGGATGAACCTGATGATCGCCAGCTTCGCGGTGTTCATCATGCTGGCCGGTATCGGCGTCGTCGGGTTCACGTACTACTCGACCAACGTGGTGCTGCCCAAGGAGATCCCGCTGCCGCTCTCCACCACGGTCTACGCCAAGGACGGCAAGAGCGTCGTGGCCAAGCTAGGCAACGAGAACCGCACCTTCGTCACCATCGACAAGATTCCGGAGCACGTGCGGAACGCCGTCGCGGCGGCCGAGGACCGCAACTTCTACCGGCACTCCGGCGTGGACTACAAGGGCATCACCCGGGCCGCCTGGAACAACCTCTCCGGCGGTGACCGACAGGGCGCCTCGACCATCACCCAGCAGTACGCCCGCAACGCCTACGAGAACCTCCAGGACGACAGCTACGGCCGGAAGGTGAAGGAGGCGATCCTCGCCTCCAAGCTGAACGACAACTTCACCAAAGACCAGATCATGGAGAACTACCTCAACGTGATCTACTTCGGTCGAGGTGCGTACGGCATCGAGGCGGCGGCACAGACGTTCTTCAAGACCACCGCCGAGAAGCTGACCCCGGCGCAGGCGGCGGTGCTCGCCTCGCTGATCAAGCAGCCCGTTGCCAGCGCGACCCACCAGGGGTACGACCCGGAGGTCAACGAGGTCGACGCCAAGTCCCGGTGGGAGTACGTCATCAACGGCATGGTCGCGGAGGGCTGGCTGGGCGTTCCCGGCAAGCCCGAGCGGCCGACCGAGTACCCGAAGGTCCAGAAGTCCAAGAAGGACAACGGCTTCGGCGTCGCCACTCCGCAGGGCAATGTGGTCAACTACGTGCGCAAGGAGATGGAGGAATGGGGTATCTGCTCCAACTCCGGCGCGCCGGACATGCCGAACTGCGTCACCGAACTGCGTGAGGGTGGCTACCGGATCACCACCACCATCGATCCGAAGATGCAGAAGGCCCTGGAAGCGGCGGCCCGGCCGGACCGCAAGGGCTCGGTGCTCAACGGGCAGCCGAAGAACCTGATGGCGGCGGCGGTCTCCATCGACCCGAAGACCGGGCGGGTGCTCGCCTACTACGGCGGCAACAGCGGTGCCGACTTCGACTACGCCGGGATGAACACCAACAGCAACGGCGACATCGTCGGCGGCCACCCTCCGGGCTCGTCGTTCAAGGTGTACACGCTGGCGGCGGCGATCGACGAGGGGATCTCGGTCAAGTCGCTCTGGGACGCGACCCCGTTCAAGCCCGAGGGCTACGCCAACGAAATCATCAACGCTGGCCGGGACGTCCGGCAGAACTGCAACAAGTCCTGCACGCTGCAGGAGTCGACCGTGCTGTCGTACAACGTGCCGTTCTTCCACATCGCCGAGCAGGTCGGCGAGGACAAGGTCATCGACATCGCCCGCCGGGCCGGCATCCGGACCATCTGGTCCGTCGACCCGCCGGCACCGCACGACCTGACCAAGAAGAAGCCGGAGGAACTCGGCAAGAAGACGTTCGACCGGGTGATCGGCTTCGGGCAGTACCCGATCACCGTCTTCGACCACGCGAACGGACTGGCCACGCTCGCCAACAGCGGCAAGTACAACAAGGCCCACTTCGTCCGGGTGGTGGAGAAGCAGAACAAGGCGACCGGCAAGTGGGACAAGATCGCCGGTGAGAAGCTGACGAAGGGCGGCGGCACGCAGGTGATCAGGTCGGAGGTCGCCGACGAGGTGACCGCCGTGCTCAAGGAGATCCCGGGCCGCAGCAACGCCGGACTGAGCAACGGCCGGCAGGCGGCCGGCAAGACCGGTACCTGGGAGCACAACAACACCGACAAGAACGCGCATGCCTGGATGGTCGGCTACGACAAGAACGTCGCCACCGCCGTCTGGGTCGGCAGCAAGGACCCGAAGAAGCCGGCCATCGTCGACAAGAACGGCAAGAACGTCGGCGGTAGCGGCTTGCCGGCTGCCCTGTGGAAGCGGTACATGGACGACGCGCTCAAGGGCTTCGACCCGGCCGGTCTGCCGGACGTGACCGGCGTCGGCGACGACAAAGCAGGCAACGGTGAGGAACCGCCGCCGCCCGCGCCGACCGCGCCGCCGTCGGGCCCGGCCGACTGCGACCCGACGGACATTCGATGCCTGCTGGGTGGCGGCAACAACGGCCCCGGCAACGGTGGCCCGGGTGGCGGCAACAACGGCCCGGGCGGTGGTAACAACGGCGGCAACAACCCGTTCAATCCGCCGCCCAACGGTGAGAGATCGGGCGGTGGTGGCGGTGGCCTGCTGCCACCGAGAAGCACCCGGAACTGACGTCCGGTCGACGTGGTGGGCGGTCCGAACCTGTTCGGGCCGCCCACCCGGCTTTCATAGGCCCGGTGGATCGGTACCCGTCGACGAAGGATCCGGAGGCGTAGCCGTGGTTCGACTTCTGCGCGGTCAACTGATACGGCAGGATGCACGGTCATGAGCACCCAGTCGACGCCAGGCATCGATGAACCCGGTGTCCCCGACCACCCGTCCCGCTCCGACGGCTTCGTGCGGGGTCTCTCCGGGCTGATCGGTGGTCCGCTCGGTGACCACGCCACCGCGCGCGACCGCCAGAGCGGCGCGGAACGCCGGTTCTGGACGGCGGTACGCATCGTCCTGGCGCTGACCTGCCTGACCCTGGCCCTGCACTGGGTGCAGAAGTCGCCCTGCCAGGACGGCGCATGGGTGGACAACAAGCAGTACACCCGCTTCTGCTACACCGACGTGCTGGCGCTCTACTACGCGGAGCGACTCCACGAGGGTGCCGTGCCCTACCGGGACCACCCGGTCGAGTACCCGGTGCTGACCGGGTACTTCATGGGGGCACTCGGACTGCCCGTGCACGCGGTGGGCGACGGCAACCCGCAGATCAACCAGGGGCAGTGGTTCTACAACCTGAATGCGCTCGTGCTCGGGGCGCTCGCGGTGGCCACCGTGGCGGTGCTGCTGTCGCTACGCCGACGACGACCATGGGACGCGGCACTTTTCGCCCTGGCCCCCGCACTGCTGATCACCGCCACCGTCAACTGGGACCTGCTCGCCATCGGACTGGGCGCGTTCGGGCTGCTGGCCTGGGCACGCAGTCGACCCGTCCTGGCCGGGATCCTGCTCGGGCTGGCCGGCGCGGCGAAGATGTGGCCACTGTTCATACTCGGCCCTATCCTGGTGCTTGCCTTCCGTACGGCCCGGCTCCGAGCCGCGTTCCAGGCGATCGGCGCGGCGGTGGTCACCGTGCTGGCGGTGAACCTGCCGGTGGCCCTCCCGGAAGCCACCCGGGACGGCTGGCTGCGCTTCTTCGAACTCAACACCGAGCGCCCGATCGACTGGGGCACACTGTGGTACATCGGTCGCTACCTGGACGGCAAGGTCGGCGATCCGGCGAGCATGGGCCCCTTCCAGTGGCTCGACGCCAACATTCCCACCCTCAATAACCTGTCGTACGTACTCTTCGGACTGGCCTGCCTCGGCATCGGCGCGCTCGGGCTGTTGGCACCGCGCCGGCCCCGGCTCGGCCAACTCGCCTTCCTCGTGGTCGCTGCCTTCCTGATCTTCAGCAAGGTCTGGTCGCAGCAGTTCGTCCTCTGGCTGCTGCCGCTGGTGGTGCTGGCCCGGCCCAAGTGGGGAGCGTTCCTCGTCTGGCAGGCCGCCGAGGTCTGCTACTTCGTCGCGTTCTACGGCCAACTGCTCGGTGCCTCCACCGGCCGGCCGGTCTTCCCGGAGGGCGTCTTCGTACTGGCCGCCAGCCTGCGACTGACCACGGTGGTGGTCCTGTGCGTGCTGGTGATCCGGGAGATCCTGAACCCGGAACGGGACGTGGTCCGCAACACCTACCCGGACGATCCGGATGGCGGCCTGCTCGACGATGCACCCGACGCGCCCTGGCTGGACCGATGGCGAAGCCGCCGAAAAGCCACCGACTCCGCCCCGTCCCCCGTCCCCACCGCCACCTGACGGCCACCGCCGACTCAGAGACGGAAGACGACGACCGAGCCGATCTCCTCACGGGTGATGCCGAGCCCGTCGACCGGCGCGTCGATGCTGATCTCCCAGGGCGTGCCGACGACCTGATCCCGCAGGATCAGCACGTTCTGCACGCCCAGGGTGCGCAGGTAGTCGACGCTGGTCTGGTCCGGGAAGGCCATCGTCACCCGGCGGACGTCGTCCAGTTGACGAGGCACGAAGCCGCTGCCGCCGTTGACGACCTCCTGGAACCGCGAGGTCGACCAGAGCATCACCGGCTGGTCGTGGCTCTGACTGCTGGGCAGCACCAGCAGCGGACCGTCGACCTCACGCATGGCGGCCGGCTGCGGGGGCACCACCGGTTGTGGGGTGGTGTTCGTCCCCTCAGCGAGGACCAGCACCAGCGGGACCAGCGTGGCCAACCGCAGCCACGGGCTCGGCCAGGACGGGATGCGCTCGGCGGCGATCTCCCGCACCCGTACGGCGAACGCGCTGACCGCGCCCGCCGCGAGCAGCCCCAGCAACAGGGTGGTCCAGATCATCAGCCGCCCCGGCGTACGGATGCCGTTCCAGCCGGGCAGGTAGTCGAAGAGCGGCACGTAGGTGAACCGGCCGCCGAAGAACTCGGTGCCCATCGCCAACACCATCGTTACCAGCGCCCCGAGGAGGAGCAGCACGCGTTGGCGGGCCGTCCAGATCGAGAAGAACAGGCCACCGGCAGCCAACGCGTACAGCACGAAGCCGGGTAACAGCGTCATCTCCGGGTGCCAGGTCAGGATCGCCCGAGCGCCCTCGTGCAGCTCGCCCCAGACGCGGGACTCGCCGGGAGCGGTGACGAAGCCGGTCGCCGGAGGTGAGAAGACGGCGATGTCGGCGATGGAGCGCTCCGCGTGCGGGTGCAGCTGGGTCACCGTGAAGTACGGGATGGCCAACAGGATGCCGACACCGGCGAAGATCAGACCCCCGACCAGGTCGGCGGTCAGCAGCCGCTGACCGAAGGGCCGCTTCACCCGCCAGAAGATCCGCTTCGCGTACCAGATGACGGCCGCGACGACGACCGTGCCGGCGAGGGCGTACGCGAACGGCAGGCCGATGCCGAAGCCGAGACTCAACTGCCAGGCGGCGACCAGCCAGCCTGCGTACACCCAACCGGGGTTGCGGCGTTCGGGCCGGTAGCCGTGCCGCAGCGACCAGCCGTGCCCCCGCGCGAGCATGGCCAGCGCCAGCGGGATACCGCCGTTGGAGACCACGTGCAGGTGACCGGCCTGCGCCAGCAACCACGGCGCGTAGGTGTAGCTGACCCCGGCCACCGCCGCCCCGATCCGGCTCGCCCCGAGCTGCCGCGCCAGCACGTACGCGCCGAACGTGGCGAGTGCGTGGGCCAGCACGAACATGATGTTGTAGCGCAGGAGCGCGTGCTCGGGGCCGGTCCCGATCATGCCGGCCGGGGCGTACCCGAGCAGGGTGTCGGAGAACGCGAAGCTCCACCGCTCCGGGAAGAACGTGTTGGCGTGCCACAGCTGGGCCGGGTCGGTCTTCAGGATGTGCCCCGACCAGGCCATCTGCCAGGCTTGCAGGCTCGGGTCCCAGTAGTCCTGCGGCAGGGTGTGCCGTGGATAGCGCAGCGTCGGCCACGTCATCAGGACGGCCAGCGCCAGCGACCCGAGAGCGGCCAGGGTCCACTCGTGGATGGCGATCCGGCCGAGGCGGCGACCGCGCCGCCCGTACCAGGTGGGTACCGGCACGGGAGCCGGCCCGAAGGCGGCCCACGGGTCCGGCTTGCCGTCACCGTCGCCGGTGGCGCCATGGCTGGCCTTAGCACCAGCGCTCGTGTCCTCGCCGGTGCTCGTTCCGTCGCCGGTGTTCTTACCGCTGGTGGCGTCCCTACCGGCGGTCGCTTCGCCGGTCGTGCCGGTCGACTCGGCCTCGGTCCCCCGCGCGGGGGCGGGCCTTTCCGAGACGGCGGCACCCTTGCCGCTGCTGTCGGTGCTGTCCGGGCCGGTCGCGCGCGTGTCGGGGTCCGTGGCCGCCGGGACGGCAGGGGCGGTAGGCGCCTCGGTCGGCGCGGTGGACGTGGGTGGTTCGGCCGCAGTCGTGTCCTGCGGGGTCGGCTGCGGGCCGCCGGTGGCGGACTGGTCCGGGGTCATACCGCCGACGTCTCCGGGGCGAGGTGTCCACGTAGGAAGGCGATGTCGCCGCACTGTCCCTCGGCGCCGCCGGGGGTCTCCACGATGACCGGGGCATCGGCCGCCCGGACCACGGCCACCAGGAGGTCCGGTTCGATGGTGCCGCCGCGCAGATTGTCGTGGCGGTCCCGGCCCGAGTCGAACGCGTCCTTGGAGTTGTTGGCGTGTACCAGGTCGATCCGCCCGGTGATCGCCTTCACCCGGTCGACCAGGCCGAGGAGTTCCTCCCCGCCCGCGTGCGCGTGGCAGGTGTCGAGGCAGAAGCCGACCTCGTACTCGCCGATGACGTCCCAGAGCCGGGCGAGCGCGTCCAGTCGACGGGCGCAGGCGTTCTCACCGCCGGCCGTGTTCTCGATCAGCACCGGCAGCCCGAAGCCCCCGGAGTCCGCCGCGTACGCCAGTGCCTTGCGCCAGTTCTCGATGCCGCTGGCCGGATCGGCGCCGGCGTTGACGTGGCCGCCGTGCACCACCAGTCCCTTGGCGCCGATCGCGGTGGCCGCCTCGGCGTGCGCGAGCAGCAGTTTCCGGCTCGGGATGCGGATGCGGTTGTTGCCGGTGGCGACGTTGACGATGTACGGCGCGTGCACGTAGACGTCGACCTCGGCCGCGCGTAGCCGATCCGCGTCCGCGCGGGGTTGTGGCGCCTTCCAACCCTGTGGGTCGGAGAGGAAGAACTGCACGGCGTCGGCCGTTCGGGCGGTCGCCTCCGCCAGCGGGTCGGTCGGATCGACGTGGGCTCCGATACGCATGCAGGGGAGCCTACGTCGCGCCCCCGACGGCCGGGGTGACGCCCACCGGCCCGGTCGCGTCACCGCACCCGTCGGAACTCGTTGATACCGATGGATCCGGCGCTTCGGACACCGCTGATCGCGGCGTCGACGGACCGGCAACCTGTCGATGTCCGGCCGGAACCGGCCGGGTGCGTCGGCAGCGGCGGGGCGTTGACGGGCGTCGACAAAGAAAAATGTCGGTAATTCTGGGATTTGCCCCATGAACCGCCGACTTCCGGGATATCGTCAGATAACAACGTGATAAAGCTCCGCGGGGCGTCTTCGGTCCAACCTCATCGGTGTGGTCGTTCCTCCCCAGGTCCCACCCAAGGAATGCGGACGGGACGCCCCGCGGTCCCGTGACCGGGGGTCCGGGTCGACAGCGACGTCGGCGCGGACCCCCGGTTCGCTGTGCCGGTCACCTCGGTGATGGTGATCGTCCGGGCCGGGTATCCTGGTCCGGTTGTCCGCTCCCGGTCGGGTTCCCCCGGTGCGGGACGGGCCACGACGCACGACCTCCTGCCACGGAAGGACCGTGGCCGCTTAGCCCACAGGAGGTGAGCACGTCTTGCGTCATTACGAGATCATGGTGATCCTCGACCCCAGCCTCGAGGAGCGCACCGTCGCCCCGTCGCTCGACACGTACCTGAACGTGATCAGGACTGCGGGTGGCTCGGTGGAGAAGACCGACGTGTGGGGCCGCCGGCGCCTCGCGTACGAGATCAACAAGAAGGCCGAGGGCATCTACGCCGTCGTCGACCTTCAGGCATCGCCTGAGGCGGTGGCCGAGTTGGACCGCCAGCTGCGGCTCAACGAGTCCGTGCTGCGCACCAAGGTCATCCGGCCGGAGATGCGCTAACCAATCCACCAAGCCCCACCCGGATCAGCCTCACCCGTGCTGTCGGAGGGTTCTGAGAACCTGTACGGCACGACGGTTGAGTGCGCGAGGAGTTGGTCATGGCAGGAGACACCACCATCACGGTCATCGGCAACCTGACCGATGACCCCGAGTTGCGGTTCACCCCCTCGGGGGCGGCCGTCGCCAAGTTCCGGGTCGCCTCGACGCCCCGGTACATGGACCGGCAGTCCAACGAGTGGAAGGACGGCGAGCCGTTGTTCCTCTCGTGCACCGTCTGGCGGCAAGCCGCGGAGCACGTGGCGGAGTCGTTGCAGCGCGGTGCCCGCGTGATCGTGTCGGGCCGGCTGCGCCAGCGGTCCTACGAGACCCGCGAGGGCGAGAAGCGCACCGTCATCGAGCTGGAGGTCGACGAGATCGGCCCGTCTCTGCGCTACGCCACGGCGAAGGTGCAGAAGATGTCCCGCTCCGGCGGTAGCGGCGGCGGCTTCGGCGGTAGCGGCGGCGGCGGTGGTGGCCAGGGCGGCGGCGGAGGCAACTTCGACGACCCCTGGGCTTCGGCCGCACCAGCCCCCTCCCGTTCGGGTGGCGGCAACTTCGACGAGGAGCCTCCGTTCTAATGGCGCCGAGCGCCCGTGATCGTAAACCAGGAGCAAGAGCAATGGCGAAGGCTGCGGCACTGCGCAAGCCGAAGAAGAAGGTGAACCCGCTCGACAAGGACGGGATCACCTATATCGATTACAAGGACACAGCGCTGCTGCGTAAGTTCATCTCCGACCGCGGCAAGATCCGCGCTCGGCGGGTGACCGGCGTGACCTCGCAGCAGCAGCGGCAGATCGCCCGTGCGGTCAAGAACGCCCGTGAGATGGCGCTCCTGCCGTACACCGCCACGGCCCGCTGAGAGGAGGCGCCGCCATGAAGATCATCCTGACTCAGGAGGTGTCCGGGCTCGGCACCCCGGGCGACATCGTCGAGGTCAAGAACGGCTACGGCCGTAACTACCTGCTCCCGCAGGGCTTCGCGATCGCCTGGACCAAGGGCGCGGAGAAGCAGGTCACGCTCATCAAGCGGGCCCGCTCGGCGCGGGAGATCCGCGATCTCGGCCACGCCAACGAGGTGAAGGGCCAGCTCGAGGGTCTCAAGGTCAACCTGAAGGCCCGGGCCGGCGACGGTGGCCGGCTCTTCGGCTCGGTCACCTCCGCCGAGATCGTCGACGCCGTCAAGGCGGCCGGCGGCCCGGCACTCGACCGGCGTCGGCTGGAGCTTCCCGGTCACATCAAGTCGATCGGGTCGCACCCGGTGCGGGTCAAGCTGCACCCCGAGGTGACCGCCACGTTCAACCTCAACGTCGTGCAGGGCTGAGCCCCGCCGGCAACGCGACAGGGCCCGCACCGGTCAACGGTGCGGGCCCTGTCGCATACGCGTACCCGACAGCCATCCGTCGGATACTCACCCGATCGGCTGGCCGGTCACCGCACTGATCATCACCGTGGAGAGACCACCACCGACCACGGCAGCGGCCAGCGCCACGGTGGTCGACCGCCACGTCGTACCCACCCGGCGCAGCAGCATCGCGATCGCCAAACTGCTCACCAACGCCAGCCCGAAGCGGGGCAACCCGCCCACCATCGCGCCGAACGCCCGAGCCCGCGGCGAGTCACACCCGCCACCACTGATGTCGGTCACACACCCGGCCGGTGGTGCTCCGTCGAGAGTCAACAGCCAGACGAAGATCACCGCCGCCGGCAGCAGGTAACAGGCCGCGGTGTAGAGCAGCGGCAGCCATGGACCACCCAGATCCGGATCGAGCAGGTCGTCCTCGAGCCGGCGGTTCCAGCCCCCGGATCCGACGGCCTCGATCCGCCGCCGTACGGCCGCCATGCCGACCGGACGCGCCGGAGCGGGAGCCGGCGACGAACGTCGTCGCGGCGCGGACCGTGGCCGAGGCGCGGTGTACCCGACCACCGGCGACCGAGGCGCCGAATCGGGCGCGTCCACCCACCGGGGATCGTCGCCTGCCAGACGCGTACCCGGCCAGAAACGCTCCCGCGCCGCCTCCGGCTCCGCGCTGGACCACTGCCCGGCACCCGAGGTCCCGGCACCCGAGGTCGCCGGGGCCGCTCCCGAACGAGGCGGTTCCGTCCGATCCCACCGGTCCGCCTCGGAGTAACCGGACCACCGCTCCGGGGCCCGCTCCCGATCCCGCTGCTCCGGCTCCGAGAAGCGATCCCACTGGCCGGTGCTGTCGGGCTCGAGCCACGGATCCGTACCGGCCGCCTGAAGCCACTGACTCGTGCTGTCCGCATCCCAGGGATCGGCCGACGCGGGATCCGCGCGGCGATCGTCACCCGCCGACCGGTTCCACGCATGCAGCCCGGACGCGTCCCACGGGTCCACCGCCGGCTGCTGGTACTCAGGCTCGGCGGCCCGCTCCCTGCCCCGTTGCCACGGGTCGGCCGGCGGCGTCGAAGGCTCCGCCGCGCGACGCCGCCGTCGACTGGGCGGCTCGGCGGTGGGCTCGGCCGAGCTGGAAGCGGCGTCGTCCTCCGCCGCAAGCTCCGACCAGGTGACCTGGCGACGCCGCGACTGGGCCCGGCGCGGCCGGCTCTGCGGTGTCACACCCGACACCGGGTCGTCGTCCTCGGCGCGCCGACTGCCGACGTACCCCTCTTCCTGCGGACGGTCGAACGTCCACTCCCGGGTGTGGTCGGACTCCGGCAGGGCGGCCCGTGACGGGGTGTCGCGCCGGCTCGACTCAGCGGCGCTGCGACCCCGGCCACGCTCGGCCGAGCGCCGACCGCCCGCGTACCGCGGCCGTTCCACGTCGTCATCGTCATCGGGAGCAGCGTGCCGTCCGCCGCCGTCGACGCTGCGCACGCCCGACTCCAGCGCCCACCGCGGAAGGTACGGCTCCGCCGGCTCATCCTGGCCACGCTCGAAGGCCCGGCGTCGACTCGGAGTGCGGTACCGCTCGACCGCAGAGTCGTACCGCTCGTCCGGGTCCCGTTCCACGGGCTCGGCCCACGAGGCGGTCGGCCGCTCGCGCGGGCCGTCCTCCCCGCGTACCCAGTCCCGGTAACTCACGGCCGGAGCGTGACCCTTCTCAACCGAAAGCGCAATCCGCTGTCCAGGTGTAGCCGTAGGGCACCGATCCTACGGGACGTTCAGGACAAAGCCCTACCCGGAAATTCCCATCCACAGGCTGGGGACGAAGCCTGCCCAGTTCAGCGGCGTACGCCCCACTGTTCCCCAGAAGTTATCCACATGCTGTGCACACGCTGCGCACATGCTTGTCCACCGCCATCCACAGGTTGTCCCGAGGCTCGTCCACCGGTCTGGTTGAGTGGCTGACCTCGGGTTCCGTATCGTTAGCCCCCGACCCGCCGCCAGATGCCCCCGATCGACGGCCGGTCGACTGTCGCACCCGGGCGGAAGCCTGGGAACGATCCGACGCAGTGGAGGGGGGCCCGGTGTCGGTCACGGATGACATGCGGACCGAGTCGTTTCCCGGCGGAGGGCAGCCTTCCGGCCCGCCACCGCGCGACGGCCAGTTCGACAAGACGCCACCCCAGGACGTGGCCGCCGAGCAATGCGTCCTGGGCGGGATGCTGCTGTCCAAGGACGCCATCGCCGACGTCGTCGAGATCCTCAAGACCAACGACTTCTACCGGCCGGTGCACGCCACCATCTTCGACGTCATCCTGGAGATCTACGGCCGAGGCGAACCGGCCGACGCGATCACCGTCGCGGCGGCGCTCGCCGACTCCGGCGACCTGGCCCGGATCGGCGGTGCCCCGTACCTGCACACGCTGATCGCGAGCGTGCCGACCGCGGCGAACGCCGCGTACTACGCGCGCATCGTCAGCGAGCGGGCGGTGCTCCGACGGCTGGTCGAGGCCGGCACCAGGATCGTCCAACTCGGATACGGCACCGGGGGCGGCGGCAGCCGCGATGTCGACGACGTCGTCGACCTGGCCCAGCAGGCCGTCTACGACGTGACCGAGCGCCGGGTGAGCGAGGACTTCGCCGTCCTGGCGGACATGCTCCAACCGACCCTGGACGAGATCGAGGCCGTCGGCGCGCAGGGCGGCGTGATGACCGGCGTACCGACCGGCTTCACCGACCTGGACCGCCTGCTCAACGGCCTGCACGCCGGCCAATTGATCATTGTGGCGGGCCGCCCTGGTTTGGGAAAATCTACTGCAAGTATGGATTTTGCCCGAAATGCGGCAATTCGGGCAAATCATGCTTCGGCCATCTTCTCCCTGGAAATGAGCAAGGTCGAGATCGTGATGCGACTGCTCTCGGCCGAGGCGCGGGTGCCGTTGCACGTGCTGCGTAGCGGGCAACTCTCCGACGACGACTGGACGAAGCTCGCCCGGTGCATGGGGGAGATCAGCGAGGCGCCGCTCTTCGTGGACGACACACCGAGCATGAACCTGATGGAGATCCGGGCCAAGGCCCGCCGGCTCAAGCAGCGCCACGACCTCAAGCTGATCGTGGTCGACTATCTCCAGCTGATGACGTCGCCGAAACGCACGGAGAGTCGGCAGCAGGAGGTCGCGGACCTGTCCCGGGGCCTGAAGCTGCTGGCCAAGGAGGTCGAGTGCCCGGTCATCGCGGTCAGCCAGCTGAACCGTGGCCCCGAACAGCGCACCGACAAGCGCCCACAGCTGTCTGACCTGCGGGAAAGTGGCTGTCTGACAGCGGAGACGAGGCTGATCCGGGCCGACGACAACGCCGAGGTCACGCTTGGTCAACTGCTGGCCGACGGTACGAGGGACATTCCCGTCTGGGCACTCGACGAGAGTCTGCGGTACACGCCACGAACGATGACGCACGTCTTCCCGAGTGGCCGTCGGGAGGTGTTCCGGTTGACGCTGACGTCGGGCAAACAGGTCGACGCCACAGCGAATCATCCGTTCCTCACGTTCGCGGGCTGGGTTCCGCTCGGGGAGTTGACTCCCGGGACGCGTCTCGCGACGCCTCGACACTTACCCTCGCCTCTGGCCGTCCGACCGATGGCCGAGGAAGAGGTGGTGCTGCTGGCGCACCTGCTGGGCGACGGTTCCTTCGTACGACGTCAGCCCATTCGCTACGCGAGTGTCGACGAGGCGAACTTGCAGGCGGTGTCGGAGGCTGCGAAGTACTTCGGCATCACGGCGGTACGCGACGACTATCCGGCGGCGCGGGTCACGACTCTCCGACTCCCCGCTCCCTACCCCCTCGCTCGGGGCCGGCGGAATCCCATCGCCGAGTGGCTGGACGGGTTCGGGCTCTTTGGGCTCAGGTCGCACGAGAAGTTCGTGCCGCAGCGCCTGTTCAACCTGCCCAAGGAGCAGGTCACCCTCTTCCTTCGCCACATCTGGGCGACCGACGGGTCCGTCCACGTCAACAAGTCCGGCCGTGGTGGGCGGGTCTACTACGCGTCGACCAGTCGGCGGATGTTGGAGGACCTCTCCCGTCTCCTGCTCAGGTACGGCATCACCGCCCGTCTGAAGACGGTGCCGGTGACCCGGTATCGCCCGCAGTACACCCTCGACATCTCCGGACGCGACGACCAACTGCGGTTCCTGCGCGAGATCGGTGTGCACGGGGACCGGTCGGCGAGGTGCGACGCTCTCCTCGCCGTCCTGGCGGAGACCACCGCCAACACCAACGTCGACACCGTTCCGCGCGAGGTCTGGGGTCGGGTCCGCGAGATTCTGGTCGAGAACGGCATGAGCCATCGTGACTTCGCCAAGGCGGTCGGCACCCAGTTCTGCGGAAGCACGCTCTGGAAGCACGCGCCGAGCCGTTCTCGGCTCGCGAACATCGCTCAGGTCCTCGATGCGGCCGACCTCGACCTGCACGCCACGAATGATGTCTTCTGGGACGAGATCGCGTCCATTGAGTCGATCGGTGAGCAGGACGTCTTCGACGCGACCGTGCTTGGTACGCACAACTTCGTCGCGAACGGCATCGCCGCTCACAATTCGATCGAGCAGGATGCCGACGTTGTCATCCTGCTGCATCGCGACGACTATTACGACAAAGAGTCACCCCGGGCCGGGGAGGCGGATTTCATTGTTGCCAAGCATCGAAATGGTCCGACCGACACGGTGACCGTGGCAGCCCAACTGCATCTGTCGCGATTCGTCGACATGGCCATCGTCTGAGCCGTCCGGGCCCGGTCTGACCGGGCCCGGTCTGACCGGGCCCGGCCGAGGTGGCGGCCCGGTCGCCGGGGCGGCTCAGCCGAACATGTCGTCCAGGAAGCTCTTGCGCTTCTTGCGCCGGTAGTGCCCGTGGTAGCCGTAGTGCTGCTGGGAGTGGCCGTAGGCGGGCACCGGTGCCGGGTACCCGTGCGGCGGGGGCGGAGGCGGCGGGACGGCGCCGTAGCCCGGCTGATGCGGCGCGGGTGCCGGGGGCGGCGGCGGTGGCTGGTAGCCACCCTGAGGTGCGGCGTGCGCAGGAGCGGTCGGGGGCTGCTGGGCGGCGCTCCAGTTGGCCTCCGCCTCGAACAGCTTCTCCAGCTCGCCGCGGTCGAGGAAGATCCCGCGGCACTCGCCACACTGGTCGATGACGACCCCACTGCGCTCGTACTGGCGCATTTCTCCACGACACTTGGGACAGGTCAGGCTCATAATCCGAAGGTACCTGGTCGGGTCACCCGGTAGTGGTCAGCGCCGCCGTGACCTCGTCGTCGGAGACCTCGTGGAAGTCGTCGTAGTAGGCGCCGACCGCGCCGAAGCCGGCGGGGCGCATGGCGCTGACCACCTCGTCGGCCTCGGCGGCCAGCATGTCGTGGGCCTCCTGCGCACTGACCGGTACGGCGACCACCACGCGACGGGCCCTGAGGTGGCGGGCGACCTGGACGGCGGCTCGGGCGGTCGCGCCGGTGGCCAGGCCGTCGTCGACGATCAGGGTGGTACGCCCGGTGAGGTCCAGTGGCGGCCGACCGGCCCGGTAGAGCTGTTCCCGCCGATCCAGTTCGGCCTGTTCGCGTTTTTGCACGTCGGCGATGTCGTCGGGGCTGAGTCGGCCGGCGACCACCTCGTTGAGGACGCGTTCGCCGCCGGGACCGAGTGCGCCGAAGGCGACCTCGGGTGCCCACGGCACGCCGAGTTTGCGGACCACCAGCACGTCCAGGGGAGCGCCGAGGCGTTCGGCGACGACCTGGGCGACCGGTACGCCGCCGCGTACCAGGCCCAGCACTATGAGGTCCGGTTCGCTGATCAGGCCGGTGAGTCGGTCGGCGAGTACCTGCCCTGCCTCGGTGCGGTCGCGGTAGGTGGTCATGTGTTCAGGTCTACGCCCTGCCGGTCGTCTGCGCCCGCCGGTTGCCGGATCCCGAGAAGGTCGAGTGCGGGGGCCCAGAGCAGGAACGCGATCGGGTACAGCAGGTAGCCGAACCGGGTGGCGGGCATCAGCAGGATCGCGACGAGGAGGCCGTACCCGCAGACCAGGGCGGTGCTGCGGGCGGTGCGGGGCGGGCGGCGGGCGAGGAGGACGGCGATGGTGACACCGGCCGCGACCAGCAGCGCGGCGGCGATGACGCGGCCGGCGGGCAGCGCGCTCGCGATCAGGTATCCGGGGAACGGGCTGGCCGCCGGACTGGAGACCAGGCCATGCCCGAGGGGGAAGCGCAGGACGTTCTCCACCAGCGCGTTCCGGTCGACCAGGAGGGCGGGGAGCAGTGCGGCGGCGGGCAGCCCGACGGCCCCGGCGGCGACGCGCAGACCGGCGCGGCGGGTGAGCCCCCAGATGACCAGCACTGCGGCGACCGGCCAGGCGAAGAGTTTCAGTGCCCCGGCGAGCCCGACCGCGACGCCGGCCCAGCCGGGCCGGGCGGTGGCGGCGAAGGCGAGCGCCAGCAGACAGAGCGCGAGTACGGGCAGGTCGTCGCCGCCGGTGGCCAGGGTGAGCGCGCAGACGGGCAGGACGGTGGCGGCCTGCACGGCGCGCAGCAGGATCGCGTCGTGCCGGGTCCGGTGGGTCTGGGACGTGGATGGTCGCAGGATGCGGATGGCGAGCAGCAGCACCACGGCGGTGGCGACGGCGAACCAGACCCGGGCATCGGTCCACCAGGCGTCGACGAGTGCCCGGGGTACCCCGAACAGAGCCATGCCCGGTTGGTAGGGGGTGTAGCCGAGGAGTTGTTCGTCGGGGTGCAGTGCGGCGATGGCGTCGGGCCCCAGGTAGGGCGTTCCGGTGTCGACGAGGCGGGCCCCGGAGTCCTCGATGACGAGGACCTCCTCCTGTGCGCGGTCGGTGCGTCCGGCCGCGCGCTGCACGCTCTGCGTGACCAGGGGCAGTAGAGCGGTGCCGGCCCAGGCGAGCGTGGTGACCAGCGTGCGGCCGGGCAGCCCGACCAGCGCCGAGTGTGGCCGGCGGCGTCGGAGGAGGAGTTGTCCGGTGACGGCGATGGCGGCGGCGAGGTAGGCCACTGCGGCGATGCCGCCCCAGGCTCGGTGCGGCAGGAGGGTGGAGGTGGCGGCGGTGATCGCGGCGAAGGCCGCTGCGGCGGCGTACAGGCCGAGGTCGAGGGCGAGGCCGCCGGCGGCGGTGTCGAGGCGGTGCCACCTGCCGGGGCGGTGGGAGGTCGAGGTGGCGGCGCTCACGTCGGCCAGTGTGTCAGGCGGGCTGGTGGTGGCCCCGGCCCCCCTGCCGGCGCCCCTTGGGCAGCCGGACGACGGAGCCGGCGTCGTGAAGTGGGGCGGCGAGGCTTCCTGGCCGGCCGCCGGCACCGCGCTGGAGGGCGGCGAGCAGTGTGCCGGCGGCGAGGGGGCGGGCGAAGAGGTGGCCCTGCCCGGCGGTGCAGCCGAGTTCCCAGAGGGCGCGGCGTTGTGCCTCGCGTTCGACTCCCTCGGCGACCACGGACAGGTCGAGGCTGCGGCCGAGGTCCAGCGTGGAACGGATGATGGCGGAGGCTTCGGTGGAGGACTCCATGGCGGTGACGAAGCTTCGGTCGATCTTGAGTTCGTGGACCGGGATCCTGGAGAGCAGGGAGAGCGAGGAGTATCCGGTGCCGAAGTCGTCGAGGGCGAGTCGGATTCCGGCGTCGCGCAGCCGGGTGAGGCCCTGGTCGACCACGTCGAGCTGGCTGAGGGTGAGGGTTTCGGTCAGCTCCAGTACCAGCCGGTCGGGTGGCAGGTCGTGGGCGCGCAGGCGGGCCAGCACGGATCCGGGGAAGCGGGCGTCGAGCAGGCTGCGGGGAGAGACGTTGACGGCCACCGGGACGTCGAAGCCGGCGTCGCGCCAGGTGCCGGCGGCGACCAGGGCCTGGTCGAGGATCGCTTCGGCGAACGCGGGCAGCAGGCCGGAGCGTTCGACGGCTTCCAGGAAACGCAGTGGGTCGATCATGCCGTGGGTGGGGTGGTGCCAGCGGGCGAGTGCCTCGGCGGCGATGACCTCACCGGTGCCGAGGTCGACGATGGGCTGGAAGTTGACCGTGAACTCCTGGTCGGCGACGGCACGGGGCAGTTCGCCGCCGAGCGTGAGCCGGCCGATGTCGGCGGTGTCGCGGGCGGGTGCGTAGGTGGCGATCCGGTGGCCGCTCCGTTTGGCCTGGTACATGGCGACGTCGGCGCGCCGCAGCAGTTCGACCATGCCGCCGGTGGCGGGGGCGACGGCGATGCCGCCGCTGGCCTCCACGCTGATCCGCATGCCGTCGATGTCGAACGGCTCGTGCAGGGTGGCCAGCAGGGTCTCGGCCCGGTGTGCGGCGACCGCGGGGGCGGGCAGCGCCCGCAGGAGTACGGCGAACTCGTCGCCACCGAGGCGGGCGACCAGGTCGTCGGCGCGGGCGGCGGCCCGTAGGCGTTCGGCGACCTGCATCAGCATCTGGTCACCGGCAGCGTGACCGAGGGTGTCGTTGACTTCTTTGAAGTGGTTCAGGTCGATGAGTACCAGGGCGGTGACCCCGTCGGCGTGCCGGTGGTGCAGCTGTTCGTTGCCCTCTTCGAGCAGGTGGCGTCGGTTGGCCAGCCCGGTCAGGGCGTCGTGTGCGGCGGCGTGTGCGTGGGCTTGCGCCACTCGGCCGAGTTCGGCGTACGCCTGGGCGTTGCGGACTGCCGTGCACAGAGCGGAGGCGAAGGTGTGCAGCGTGTACCGCTCCCGTTCGGAGAGTCGTACCGGGCCGCGGAAGCGCAGTCGCAGCATGCCGACGTCGACGGTCTTGTCGTGTCCTTCGAGGCGTACGGGGACGGTGGCGCCGTGCACCTCGGTGGGTTCGCCGATGGGGCCGTCGTACGTGACGCTCTCGGTGGAGCCGCGTACCACCCGACCGTCCTCGCGCAGTTCGATCTCGACCTCGTCGGCGGAGAAGAGCTCGGCGGCGCGGGTGACCGCCGTGGTGAGCACCTCGTCGAGTTCGACGACGCTGAGCGCGTCGGTGGTCTGGGCGAGCCGCTGCCAGGCTTGTTGCTCGGTGCGGGTGCGCACTCTGCTCGAGTAGAGCAGGTGGAGGCTGAGCACCAGGGGTGGTACCGCGAGCAGTAGTCGAATGTCGATCTTGATCGTGAGGACGGTGCCGACGATGACGAGGAGGCGGGTCAGCGCTGCGGTCAGGCGGAGATCCCAGTCCTCGCGGAATAGCTTTCGTAGCGAGGCGCCGGCCGCCATCGCGATCACCGGCAGGGTGATGATTTCGTCGAGCAGTACTGCGGTCAGGTAGGCGGCTGCCAGTGGAATGACCGTCTGCGTGACGCCCGGGTTGTCCGGTGACCATTCAAGGACATTCAGAACGAGTCCTGCGCCGCCGGCCACGAGCATGTTCTTGCTGATGCCGAAGACTCTCTTTAGTGGCGTCAGCCGTGTCGGAGTCGTGGCGATGGCGATGCCTAGGCCGGTGGCCAGAATCACCACCGGGGCCGGTGCCACGGCGAGGCCGATCACGATGGCGGTTTCGGTCCAGGCGATCTCGTGACTTGTGGAGCGAATTCGGATCCTGACCGTGACGGTGAAGGCGACGGCGACTAGCGAGATCAACGTGGCCCAGACGATGGTGGCCTCTCGGCCACCGTAGCTTGGCAGATGGGCGATTGCCACGGCACCTGTCAGCCCGGCTGCAACGACGACGAGACCGACTAGCGGGCGTAGCCGCCGATCGGTCCCGGTCTGTCGTTGCTGTGGAGCCAAACCTCGTCCTCATTCGTTACCGAGGGACTGCGCTCTGCAATCGTACTTGTGTCGACGCTGGCGCAGAAGAAGGCGGATCACTTCCACTCGTGCGAGTTCATCTCTACCCCCTGGCTTGTTTCCGGCCTGCTTGATGACCGAAACACTAGGGGGCGATTGCTCAATTTAGCTATAATAAATGTCGTATTGCGCAGAATGGGCCAACAAGATGGTGTTATGTAACGTTCTGTCTCACCCTCCTGACGGAGGGTCCAAATGTCGAAGCTGGTCGACTCGTAGCCCTCCGCGTGGGTGATGTCGCGCTTTCCGTTTCGACAAGGGTGGCCGAAGTGCCTGGTCATATCATCGTCGCTTCGGCCAGCATGCTGCATCAGGGCGGGGTATCTGTCCGGGTGGTGGTCGCTAAACTGCACACGGTGATCAGGTGGATGCGGTAGAGAGGCAAGTGCAGGTTCAGGTCCTCGGTGGGCTCGTCGTCCGTCTCGGCTCGGTCACGCTCACCCTCGGCACGCCGAAACAACAGACCGTGCTCGCGTTGCTCGCGTGCAACCCCGGGCATCTGGTCTCGGTCGATCAGCTCGTCGATGAGTTGTGGCCGGAGAATCCGCCCCTCTCCGCCGTGCCGAACGTCCGGACGTACGCCGCCAACCTGCGTCGTGGGCTCGAGTCGATGCTCCCCGGGCGTGAGGCTCTGGTCCGTGCCGGGGACGGCTACCGACTCATGGTGAAGCGGACCGAGGTGGACGTCTACGCCTTCCGGTCGGAGGTCAGGGCGGCACGTGCACTCACCGGGACGGATGAGGAAGCGGCGGCGAAGCTGCTCGACCAGGCTCTGGCTCGCTGGCAGGGACCCATGCTCACCGGTGTGGCCCTCGGGCCGGCCCTGCTGGCGCACGTGGCCTCGGCGACCGAGGACCGGATGCTGGCAGCCGAGCTCCTGGCCGAGCTGCAGATCCGGCTCGGTCGCTACGAACCCGTCCTGCCGCTACTTCGGGAACTGCTTGCCAGGGAACCGCTGCGGGAGCGGGCCCAACTGCTCATCATGCGCGCCCTATACCTCAGGAACGACCACGCCGGTGCCATCGCCGCCTACGGCGAGGCTCGGCGCGTACTGCGAGAACGCCTCGGCATAGAGCCCGGGGCGGAACTCCGGAATCTCTACCAGCACATCGTCGAGCGGGAGCGCAGGTCGCACCGGAACCCGGACCTGGGCCCCGCCTCGTCAGCCGTCACATCCGAGTCCGGTGAGCAGCCGCGTTCCGGCTCGGCCCCGGGGCGCGGTCTGGTCTGGCTGCCACGCGCAGTCCCGGACTTCGTGGGCCGGGATGCCGCGGTCGAACACCTGCTGACAGAGACGCACCGGGTCGGAGGACACGCCCCAGTTGTGCATCTCGTCGACGGTATGGCCGGCAGCGGCAAGACCTCGCTGGCGGTCCACGTGGGCGGACAGTTGCGGGAGCACTATCCGGACGGCGGGCTGTTCATCGATCTCAAGGGGCACGACCGTGCGGAGAAGACGGACGGATCTCGTCGCGACACCTGCCACCGGTACCTCCCAGATACCACGGCAGGGCGCGGAAGGGGCGGCGCGTGAGCGCCACTCCTTCCGCGAGCACCGTGCACCGGGCTCGTCGGCGTGGCGGGATAGGCTCGCCAGCGTGACCGAACCCGCCCAGCTCACCCACGTCGACGCGGCCGGTGCGGCGCGTATGGTCGATGTCTCCGCCAAGCAGGTCTCCGGCCGGGTGGCCGTCGCGGCCGGCCGGTTGCGCACCACACCCGAGGTGATCGAGCTGCTCCGCCGGGACGGGCTGCCCAAGGGAGACGCGCTGGCGGTCGGCCGACTGGCCGGGATCATGGGTGCCAAGCGCACTCCCGACCTGATCCCGCTCTGCCACCCGATCGCGCTGCACGGCGTCACGGTCGACCTGGTGCCCACCACGGACAGCGTCGAGATCACCGCCACCGCCCGCACGGCCGACCGTACCGGCGTCGAGATGGAGGCGCTGACCGCGGTGGCCGTCGCCGGGTTGGCCCTGGTGGACATGGTCAAGGCGGTCGATCCGGCGGCCAGCGTCGAGTCGGTCCGGGTATTGCGCAAGGAGGGCGGCAAGACCGGCCTGTGGGAGCGCCCGGAGGACCGACCGTGATCCGAGCCCGGGTGGTGGTGGCGTCCAACCGCGCCGCCGCCGGCGTCTACGCCGACACCAGCGGTCCGCTGCTCGCCGCCGGTCTGCGGGAGCTCGGATGTGTTGTGGACGACCCGGTGGTGGTGCCGGACGGCGATCCGGTCGGTCAGGCCATCCGAGCGGCACTGGCCGACGGTGTCGACGTGCTGATCACCAGCGGCGGGACCGGAGTCACGCCGACCGACCGCACCCCCGACGTGACCCGGGCACTGCTCGACTACGAGATTCCCGGCATCGCCGAGGCGCTGCGCGCACAGAGCCGTGACCGGGTGCCCACCTCGGTGCTGTCGCGGGGGGTGGCCGGGGTGGCCGGTCGCACCCTGGTGGTGAACCTGCCGGGCTCCACCGGTGGCGCGCGGGACGGTCTCGCCGTGCTGGGGCCGATCCTCGCGCACACCGTCGACCAGTTGCGCGGTGGCGACCACTAGGCGAACCGATAGGCTCGGCCGGGTGAGAACGGAAACCGCACCCGCCACCGAGGGCGCCGCCGCGTCGCTGCCGGCCGGTTGGGAGGAGGCGCGCTCCCGGGTGTACGCGGTGGGCCTAGCCGCCGCGCTGCCTGCGGTCGAGCGTCCGCTCGCCGACATCGACGGGTACACCCTCGCCGAACCTCTCACCACCCGGACGGACCTGCCGGCGTTTCCCACGTCGAGTGTGGACGGCTGGGCGGTCCGGGGCACCGGCCCGTGGCGGGTGGTCGGGCGGGTGCTGGCCGGCGGCACACCGGCCCCGTTGACCGAGGACGGGACGACCGTCGAGATCGCCACCGGCGCGATGGTGCCGTCGGGCACCACCGCAGTGCTGCGGGTCGAGGAGTCGACGCGTACCGCGGACGGGTCGGTCGACGGCGTGCCGCGCAGCGGGCCGGAGTGGCGGCGCCCGGGCGAGGAGGCGGCGGCCGGTGAGGAACTGCTCCCGGCCGGTACCCCGGTCGACCCGGCCGTGATCGGCCTGGCCGCCTCCTGTGGCCATGACACCCTGCGGGTGCGCCGGCAGCCCCGGGCCGCGCTGCTGGTCTTCGGGGACGAACTGCTCACCGCCGGTCCGCCCGCCGCCGGGCGGGTCCGCGACGCGCTGGGCCCGACGGTACCGAGCTGGCTGCGCCGGTACGGCTGTCAGCTCCGCCCGGCCGATGTGGTCGGCCCGGTGGCCGACACGCTGACCGACCACGTGGCCGCGCTGCGTACCGCGCTCACCCACGCCGACCTGGTCTGCACCACCGGCGGCACCATGCACGGGCCGGTCGACCACCTGCATCCGGCCCTGGCCGAACTGGGCGCGGACTACGTGGTCAACACCGTCGCGGTACGCCCCGGTTTCCCGATGCTGCTGGCCCGGGTGGTCGGCGACGACGGCCGGGTCCGGTTCGTCGCCGGGCTGCCCGGCAACCCGCAGTCCGCCGTCGTCGCGCTGGTCTCGCTCGTCGCGCCGCTGCTGACGGGTCTCGTCGGCCGGGCGGCCCCGGTGCTTCCGCACGTCACGCTGGCGGAGCCGGTGCCGGGACGCGGCGACCACACCCACCTCGCGCTGGTCCGGCTCGACCGGGTCGCCGGGACGGCTCGCCCGGTCCAGCACGTCGGGTCGGCGATGCTGCGCGGGCTCTCCGGCGCGGACGGGTTCGCCGTGATCCGGCCCGGCAGCACCGGCGCGGTCGGGGACCGGGTGCCGGTGGTCCCGCTGCCGCTGCTACCCGGGGAGCGCGCGTGGTGATCACGATCGGGGACGTCACCGAGCAGCCGCTGGACCTTGCGGCGCACGAGGCCGCCGTCGCCGACCGGCGGGCCGGCGCGGTGGTCTCCTTCGCCGGCGTGGTACGCGACCACGACCACGGCCGCGCGGTGGTGAGCCTGGAGTACGAGGGTCATCCGAGCGCCGCCACCATCCTGCGGGAGGTGGCCGCCGAGATCGCCGCCGATCCCGACGTGTACGCGGTGGCCGTGTCGCACCGGATCGGCCCGCTCGCCATCGGCGACGCGGCGCTGGTCGCGGCGGTCAGCACCGCGCACCGGGCAGCCGCGTTCGCCGCCTGCGCCAAGCTGGTGGACGAGGTGAAGGCCCGGCTGCCGATCTGGAAGCGACAGGTCTTCGCCGACGGCACCGAGGAGTGGGTCAACTGCCCGTGACCGTCAGGTGCCGGGCCACGCCGACCCGGCACCGTCGGTGCCGGGGTTCAGCGCCGGTGGTGCAGCATCGCGGTGCGGGCCATCCGGTCGGTGTAGAAGGCGGGTTCCGCGCCCGGCCGCCAGGGCAGCGCGGCGACCAGCACGATCAGGGCCAGCGCCAGGGAGTTCTCCATCAGCGCGCCGAACAGCCCGTTCTCGTAGTGCGAGACCTCGGGAAGCTGGTGCTCGTACGGCCAGATCGGCGAGATCAGGAAGAGCAGGTAGAGCCCGATCGCGGCGATGCCGTGCCGGAGCCCGGTCAACGTCGGGTACCAGATCGGCGGGCGGAGCGTGGAGACGCCCGGCGGGCCGCCGTACGCCCCGGAGGTGGCCCGCCGGGCCGGACCTCGGCTGGCGTCGTGGCGGCGTATTGCCCCGTCGGCCAGCACGATGATCGCCGGGATCACCCAGACCAGGTGGTGCGTCCAGGAGATCGGACTGATCACGTTGGCCGTCAGGCCGACCAGGGTGAAGGCGGTCAGCTCGTCGCCGTCGGCGTGCGACTGGGAGGCCCGGGACAGGCCCAGCGCCAGCACCAGCACCGCGAAGGCGAGCCAGAGCAGCGTCGGGGTCTCGATCGAGTCGTACAGCCGTGCCAGCAGACCGGCCAGCGACTGGTTGGGCGTCATGTCGGCGGCACCGACCCGCTCGGTCTGCCACAGCACGTTGCCGAAGTAGGTCCGGGACTCGGCTCCCACGATGCCGAAGCTGCCGATGGTCACGGCGACGGTCGTGCCGATCGCGGTCGCGGCCACCCGCCACTGGCGAGTGATCATCAGGTAGAAGATGAACAACGCCGGGGTGAGCTTCACGGCGGTGGCGAGGCCGATGCCCACGCCGGCCCAGGCGCCACCGTAGACGAACCGCAGCAGGGGCCCGTCGTTCTCCGCCTGGTGGGTGCCGCGCCGGGACCGCCAGCGCAGTGCCACCAGATCGGCCATGATCAGGGCGAACAGCAGCAGGTTGACCTGCCCGTAGCCGAGGGTCTCCCGGGTCGGCTCGATGGCGATGGCGAGCGGCGTGGCGATGGCCACCGTGTACCACAGTGGCCAGCCCAGCCGGTCCACGATCGGCCGCAGCAGGGCGGCCAGCACCACGGCCAGCGCGGCGATGCTGACCAGCGCGTTCACCAGCCCCGCCACGGTCACCGGCAGGTGCGCCATGGGCAGCATCGCCAGCCCGGCGAAGGGTGGGTAGGTGAAACCCAGGGTGGTGTCGGGCGCGACGAACTCGTACAGCTCGTGACCGCTCGCCCACCAGACCACCGCGCCGTGGTAGATCTTCATGTCGAAGAAGTTGTACGGACGCCCGAAAGCGCCGATGGCAAGCCATGCGGCATAGGCGACGGCGGCGACGATGCCGGCCCGTACGACTGTCCTACGATCGATCCCACGCGTTACGCGGCGGACTGCGGCGAGGCGGTCCAGCCTTCTACCGACACTCGTCGGCATGGCTCGGCCACCCCCGTACCAAGGTCGTCCTACCCGTCCAGGTCCGGTAGGGAGCCTAGAACGGCGCCTCACGTCAGTGCCTCCCGCGTTATGCGACCGTGTCCGATCCCACACCATCTTTTGACATTTCAACCGCGTTAACGCCTACCGGGCGGTTCAGGTGATTCGCGGCCTTAGCCAGACTGGGGGTGGGATAAACGCAGTTCAGCGAGGGGTGACGGTGGTTCAGCCGGGGATCCGACGCGCGGTTGCCGCCGAGCGAACGGCGATCCGGGCTTCGCGGCGTGCAGTCCGGACGGCACGGCGTACCGACCGTCGAGAGTGGCCGATCCGGTGACCGGCCCGCCACCGCAGTCCCGGCCTCCCCTCGGTGTCCGCCGAGGCGAGCAGCAACCCGCCGAGAAGGCCGAGGTTCTTCAGAAAGTGAATCTGGTTGTTGCTCCGCGCCGCCGGGTCGTCGTTACGCCAGAAAGGATGCCCGGCGAGGGTGACCGGGACCAGCGTGCCGGCCAACGCCAGAGCCGCCGGCCGGGTGAACCTCCCGGTGGCCAGCATCAACCCGGCACCGAGCTGGACGGCGGCGTTGGCACGGATCAGCGTCACCGTGTCGGTGGGGATGCGGGCGTCGGCCCGTTGCAGCAGCGGCGCCACCCGATCGGTGACCGGCTGCGCCGCAGGCACCAGACGTTGCGGGTTGGCGAGGTTGCGGGCGCCGCTGACCACGAAGATGCCGCTCAACATGGCGCGGGCGAGGGATCGTACGGGCGTCATGGAACAGTCATACCCCGTCCGTGACTTCGACATGCCCCGCAACGGCCTATCTCGATCGATCGGGTGGCGGCGTCGCTCAGGTGGCGGCCACGCCACGCCGATTCCAGCGACCATCACTGATGGATGAGCCACGCGCGGTAACCTCCGGGCGTGACGACGCTGCGGCTCCGACCCGAGGACCCGGCAGACACCGGCGCGGTCCGCCGGGTACTGGCCGCCGCCTTCGCCCGCCCCGACGTGACCACCCCACCAGAGGTACGCCTCGTCGACGAACTGCGGGCCGGTGACGCCTGGCTCCCGAAGCTGGCCATGGTCGCCGAGTACGGCGGTGAGATTGTCGGCTACGCCCTGCTCACCCGGGTCAGGGTCTGCGCGGACGGGGTCAACGCCCCGGCCCTGGTGCTCGGCCCGGTGGCGGTGGCGCCGCACCGCCAGCGGATCGGGCTCGGCGGCGCGGTGGTGCAGGCCGCCCTGGAAGCGGCCACGGAACTCGGCGAGCGGCTGATCGTCGTACTCGGCGATCCGGCGTACTATCGGCGCTTCGGCTTCAGCCGAGCCGACCGAATGGGCCTGACCAGCCCCTGGTCCGGCCTGGGCGAACCATGGCAGGCACTGGTCCTCCCCCCGACGACGAGCAACGAACCACCCCCACCCCAGGGCGACGTCGTCTTCCCACCCCCCTGGTCCAAGGTCTAACCACCCAACCCCCCCACCCCCTGCCCGTGGCGACTTACTCGCCGATCATGGAGTTGTGGCACCCGGAAAACGCCCGATATCTGTACAGATCGTCAACCACAAGTCCATGATCGACGGGGTGGGGGGCGGGGCTTGGTTAGGTGGGTTGGGTGCGTAGGTAGCGGCCGAAGTGGGGGACGGTGAAGGCGACCGTGCCGCGTTCGCCGGAGTAGATCAGGCCCTTCTTGATCAGGGCGTCCCGGGCTGGGGAGAGGCTGGCGGGCTTGCGGCCGAGGGCTCGGGCGATCTCGGCGGTCGGCACGGCGGCGTCCATGTCGTCCCGGCCACCGCCGTCGGTCGCCCCTTCGACCAGGGAGAGCGTCGCCATCGCCCGCATGTACTCGCGTTCGGCGGGGGTGGCCCGTTCGAAACGTGAACCGAAGAATCCCACCGCCAGCTCGGCCTCGGCCTCCGGGGCGGCGACCCGGACGTCGGCTGCGGTGATCGGGGATCGTGGGGCGTGGTCCCAGGTCGCCTTCCCGTACGCCTGGACGAAGTACGGGTACCCGCCGGACTTCTCGTAGAGCAGGTCGAGGGCCTTCGCCTCGTACTCCACGTTCTCTCGCTCGGCTGGCGCGCAGAGTGCCTGGTCGGCGGCGATGCGGTCGAGTCGGTCGATGCGTTGGTAGCGGAACAGCCGCTCGGAGTACGACTTGGCGGCGCTCAGCACCGCCGGCAGATGCGGCAGGCCGGCACCGACCACGATGAGTGGCGCGCCGAGTTGGGAGAGTTCGTGGCAGGCCGCGCAGAGTGCGGAGACGTCCTCCGGCCCGAGGTCCTGCATCTCGTCGATGAAGATGGCGACACCGGTGCCGACGTCGCTGGCCACCGAGGCGGCGTCGGTGAGCAACTCGACCAGGTCGATCTCGATGTCGCCGGAGTCGGCCCGGCCGGTGGCCGCCGGTACGTCGATGCCGGGCTGCCACCGGTCGCGCAGCTTGGCGGCACCGGCGCGACCCGTCGGGGCACCCCGTTGGGCGAAGGCTTTGAGGACCCCGAGGAACGCGTCGATCCGGTCCGGTGCGCGATGCCGGGGGGCCAGTTCCCGGACGGCCATGTGCAGGGCGGCGGCGATCGGCCGGCGTAACGACTGGTCCGGGCGGGCCTCGATCTTGCCGCTGCCCCAGAGGCTGTTGATCGCCTGGGAGCGCAGCGTGTTGAGCAGCACCGTCTTGCCGACGCCCCGCAACCCCGTGAGCATCAGGCTCCGCTCCGGACGTCCCCGGGCGATGCGTTCCAGCACGATGTCGAAGACGTCCAGCTCCCGCCCCCGCCCGGCCAGTTCGGGCGGGCGCTGACCAGCGCCCGGGGCGTACGGGTTGCGGACCGGATCCACGAATCGCACAGTATCGGGCCGTCTAGGCGGGAGGCTAGACACGGATAGACGGGGCTACCGGCGTGTTGCCGGGTCGAGCAAAAACTAGTGCTGTCTAGCGTGGACGCTAGACAGCACTAGTTTTGCCGATCGTCGACGCGAGCCGGGTCAGCCGCGCTGTTCGAGGCAGAGCACGAAGTCCAGTGAGTCCAGCTCGCTGTCGTAGAAGTACCAGTTGGTGTAGCCGTCGACCGGCGCGCACTTCGCCTCGGCATCCCGCTCCCCGCTGGTCTTGCCGTCGAAGCGGCGCAACACCTCGTACGACTTCGGCACGCAGTCGCTGATCACCAGCTTGGGTTTGCCGCCGGCCGGCCCCTCGTTACGGACGCACTGGCCGGGCTCGACGAACCGGGGATCGGTGGACGAGGTGTCCGACGGCGAGCTGGCCGGCGCCTCGTCCTCGTCGTCCGGCCCGACCGGGGTCACCGCCGCCGCCTCCGGAGTGGGGGCGGACACCGGCGTCGGCGTCTCTTCGTCCTGCCCGAGCAGGTAGAACGCGGTCGCGCCACCGAGCACGAGCACCAACACCGTCGCCATCACCGCGACGATCCGGCCCCGACCGCGCCCGCGCTCCGGCGGCGGCACCGGCTGTCCGGCGTACGCGGTCTCCGCCGCGCCCTCCTGATAGGCCGGGTAGGTCGCGGTGTCCTGCGAGTCGGATCCGTGGCCCGCGTCGTATCCACCGCGCGGGTACTGCGGCCCGCCCGCCCCCGGACCGTAGCCACCCCCGTAGAACTGGCCACCCCCGTAGGATCGGCTGTCGTCGTAGGACCGGCTGTCGTCGGGCGACGGGCCCGTGCCGTAGGAGCGGTGGAGGGCGGGCGGCGGACTGGCGGGCGGTCGCTCGCCGTGGCCCGGCTCGTGCCACGGCGCAGGGCCGCCGCCCGATGGTCCGTAGTTCGCCATGCACGCACTCCTGGGGCCGTGGGTGGAAACGGTGGGCCGGTGCCGGCCGTCGCCCACGTCACCGTAGCGCGTGACCGAATCACCGATCGTCCGTACGCGATCACGGACCGGTCACTGCCGCCCGCCTGCCGCCCGCCCGCCTGCCGCGCGCCCATCCGCCGAGCGGGACGGCGGACACTCAGATGAGCCGGAGCTGATGGTCCTTCGGTCGACGAGGTCCGGCGGTGTCGCCGAGCCGTTCGAAGAGGCCGGCGTCGATCACGTCGAGGAACGGTGACGGTCGGCAGTCGCGTTCCGACCCGTGCCGGACCCGGCGTGCCGTGTGGCTGACGTAGAGCCGGTCCTGTGCCCTGGTCAGCCCGACGAAGAACAGCCGTCGCTCCTCGGCGATCGCCTCGTCGTCCGGGGTGGTGCCCGGCCACCGCAACGGCAGCAGCCCCTCCTCGGTCCCGACCAGGAAGACCACCGGGAACTCCAGGCCCTTGGCGGCGTGCAGGGTCAGCAGGGTGACCGCCTCGGCACGGGGGTCTAGGGCGTCCACCTCCGCGCCGGTGGCGAGTTGGGACAGGAACACCTCCAGATCGTCACCGCATCGGCGGGCCAGCGGAGTCAGCAGGTCGACCGCGGTACGGACGTCCTCCGGCCGGACCCCGTGCGAGCCGTCGAGGGTGGGGGTGGCGAACCGCTCCGCGAGCGACTGTCCAGCGAGGCGTACCCGGGCGGGCAGGGCACCGTCGACGCCGGTGACGTGCCGCAGCTCGCGGGCGATGGCCATCACGCCGGGCCGGTCCCGCAGCCGGTCGTGCGATCGCTTCTGCACCGGCACGTTGGCCCTGGCAAGGGCATCCACGATCGGTGCGGCCTGCGAGTCGGTGCGATAGAGCACCGCGATGTCGGAGAAGGACAGTGTGCTCGACCGGCCGTCGATGCGCCCGGAGTCCAGTGACCGGTGGGACAGGCCGCCGACCAGTTCGTCGACGGTGCGTACCACGAAGTCGGCCTCGTCGGCGACGGACGCTGCGGCGTACCGTCCGACCAGCGGGGCCTCCGGGTCGAGCCGGGCCGGGTCGAGCCGGCGCCCGCGGACCAGCGACGACGGCGCGATGGCCTGCACCGCGGCGGCCAGGATCGGTGCCGACGACCGGTAGTTGCGGTTCAGCCGGACCAGGCGGGCGTCGGTGAAGTCCTGGGAGAAGCGCAGGAAGTATCCGACGTCGGCGCCCCGGAACGAATAGATGGCCTGGTCCGGGTCACCGATCGCGCAGAGGTTTCCGTCGGCGGGGCTGAGCAGGCGTAGCAGCTCGTACTGCACCGCGTCGACGTCCTGGTACTCGTCGACGAAGATCCATTGCCAGCGGTCCCGGTAGCGCTGGACCAGCCTGCGGTCGTCGCGCAGCAGCGCCACCGGCAGGGTGAGCAGGTCGTCCAAGTCGACCATGCCCTGCTTGCGCAGCAGCGACGTGTACCGTGCCGGGTCGTCTCCGGCCTCCGCGCGGGCCGCCGTCCGGTCGGCGTCGTCGGCGATCCGGAAGTCGTCCGGCAGGCCGGTGCCGGCCGTGTTCTCCCGCAGGATGGTCAGCCCGAGCGAGTGGAACGTGCCCACGGTGACGTCCTCGGCGACCGGGCCGAGCAACCCGTCGAGTCGGTGCCGTAGTTCCTCGGCGGCGCGTCGGGTGAAGGTGATCGCCAGGCAGCGCTCGGGAAA
Source organism: Micromonospora craniellae (assembly GCF_014764405.1). Taxonomy (NCBI): domain Bacteria; kingdom Bacillati; phylum Actinomycetota; class Actinomycetes; order Micromonosporales; family Micromonosporaceae; genus Micromonospora; species Micromonospora craniellae. The sequence continues at coordinate 3,035,043 of NZ_CP061725.1, read as the reverse complement.
GACGTTCAGCTCCGCACAGAGGTACGCGATCCGGTGGGTCAGCGTACGGGTCTTGCCGGTGCCCGGTCCGGCGACGATCAGCAACGGACCGCCGGGTGCCGAGGCGGCCACCCGCTGCATGGCGTCGAGCCGGTCGAGCAGGCCGCTGCCCACCTCCTCCATGCCCGCGAGCATCGGCTCGAACGGCTCGTGCGGGGACGGCGGCGGCGCGATCGGCGGTGCCGGTGTGGGTGCCGCCTTGCGCTTCGGTTCCGCCTTGGCCACCGGCCGCTTCGCCTTCGGGTCCGGCCCGCCGGCCGAATCGGCCGGCCGCCGTTGCGTCGGCACCTGCACCGGTACGTCGAACAGCGTCTCCTGCCCGCCCGACGCCGCACCGGCACCCAGTTCTGCCGGGTCGAAGAGAGTGATCACGCCGTACTCGCCGTCGTAGCCGGGTACCCGGCGGACCTCGTCGCGGCGCAGCCGGCCGATGCCCTCGGCGAGCAGTTCACCGCCGACCCGTCCGATGTCGTCCAGCGGGGTGCGGGTCAGGATGTCCAGTTCGGAGCCGAGCGCGGCGACCAGGTTGGTGAGCTTCCCCTCGACCTTCTTCGACCGTGGGCCGACCTTGTTGATCTCACCGAGGATCTCGGCGAGCTGGATCAGGTGGGTCACCTCGGGCGCGTGTTCCGGGCGGTATCCCTCGGGTCGATCGGCCAGGTCCTCGACCCGGCTGAGGACACCCACCGTCAGCGGCTTGCCGCACTCCGGGCAACGTCCGCCAGCCTCCCGGGTCTGCTCCGGTGCCCAGTTCACCCCGCACAGCCGGTGGCCGTCCGCGTGGTACTTGCCCTCCTCGGGGAAGAACTCGATCGTGCCGGCCAGCCCGTCACCGGTACGCAGCGCGTCCCGGATGCCGAAGTAGTCCCGTTCCGAGGCGAAGACGGTCGCCTCGCGGGCCAGCGCGGGCGGCGAGTGGGCGTCCGAGTTGGACACCAGCCGGTAGGAGTCCAGGCTGCCGACCCGCCAGTTCATCGCCGGGTCCGAGGAGAGCCCGGTCTCCACGGCGAAGATGTGCTCGGCCAGGTCGGCGTAACAGTCGGCGATCGCGTCGAAGCCGGACTTCGAGCCCAGCGCGGAGAACCACGGCGTCCAGATGTGCGCCGGCACGAGGTAGCCGTCCGGGCTCGCCTCCAGCGTGATCTCCAGCAGATCGCGGGAGTCCAGACCGAGGATCGGTCGGCCGTCCGAACCGAGGTTGCCGATCCGCCCCAACGCGGCGTTGAACCGGCCCACCGCGTCCAGATCCGGCAGATAGATCAGGTGGTGGACCTTGCGGGTGCGGTCGTCCCGCTTGTAGATCGTCGAGATCTCCACGCTGAGCATGAACCGGACCGGGACGCTCTCGGCGTGACTGGACAGCCGGGGCGGCAACCGGCGGGCGATGTCCCGCTCGGCGTCGACGGACAACCGGTGCAGGCCCGGCTCGGCGGGACGCAACGTCTCCCGCAGGTGGTCATACCAGGCGGGGTGGGTGAAATCACCGGTGCCGAGCACCGCGATGCCCTTGCGTTGCGCCCACCAGCCGAGGTTCGGCAGGGTCAGGTCACGGCTGCAGGCCCGCGAGTATTTCGAGTGGATGTGCAGATCAGCGACGAAGGGCGGGCGGCCACCGGGGGGTACGGCGTTGAACGGAGGCACGCCGCATCCTGCCACGCCCGGCCACGCCCGTGCGCGCCGCCACGCTCGGGCGTGAGGTTCGCTATGCCGAACGCAGTTCCACGAGGGTGACCTGAGGCTCCGCGCCCACCCGCACCGGCGGGCCCCAGAAGCCGGCTCCGTTGGTCACATAGACCTTGGTCCCGTTCACCTCGGCCAATCCGGATACCACCGGTTGTTCCAGCCGGACCAGCAGGTTGAACGGCACGATCTGGCCACCGTGGCTGTGGCCCGACAGTTGCAGGTCGACGCCGTACCTCGACGCCTCCAGCACGGCCACCGGCTGGTGGGCGAGAAGTACCACCGGACGTGACGTGTCGCGGCCGCCGAGTGCGGCCTCGTAGTCGGGCGGTGCGGAGACCCCTTCGCCCACGGCGCTGACATCGTTGACGCCCGCCAGGTCGAGCACGCCACCCCGGGCCGCGATCTCCACCCGCTGGTTCTGGAGTACGCGCAACCCGAGTCGGTCGACCTCGGTGACCCACTCCTCGACTCCGGAGTAGTACTCGTGGTTGCCAGTGACGAAGTAGCTGCCGTGCCGGGCCCGCAGGTCGCGTAGCGGCGCCGTGGCGTCAGCCAACTCGGCAACCGTACCGTCGACCAGATCACCCACCACGGCGATGATGTCGGCGTCCATGCGGTTGATCGCGGCGACGATACGCTCGGTGTGCATACGGCCGATCAGCGGGCCGAGGTGAATATCGGCGACGGTGGCGATGCGCAGGCCGTCCATGCTGCGTGGCAGCTTCGCCAGCGGGATCTGCACCCGGTCCAGGCGTGGTGGACCCATCGCGGTCCGTACCCCGTAGCCGACCAGGCCGGTGGCGGTGAGTCCGGCGAAGATCGCCGCGCCACGGGCGAGCAGCAGCCGGCGGGACGGGTCGTGGTCCGGTCCGACCGCCCCGGCGGACGGCGGTTGCGCCGCCTCGTCGGCCGAAGGGGTGGCCGGCGAGGCGGCGGTGTCGTCGGCGCCGGGCGCCTCGGCCGGGGTGGCGGTGCCGACCAGTGCCGGTTCCGGTGCGACGGCCGCCGCCCGGCGGCGCAGCACCAGCTTCGTCACCAGCATCGGCACTTCCAGCGCGACGAGGATGACCAGCAGGTAGAACATCACCGCGAGCCAGAGGTAGCCCGGCCAGGCGAGCCAGTACATCCCGGACCGGGTGCCGACCATGGTCGCCGGTACGAGTACCGCCAGCACCACCGCGGTGACCGTGCCGATCCGCCGCCACCGCCCGGCGGCGGTGGTGGTGTCCTTGACCAACCGCTTCCAGAGGTAGAGGTGGATCAGCCCGGTGATCAGGGCGAGCGTGGCCACGAAGCCGAGTACCGCGAACACGTGTGGATCCCCCTCAGCCACCGGCGAAGGGTGGCAGGACGTCGATCGTCGCTCCGGCCGGCAGCGGCTTCTTACGATCATGACAGGTGACGCCGTCAACCAGGAAGCTCGCCACCTTGAGCACCGGCACAAGTGGCGCGCCGTGCCGGTCCGACAACTCCGCCAGCACCTCGTCCAGCGACCGCCCGGCGACGGTGGTCTCCTCGGCGCGACCGGCGGCGGCCCGGGCCCCGGCGAAGTAGCGGACGGTCACGGTCGCCACGGTCACCCTCCGATGGCCGACATCGGCCGGGTCGGTTGCAGGAAGGTCGGGTCGTCGATGCCGTGCCCGGCCCGCTTGCCCCAGGTCGCCGCCGTCCAGCGGCGGGCCACCTCGTCGTCGTCGGCCCCGGCCCGCATCGCGTCGCGCAGGTTCGACTCCTCGGTGGCGAACAGGCAGTTGCGGATCTGGCCGTCGGCGGTGAGCCGGGTCCGGTCGCAGTCGCCGCAGAAGGGCCGGGTCACCGTGCCGATCACGCCGACCCGCGCCGGGCCGCCGTCGACCAGCCAGGTCTCGGCGGGCGCGGTGCCGCGTTCGGCCGGGTCCGGGCTCAGCGCGTACGCCGAGCGCAGCGTCGTCAGGATCTCCTCGGCGGTGACCATGGCGGCGCGGTCCCAGCCGTGCTGGGCGTCCAACGGCATCTGCTCGATGAACCGCAACTCGTAGCCGTGGTCGAGGGCGAAGCGGAGCAGCGCCGGTGCCTCGTCGTCGTTGACCCCCCGCATCAGCACCGCGTTCACCTTGACCGGGGTCAATCCGGCGTCGGCGGCGCCGGCCAGCCCGGCCAACACGTCGGAGAGCCGGTCGCGCCGGGTGAGCCGGGTGAAGCGCTCCCGATCCAGGGTGTCCAGGGAGACGTTCACCCGGTCCAACCCGGCCTCGCGTAGCGCCGGAGCCAGCCGGTGCAGGCCGATGCCGTTCGTGGTCAGCGAGAGCCGGGGACGGGGGTCTAGTGCGGCGGCGGCCGAGATGATGTCGACCAGACCCGGGCGGATCAGCGGTTCGCCACCGGTGAACCGGACTTCGGTCACGCCGAGCCGGCACACCGCCACCCGGATCAGCCGGACCATCTCGTCGTCGGTGAGCAGTCGCGGGCCGGCCAGCCAGGGCAGCCCCTCGGCGGGCATGCAGTACGTACAGCGCAGGTTGCACTTGTCGGTCAGGGAGACCCGCAGGTCCCGGGCGACGCGGCCGTACCGGTCGACAAGGGCGCCGGCGGTCGGCGGGGCGACGGTCACCCGTCGACCGTAGCGCGCTCGGCCCCGCTCAGGGCCGTCCGAGCGGCGTGCACGACCGATTCCCGGTACGCGCTGCCGAACAGGGCGGTGTGCACCAGCAACAGGTGCAACTGGTGCAGCGGCACCCGATGCCGCCAGCCGTCGGCCAACGGCCAGGTCTCGTCGTACGCGGCCAGGATCCGGTCCGCGTACGATGCGCCGCCGAAGAGCGTGAGCTGGGCGAGGTCGGTCTCCCGGTGCCCACCGTGCGCGGCCGGGTCGACCAGCCAGACCCGTTCGTCGGCGCCCCAGAGCAGGTTGCCCGGCCAGAGGTCGCCGTGGATGCGGGCGGGCGGTTCGTCGCCGCCGAACTCGTCGATGCGGGCCACGACCTGCTCGACGAGCGCGGCGGCGGTGGCGTCCAGGGCACCTCCGTCGACCGAGCGTCGCAGGTAGGGCACGATCCGGGCCTGGGCGAACCAGGTCGGCCAGGGACCGTCGTGCGGGGTGTTGTCCGCAGGCAGCGCGCCGATGAAGCCCGGCCAGTGTGCCCCGAAGGCGGGCGCCCCGGCGCGGTGCATCCCGGCCAGCTCACGCCCGAAGCGGTCGGCCGCTGCCCGCTGGGGCTCGCCCGGCTGTACCCACTCCAGGGCGAGCAGGTCGGGCAGCGCCACCAGCACCTCCGGTACGGCGACCGCGCCGGCCTCCCGTAACCAGCGCAGCCCGGCCGCCTCGGTGGCGAAGAAGTCGTCCGGCACCGGCCGGTCGGCGTGCTCCGGCCAGGTCTTGGCGAACACCGAGTGCCCGTCGTCCAGGGTCAGTCGGGCGGCGGCGCAGATGTCGCCGCCGCTCACCGGCGTCTCCCGGATCCGCTGATGGGTCAGGAAGGTCGGCAACTGCTCCGGGTGCCCCCGCAGGTACGCCAGATCCATCCCCGCAAGGTATCCCCTCGGATGTAAGGAGGGGTCCCCTACTAACGCCTCGTGTATAGGAAGGGTCCCTTCCTTCCATCCGAGGGGGCTGGACGTATCGCGTTGAGCTGGTCGGATACGCGCTGTGACTGTGGATAACCCGCGTGTCGTCCACAGGGGCAGCGGTGGGAACCGGACGGCTCGCAAGCTGCCCTCATGAACTCCACGGACCTGCCCCGGCTCACCGTCAGATCGCCCGCCGACCTCATCGCGGCCGTGCCGTACCTGCTCGGCTTCCATCCCACCGACAGCATCGTGGTGGTGGCGCTGGCGGGCTCGCGGATCGTCTTCGCCGCCCGCATGGACCTGCCCGGGGAGGGCGATCCACGCGAGTCGGCGGAGCACATCGCCGCGGTGACCGCGCGGCAGGGCGCCGATTCGGCCACCGCGATCGGATACGGTCCGGCCGCCCGGGTGACTCCGGCCGTGGACGCGGTCCGGATCGCGCTGGCCGAGGCCGGGCTCACCGTCCTGGACGCGTTACGGGTCACCGGTGACCGGTGGTGGTCGTACGTCTGTCAGGAGCCGGAGTGCTGCCCGCCCGAGGGCACCCCGTACGACCCGAGGGCCAGTGTGGTGCCGGCCGCGGCGGTCTTCGCCGGCCAGGTCGCGTTGCCTGACCGGGCCGCTCTCGCCGCGGCGGTGGCCCCGGTCGACGGGCCGGAGATGCGGCGCGCCGCCGAACGGGCCGACCGGCGACTCGCCGACCTGCTGGCGGAGGCGCCTCCGGCCGACCTGCTCGGCGGTCGGGCGCTGCGGACGGCCGGGGTGGCGGCGCTGCGGGCCACCAGACGCCGTCACCGCGACGGCGAGCCGTTGACCGACGACGAGGTGGCGTGGCTCTGCCTGCTGCTGACCCATCTGCCGGTGCGGGACCACGCCTGGGAACGCACCGACGGCCGGGACGAGGACGTGGCGTTCTGGACCGAGATGATGCGCCGGACCGAGCCGGACCTGTCCGCCGCGCCCGGCGCCCTGCTGGCGTTCGCCGCCTGGCGCGCGGGGCAGGGCGCGCTGGCGGCGGTGACGTTGGAGCGGGTGCTGGCCGAGCATGCGGACTACTCGCTCGCCCTGCTGCTGGACGATCTGCTCCGTCGGGGCGTGCCGCCGTCGCGTCTGGACGGTTGGCCGAGGTCGCCGAAGGCGCTGCGGCGGGGCAGGCGTCGGTCCGGTCGCCGCCCGCGATGATCGACAAGAAATCTTGTACGTCATTTCTTGTACGTCTATGGTGGCGACATGTCGAACGACGAGACCGTGCTGCACCTGACCGACCCCCGTGCCATGCGGGCCCTCGCCCACCCCACCCGGCTCCGGCTCCTCGGCGAACTGCGGCTGCGGGGGCCGCAGAGCGTCGGGATGCTCAGCGACGTCGTTGACGAGGCGGTCGGCTCGGTCAGCTACCACCTGAGCAAGCTCGCCGAGCACGGCTTTGTGCGGGAGGCTTCGGAGTGCGCGCGCAACCGTCGGGAACGGTGGTGGCGAGCCGCGCACGCCACCACCTCCTGGGAGCCACTGGAGGCACTCGACGACCCGGAGCGGAAGGTCGCCTCCGACCTGCTGCGGCGTGCCGTGCTGGAGCGGTACCAGGCGGCCCTGAACGGCTACCTAGCCGCCGAGGCGACCTTTGAGCCGGAGTGGGTACGCGGCACCGCCAGCAGCGACAACGCCTACCACCTCACCGCTGCCGAACTGCGGGAACTGCGGGCCGACCTGGAGGCGCTGGCCGCGCGCTGGCAGGAGCGCAGCGACCCGGCCCGCGCCGACGCCCGCCCGGTCACGATGATCTATCACGCGTTCCGGCGGCCCGAATGAGCCGCCCGTCCCGCACGCCGCTGATCGGTCTGCTGGTCGGGCATACGGTCTCGCTGACCGGCAACATGCTCACGATCATCGCGTTGCCGCTCTACGTACTCGCCGAGACCGGCTCGCCGGCCGCCACCGGCCTCACCGCTGCCGTCGCGACCGCGCCGATCGTGCTCGGTGGCGCACTGGGCGGAGTCCTGGTCGACCGGATCGGCTACCGCCGTGCGAGCGTGCTCGCCGATCTGGTCTCCTGCCTGACGGTCGCCGCGATCCCCCTCCTGCACGCCACGGTCGGTTTGCCGTTCTGGGCGCTGCTCGCGCTGGTCTTCCTCAGCGGTCTGCTCGACACGCCGGGCCAGACCGCCCGGGTCGCCCTGCTGCCCGAGGCGGCCACCGCCGCCGGCCTGCCGACCGAGCGGGCGATCGGCTGGTTCGAGGCGACCGAGCGGGGTGCCCGACTGATCGGTGCACCGGTGGCCGGCCTGCTGGTCGCCACCCTGGGGGCGCTGCCCGTGCTGGTCCTCGACGCGGCCACGTTCGTGCTGTCCGCAGTGGTCGTCGCCGTGCTGGTGCCGGCGAACCTCCAGCCCGGTGCCGACGAGGCCGCGACCGTCGACGGGCCAGCGACCAGCCACGACACCGGTTACTGGCGCCAGTTCGCCGCCGGCGTGCGGTTTCTGCTCGCCGAGCCCCTGTTGCGGGTCCTGGTCCTGCTGGTGTTGGTGACCAACTTCTTCGACGCGACCAAGAGCAACGTGCTGCTGCCCGTCGTCGCGCACCGGGACCTCGGCGGAGCGGCGGCCCTCGGGCTGCTCGTCGGTGCCATGGGCGGTGGTGCGCTGGCGGGCTCGTTGGTGTTCAGCGCCGTCGGTCACCGGTTGCCCCGCCGGGCCACCTTCGTGGTGGCCTTCGCAGTGGCCGGTCCACCGCCGTTCTGGGCGATGGCCGCCGGGCTGCCGTTGCCCGTCCTGCTCGTCGTGTTCGCCAGCGCCGGTTTCGCCGCCGGGGCGATCAACCCCATGATCGGCGCGATCAAGCTCGAACGCGTACCGGCCCGGATGCGGGCTCGGGTGTACGGCGTGATCGGCGCGGTGGCCTGGGCCGCCATCCCGCTCGGCGCGCTCGCAGCGGGTTTCGCCAGCGAACATGCCGGCACCACGGCCACCCTCGTCGCGGCCGGCGCCGGCTACCTCCTGGTGGTCCTCACCCCGCTCCTCGGTGGCCCGTGGCGCACCATGAACCGTCCCCCGAACCCACCTCAGGAAACCGTCCCGAAGGCTCGACAGGCCCCGGTGCCAGGGCAGCCGTCGGATCGGGACACCCGGATAATCACCGTATGAGCGTGCGTCCCCTAGGCCCGGCATGAGCGTCGCGTTACTGCTGTCCCTCGCGGGTCTGGCGCTCGTCGACAGCACCAGCATCGGCACCCTGTTCATCCCGGTCTGGCTGCTGCTCGCCCCGGGCCCGGTTCGCCTCGGGCGGGTGTCGACCTACCTGGGCACCATCGCCTGCTTCTACTTCCTGGTCGGGCTGCTGCTCTATTTCGGCGGCAGCGGGCTGGCCGAGATGTTGGGCGGCGCGCTGGACAACCGGCCGGCGCTGTGGGGGCAGCTCGCGCTCGGTGTCGGGTTGTTCGTGCTGAGCTTTCGCTACGACGGCAAGCGCGGCGGTGGTGGCGGTCGGGTGCTGCGCTGGCGGGACCGGGCGACGTCTGGTGACTCGTCGCCGCGCTGGCTGGTCGGGTTGGCGGTGTTCGCCGCGCTGGCGGAGGTGGCGACCATGCTGCCGTACCTCGGTGCCCTGGGTCTGCTCACCACCTCGGACCTGGGCGTGCCGCAGGTGATCGCGCTGCTGGCGGGGTACTGCCTGGTCATGGTCCTGCCGGCGCTGGTGCTGCTGGGCGCGCGTGTGGCCTGGCCGAGGCGGATCGAGCCACTGCTCGCCCGCCTCAACGCCTGGATCGTCCGGTCGTCGGGCAGCATGCTCGGGTGGGTGCTGGGCATCGCGGGTTTCCTCATCGTCCGGGACGCCGCCGTCCGGTTGGAACTGTTCGAGCTGCTGGCGAATCGCTGAACGCCGGATCAGCCGGTCACCCGCTGAGTGCCGGTGTAGATGTTCATCGTCCGGCCGCGCAGGAAGCCGACCAGGGTGAGTCCGGCCTCGGCGGCCAGGTCGACCGCGAGCGTGCTCGGCGCCGACACCGCCGCCAGCAGTGGCAGCCCGGCCATCCACGCCTTCTGGGTCAGCTCGAAACTGGCGCGGCCGGAGACCAGCAGCAGGTGCCCGGCCAGCGGCAGCCGACGCTCACGGACCGCCCAGCCGATCACCTTGTCCACCGCGTTGTGTCGGCCCACGTCCTCGCGCAGCACCAGCAACTCGCCGTCGGCGGAGAACAACCCCGCCGCGTGCGACCCGCCGGTGCGGTCGAAGCCCCGCTGACCGGCCCGTAGCCGCTCCGGAAGTTCGGCCAGCATCTCGGCCGCCACGGCGAGCGGGTCGGCGGCCACGTCGAACCGGGACCGGGTACGGACCGCGTCGATGCTCGCCTTGCCGCAGACCCCGCAGGCACTGGTGGTGTGGAAGTGCCGGGTCGTGTCGGCGCCGGGCGACGGCACGCCCGGAGCCAGCGTCACGTCGACCACGTTGTAGGTGTTCGGCGTATCGGCGCCGGCGCAGAGTTGCGCGGTGGACACGTCGTCCGTCGAGCGGATCAGCCCCTCGGTGAAGAGGAAGCCGAGTGCCAGATCCAGGTCGGCGCCGGGGGTCCGCATGGTGACCGAGAGCGGGCGGCGTCGTTCCGGCCCGGCCGGCCCGACCCGGATCTCCAGCGGCTCCTCGGCGACGAGCGTGTCCGGTCGGCGCACCCGGATCCTTCCGGTGTCCGTCGCGTCGAGGTCGACGCGGAGCACCCCGCGTCGGTCACTGGCCCGTCCCACCCCGCCATCCTGCCCCGCCTGCACACCCCACCGCATCCGACCGCTCCACCCGGCGACCCGGCTGGCGGGCGGCAGCGCCGGAAACGGCCACCCCGTCTGGCCACCCCGCCCGGCGACCTCTGGCGGGCGGCAGCGGCGGAGAGGGCCGAGCCGTGCGAGTTACCGTGATCCGGTGACGGCGTACGCGGCGATCGTGCTCGCGGGTGGGGCGGCGCGCCGGATGGGTGGGCGGGACAAGCCGGCGCTGCCCGTCGGTGGCGTACCGATGCGCGAGCGGGTGCTCGCGGCCGTCGCCGACGCGACGCCCCGCATCCTGGTCGGTCCCGGGCCGGCCCCGGCGGGAGTGCTCCCGGCCCGGGAGTCGCCGCCCGGTGGCGGGCCGGTCGCCGCCACCGCAGCCGGACTGGCCCTGATCGAACCGGGGGTACCGGTCGTCGCGCTGCTCGCCGCCGACCTGCCGCTGTTGACCCGACCCGCCGTCGGTGACCTGTTGCGCCAGCTGGACACGCCACCGAACACCCCACCGGGTACGCCGCTGGACATGCCGCCGCAGGTGGACGGGGTGTGTTTCGTGGACGCCTCGGGACGGCGGCAGACGTTGTGCGGGGTGTGGCGTACCGACGCCCTGCGTGCGGCGCTGGACCGGCTCGCCGGACGGCACTCCGGAGCGCCGCTGCGGGAGCTGCTCGCCGGGCTCGCTGTGCGCGAGGTGAGCTGGTCAGGTGGCGGCCCGCCGCCGTGGTTCGACTGCGACACTGACGGTGACGTACGCCGGGCGGAGGAGTGGGCGCGATGACGGTGCTGGACGACTGGGTCACGGCGGTCTGCGCGGAACTGGGGCTGGACCCGGCCCCGGTGCCGGTGCCGACCGTGCTCGACCTGGCCCGGGACGTGGCCCACCAGGTGGTGCGTCCGGGTGCCCCGGTCACCGCGTACCTGCTCGGGCTGGCTGTGGGGCAGGGCGCCGATCCCGTCGCGGCGGCGTCCCGGCTCGCCGAACTGGCCGGCACCTGGCCGGTGGAGTTGGGCGGCGGCCGGCCGGCCGACTGACCGCAACCGAGGGGGGCTGTCCGATCACGGTCCGGGCCGCGCCGACCGATACGGCGGCTGGGTAGGGTGACCGGAACGGACGGAGGCGATCATGACGGCAGACCACCCCTCGGCACCACCCGGCACGCCGGCGCATCACCACGAGTCGATCCTGCTCGACGAGCCGACCACGGCCGACCTGCGGGCGAAGGTGACCCAGGCGTGGCGGGAGTTCGCGAGGGCGCTGGCCGACCGGCTGGTCGACCTGCCGGTGGGGGCGCGCGTGGAGCTGACGCTCGACCCGACCGCCTCGGGCACGGACGACGCGATCTACTCCGTCGGGGCCGACGTCGGCACGGACGGCCGACTCAACGCGCGCGCGGTCGGCAACGCCACCCTGCCGCAGGGGTACCGGCTGGACCGCGCGGCCGTCGCCGACATGGTCGCGCTGGGCTGGTCGCCGCCGGGGGTGGTGGAGGGCTCCGGTGACCAGTTCGGCCTGCACTGCGGCGTCGACGAGGCCACCCGGGTGGCTGCGGTGCTCTCCCGTACGCTGCGGGACATCTATGGTGCGCCGCATCCCGCGTTCCTGGTCTATCAGATCGAGGACACCGAGGGTGAGCCGCTTGCGGGTGCCCCGCTGGGTACGGCGCGCAGCGAGTTCGGCCTGGTGCGGGAGATCGGCACCGAGCTGGAGGAGGCGCTGGCCGCCGCCGGTGGGGACAGCCCGGAGACCGAGGTGCTGGACCTGGCCGAGCGGGTACGCACGGTCGTCTCCACCATGCTCAAGTCGGACTCGGACCGGGTCCAGGTCGACTCCGACGGCGACATCAACATCCGCGCGGGCTCGGCGATGGTCTTCGTCCGGGTGCGGGACAATCCGCCGCTGGTCGACGTCTTCTCTCCGGTCCTGACCGGGGTCGAGCCCACCGAGCGGCTGTACGTCAAACTCTCCGAGCTGACCAACCGGATGCCGATCGGTCGTCTCTACTGTGCGGACGACACCGTGTGGGCCTCGATCCCGGTCTTCGGGCGCAACTTCCAGCCGACCCATCTGATGCTCGCCGTGCAGGTGATGACCGGCCTCGCGGACGAGTTGGACGACCGCCTGCACGGCGAGTTCGGTGGCAAGCGCTTCTTCGGCGAGGGGGACAAGCCGGGACGGGGTGAGCACCGCACCGGCATGTACCTCTGAGGGCGGGGTCAGCGCACGTCGAGCACGGTCTTGCCGACCGTACGCCGGGCACCGACCACGGTGTGCGCGTCGGCCGCCCGGTCCAGCGGGAACCGTTGCCCGATCACCGCGCGCAGCCGTCCGGCCGCAGCTTCCGCCAACACCCGCTCCGCGTACGCCCGCTGCCGTGTCGACCGGGACTTCGGCGGGGCCTTCATGTCCCCGCCGTCGGCGGCCGGCACGGCCAGTAGGCTGGTCCACTCGTCGCCGACCAGCGTGAAGCTGAGTAGCCGGCCGCCCGGGGCGAGCAGGTCGACGGCCTTGTCTCCGGTCGCACCGCCCAGGCCGTCGAGGACGACGTCGACCGCGCCGACGACGGACCGTATCCGCTCGTCACAGTCCCCACCCGGACCCGGTATCAGGCCAAGGCGGGTGGGGCCCGGAAACCCCGAGAAACCGGGCCCCACCCGCGTGGGAGGAAAGTTCAGGTCGTCGCGATCCAGCCGACGCTGCGCGCGGTGGCCGGGTCGGTGGCGCGCAGCCCGGCGTCCGAGACGGTCCAGAGCACGTCACCGATCACCAGCGACCGGCGTACCGGAGCCCACATCCGCCGACCCCCGCGGTCCGTCGCCGGGTGGGTCACTTCGCCGATCTCGCGGATGGTGTCGCCACCGACGCGGAGCAGCCGGATGCCGGCGTCCACCGGCAGGGCCACCAGGCCGCTGTCCGGCCGGTACAGGAAGGCGTGCGGGTCGTGCTCGGCACCGGACCATCCCCGGGGCAGGTGCCACTGGTCCAGCCGGTACGGGCGGCCCGGATCGCGTACGTCGAAGAGGGACACCTGTACGCCCTGGGTCCGTCCCCGCGAGTCGGCCTCCTGTCCGACCCCGAGCAGTCGTCCCTCGGGCAGCGGGTGTAGGTATAGCGATCCGCCCTCGCGGCGCAGGACCCGCACCGCCGACTCGGAGGTCCGGCCCTCGCCGAAGGCGTCACCGGTGGTGGTGGCCACCCGCAGGTGACCGTCCCACTCCGACAGCGCTTACTGGTTGATCAGCCAGCCGGGCACGACGCCCGAGGCGACGAAGCGGGGGTGCCCAGGCATGCCGGTGTCGAACTGGTAGATCTCGGTCACCTCGTCGGCCGTCGACGGCCGCCACCGCGCCGTGCCGGCTGGCGGCAGTGGACGCGGACCGGCGAGGTAGAGGCTGGTCGTGGTGCCGTAGACGGTGCTCGCGTCGGCCACCACGCCGACCGGGTCGCCGTCGCCGAGGCGGTCGCTGGTGAGATCGAAGCTGAGAACGGTCAGCGTGGACGTGCCGGTCATCCGCTGCGGGCGACTCAGCCGGTCGCAGCCGACCCGCCCGGTGTGCCGTTCGGTGCCCGTCGTCCACTCGTACTCGGGTAGCCATGTCTCGATGCCGGCCCGGGCGATGACGTCGCGGTTGCGTGCGGTCCGCTGCCGGTCGCTGCCGGTCTTGTCGGACGGGAACTCCAGGTGGGGCGTCGAGTGGACCACCACCCGGGCGGTCGTGCCGGTCAGCCGGGCGTCCACGGTGCTGCCCTGGACGCGGTACGTCCCCAGCACCCGGGGTGCGCCGGACAGGTCGACCAGGATCAGGCGGGCGTCACCGACCGGGCCCCGGATCCGGCCCACGGGGTCCGTGGCCGATTCGCGCATGGCCTCGGTCAGGACCAGCGCCCGGTCACCGAGCAGCAACAACCGCTGCTCCGTCCAGGGCAGGCGCTGGTCGCCGGGGGCCAGCTCGACTTCACCGGTGATCCGTCGACTGGTCGCGTCGACCACCCGCAGCACGCCGCCGGTGGTCGTGACGATCCGGCGGCCGTCGGTCTTGACCAGGTCCGGTTCGTCGACGCCGGCTTCGTGGTTGTTGGTCGTCGAGTGGTCCGGCGCGGCACCCGCCGGCGCGGCACCCGCCGGCGCGGCACCGCCTTCGGCGGCCTTCGCCACGGCGTCGGTGCCGGACCCGAGGGCACCGCCCCGGTCGCTGAACGTGCGCCAGCCGCCGCCGAAGCCGTACGGGCCGACCGAGGCGGCGGCTGCCGCGCGCAGTTCGGCGAGGGCGTCCGCGCAGGAGTCGAAGGAGACCAGGCCGACCGGCACCATCTGCGGCTCGTCGGTCCCGACGGGTGGCGACACGGCCGGTGCCGCCGACATGCTGCCGGCGAGCAGCGCCAGCGCGATCAGCGTGCCGCTGGCCGCAGTGGCCTTGATTCCCCGTGTCATGCGCGGTTCGACGCGGCGTTCGGCTGTTCGGTTCCCCGACCGGCGTCAGGTCGTGGAGGGGCCGACACCGGGGGACTCCACCAGCCGGGAGAGCACGATGGTGCTGCGGCTGGAGGTGACGAACGACTCGGCCCGCAGCCGTTCCAGCGCTTCCTCAAGGTGGGCGATGTCGGCGGCCCGCAGGTGAACGAGCGCGTCGGCCTCGCCGGAGACCGTGTACGCCCCGACCACCTCGGGGTGGCGGCGGACCGCCGCGCCGAGCTGGGCGGGGGTGGTGCGGCCGGCGCAGAACAGCTCGACGAAGGCCTCGGTGGTCCACCCGACGGCGGCCGGGTCGACGATGGCGGTGAATCCACGGATCACTCCGGCCGTCCGCAGCCGGTCGACCCGTCGCTTGACCGCCGGAGCGGAGAGTGACACCCGGGTGCCGATGTCGGCGTACGAGGCGCGGGCGTCTGCAACGAGCAGCGCAATGATTCGTTGGTCGACGGCGTCGATCTGCAATGTTCCGCTCCTGAGAAGCAATGTCTACGGCTATTACTAAAGTGGCAGCCTACCTACCCTTGGTCACCGTGAACCAGCAGCGAGTACCGCGAAAGCGGACATATCTCATGTGCTCGCCCGAGCATTTCGCGGTCGAGTACGCGATCAACCCGTGGATGGACGTGACCGCCTCGGTCGACCCGGAGTTGTCGGTCAAGCAGTGGGACCGCCTGCGGGAGACCCTGGTGGGCCTCGGCCACGAGGTGCACCTGCTGGCTCCCGAGCCGGGCCTGCCCGACATGGTGTACGCCGCCAACGGCGCGTTCACGGTGGACGGCACGGTCTACGGGGCGCGGTTCAAGCACCCGCAGCGGACCGCCGAGGCCGCCGTGCACCGGGCGTTCTACGAGTCGCGGGGCTGGCGGTTCATCGCGCCGAACGAGACCAACGAGGGTGAGGGCGACTTCGCGTACCTGCCGGAGGCGCACGGCGGGCTGGTCCTGGCCGGGTACGGCTTCCGCACGGAGCTGCCCGCGCACGCCGAGGCGCAGGAGGCGCTCGGTCGGCCGGTGGTGTCGCTGCACCTGGTCGACCCGCGCTTCTATCACCTGGACGTGGCGCTCGCCTCGATCGACGACGGCAACATCGCCTACTACCCGGGGGCGTTCTCCGCCGCGAGTCAGCGGGTGCTCGCCCAACTCTTTCCCGACGCGGTGGTGGCGGACGACGACGACGCGCTGTCGTTTGGGCTGAACCTGGTCAGCGACGGCGCCAATGTGGTGCTCAACAACGAGGCGACCCGGCTCGCCGGTCGGCTCAAGGCGGCCGGCTACACGCCGGTGCCGGTGGAGCTGGCCGAACTCAAGAAGGGCGGCGGCAGCGTGAAGTGCTGCGTCGCCGAACTGCGGCCCTGATCCGACGCTCCGGGGCCGGCCGTCGCACCGGGCCGGCCCTTGCGCGTCGACTCAGCCGAGCGTGGCCAGCTCGCTGACCAGCACGTTGGACAGCAACTGGCCGTCGCGCTGGACCTCGCGCAGGTACCATTTCTGCTGTGGGGTACGCGGCTGGTTGAACTGCCATGCGCCACGTGGACTGTCGATCTGCCCGATCCGACCGAGCGCCAGGTTCACGTCCTGCGCCGTCGCAGTCGTACCGGCCAGCCGGATCGCCTGGTCGAGCACCTTGGCCGCGTCGTAGGAGGCCATCGCGTACGTGGTGGGTGAGGCGTTGTGCTTCTTGCGGTACGCCGACGCGAAGCGGCGGTTCGCCGCGTTGTTCAGGTCGGCGGAGTAGTTCAGGGCGGTCCGGATGCCGAGCGCGTCGTTGGCCGGCCGGATGCTCTCCAGGACGGTGCCCTCGGTGAGGAAACCCGGGGCGTAGATCCGGCCCCGGAACCCGGCGTCCCGCAACTGCATGACGAACTCCACGGCCGCCGTGCCGGAGTAGAAGCAGAAGACCGTCGACGGGCTGCGGTTCAGCGCCTGGTTGATGTCGTTGACGTAGGCCGTCTTGCCGGGGTTGGGGCTGCCGGTGGTCCAGATCACCGGGTCGGAGATCCTCGGGTCGGTCTCGCCGAACTCCTGACGGAATCCGCGCAGCACGTCCTCGCCACCGCCACCGCCCTCGGGAAGGATGATGGCGACCCGGTCGGCCGTACCCAGCTCGTCCTTGAGGTAGCGGCCGAGCGCCCGACCCGCCTCGTCGAGCACGTACGACGTACGCCAGATGTAGACGACGCTCTGCAGGCTCGGCGGTGAGGCGTTGGACCCGATCAGCGGTACCCGGGCCTGCTCGACCGCGTCCCGGATGCCGAACATCACGGCGGAACTGGCGACACCGGTCATCGCGAGCACGCCCTGTTCGAGCAGGTTGTTCACGGCGGCCTGGCCGGACTTCACGGTGTCTCCCTCGTCGGCGGCGACCAGGTCGACGGGGTGACCGCCGAGGCTCCGGTCGTTGAGGTCGAGGTAGAGCTGGAAGCCGTTGGTGAGTTCGTCGCCGATGGCCTTGTTCGGTCCGGCCTGCGGCGCGATCAGACCGATTTTGATCGGACGGCCGCTGGTGGCGTTGGTGGTCCCCTCGTCGCTGTCCGTACCGCATGCGGCGACGAGGCCCCCTGTTCCGAGCGCGGCCAGCAACTGGAGTGCTCGCCTGCGGTTCATCTGCGACACCGGGTTCCCTTCAACACGCGTTGCCTGGGCGGGTGCGCCCATCGGCGTTCTACCTGCTCCGCGACGCTGCGTCAATGATTAATGATCTTCACCGAAAGACCGCAACGCGCTGGTTACCTTGGACCAGGTCGGTGCCTCGGGGTCGATCAGTCCGAAATGCTCACATCCCGAAAGCTCTACAAGGCGCATATCGGCCCCTGCTGCCTGATTTGCGGCCACGTACGCCCTGCTCATGGCGATCGGAACCTGTTCGTCGAGAGTGCCGTGTATTACTACGGTGCGTGTCGGGAGCGGTACCACGGATCGCGGGTCGACAGCCGCGTACCGGTCGGGCACGTCGGCCGGTCCACCGCCGAGAAGCGTCGCCACCGCACCCCCGTCCAGGTCGAGTCGGTACGCCTCGGCGAGGTCGGCGACCGGCGCGAGAGCGAGCACCCCGGCCACCGCATCCGGCACGTGTCGCGCCGCGTGCAGGGCGAGGTGGCCACCGGCCGAATGACCGACCAGGACCGCTGGCGTCGGCATCACCACACCGGGCAGGGCCTCGGCTGCCAGCCGAGGCAGTGCGGTCACCGCGGCCAGTACGTCGTCGGGCGTACCGGGCCAGCCGCCGCCGGGTTGCCCGGTACGCCGGTACTCCACCTGGGCCACCGGGTGACCGAGCGCGGCCAGTGCGGCGGCCAGCGGGTCGGTGTGCCGCCGGTCGTACTCGTGGCGCCAGAAGCCCCCGTGCACCACGACCACCAACCGCCTGGGCGCTCCGGTGCCGGACGGCCGGCGCAGGTCGGCGACCTGGTCGGGGTGCTCGCCATAGGCGACGGTGACGTCCGGAGCGGGAGCGGGCCGGGTCAGCACGGCGCGCGGGTCGGAGGTCATCGGCCGACCGTAGCGCGGTACGCGCCGGACCTGGGTGAGACGTGCGGTGCACCACGCACCGGACCGACGGGCACTCACGGCGGGCGCTGGGTAAAGATGGGTGCCATGACCGAAGCACACTCAGCTGGACAGAACGACGAGCCTGGCCGGGACGGTGCCGGGCACTCCGGCACGGTGGTGGTGGTCGGGCCGGACGGCCGGCCGGTCGGCACCGTGCAGACCGATGACGGCCCCGGTGAGGATCCTGCGCGCCTGGTCGAGCAGCCCGCCAAGGTGATGCGGATCGGCAGCATGATCAAGCAGCTCCTGGAGGAGGTCAAGGCGGCCCCGTTGGACGACGCCAGCCGACACCGGATGCGGGAGATCCACGGGCGGTCGATCGTCGAGCTCAAGGAAGGGCTGGCCCCCGAGCTGCGCGAGGAGCTCGAACGGCTCTCGCTGCCGTTCGCCGAGGACCAGGCGCCCAGCGAGGGCGAGTTGCGGATCGCCCACGCCCAGCTGGTCGGCTGGCTGGAAGGGCTGTTCCACGGCATCCAGGCTGCCCTGGTGGCCCAGCAGATGGCCGCCCGGGTGCAGCTCGAACAGATGCGTTCCGGCCGGCAGGCGCTGCCCAGCGGCCCTGGCGGCGGAGCGGTGCTGCCCGGGATGCCCGGCATGGGCCAGCCGGGCGGCGGTGGTGAAGGACACAGCACCGGTCAGTACCTCTGAGCACCGCGCGCGACGCGCGACCCGGCAGGGTCGCGCGTCGCGTCCTCCGGCCGGGCTCAGTCGACCCCGAAGACCTTCTCCAGGTACGCGGCCACGCCGTCGGTGGAGTTCGTCGAGGTGACCTCGTCGGCGATGGCCAGGACGGCGGGGTGCGCGTTGGCCACCGCCACCGCTCGGCCGGCCCAGGTCAGCATGGGTACGTCGTTTGGCATGTCGCCGAAGGCCAGCACGTCGGCCGCGTCCACCCCGATCCGGTGGCAGTACCAGGCCAGCCCGGCCGCCTTCGTCACGCCGGCCGCCGAGATCTCCACCAGCCCCGAGTTCGACGAGTGCGTGGCCTCCGCCAACCCCGCCAACGCGGCCGAGATCAACTCGGTGAACCGGTCAGGATCCTGCTCACCGGCCCGGGCCAGCAGCTTCACCGCCGGCACCGACAGCAGCTCCGCCGGGTTCTGCACGACCCGGGTCGCTGCGTCACCGGCCTCCCAGCGCAGCGGATAGTGCGCCTCGTGCCGCATCTCCCGGCTGTCGACGATCTCCGCCGCGAGGCTCACGTCCGGCACCTCCGCCCGCAGGCGCTGGGCCACCTCGGCGAGCAGTTCGGGAGCCAGGGGGTCGGCTCGCAGCACCTGGTCGTCGACCGGGTCGTAGACCACCGCGCCGTTGGCGCAGACCGCCGGCAGCGGCTCGGCGAGCTGGTCGTACACGAGTCTGAGCCAACGGATCGGACGGCCGGTGACCAGCACGACCGGCGTGCCCCGGGCGGAGATCCGGGCCAGCACCGTAGCGGTGTGCGCACTGAGCGTACGGTCGTCGTGGAGCAGCGTGCCGTCGATGTCGGTGGCGATCAGGCCGGGCGTCGCGTCCATCACCTGGACAGTAGCCGGTCGAGGTAGACCGCGACTCCGTCGTCGTCGTTACGCAGGGTGATGTCATCGGCGGCGGTATGCACGCTCGGGTGCGCGTTGGCGACGGCCACCCGGGCCCAGCCGGCCCACTCGAACATCGGCAGGTCGTTCGGCATGTCGCCGAAGACCAGCACCTCGGCCGGGTCCACGCCGAGGGACTGCGCGACCACGCTCAGGCCGGAGGCCTTGTCCACCCCGGGCGGGCAGATCTCGATGAAACCGAGCCCGGCCTGGGTGAGCGTGGCCAGGTGCGGCGGCACGATCTCCCGGGCGACCGCCAGCAACTCGTCGACATGGTGGTCGGCGGTACGCGCGAACGCCTTGATCACGTCACCGGCGAGGCACTCGGCGCGGGTGCGGACCTCGAACCGGTCCTGGTAGGGCCAGGCCGGGTGGTAGTCGCCCCAGAGCGGTGCCTCGTGCTCGTCGGAGGCTTCGACCATCACCGTCAGCGGGCCGACCGCGACCTCCAGGTCGGCCAGCAGGCCGGCCAGCACCCCGCTCGCGAGGCGCTCGTCGCGCAGCACCACCGGCCCGGCCGGGTCGCTCTGGTCCACCACCCGGCCGCCGCCGGCCAGCACCAGGAAGTCCGCGGCGCGGATGTCGTTGCGGGTCAGTTCGGTCAACCGGGGACCCCGACCGGTGGCGCCGACCACCGGGATGCCGGCGGCACGCACCCGGTCGAGAACCTCGTGGGTGAACGCCGAGACGGTGTCGTCGCTGCGGACGAGCGTCCCGTCGAGGTCGGTGGCGATCAGCTTGGGCAGGCCCGGGCGGGTCATCGTTCCTCCTTCGCCCGCCGCCGTCGCGGCCAGCCGTGCTGGTCGCCGGGTAGGCGACCCGGCGTGACGGCGGGCAGCAACCGTACCTCGGGAAACCGGTCGCAACCATGGCTTCCTGGCGAATCGGATGTCAACGGACGGCGCACCGAAGGTGACGTTCGGTCAGGACCGCCGTCGCTCGGTCGCCGCTCGGCGTTCGGCGTTCGGCGTTCGGCGCAGAGATGTTAGGAAGGGACCCTTCTAATACGCCAGGCGTTAGAAAGGGACCCCTCCTTACACGCGGGGCGGGCGGCTCAGTCGGGTGGCGCCTCGCGGGCGAAGGGGACCGTCGGGCTGACGGTGATGTCGGCCGGTGGACGTCCCTCGTCCGGATCCACCTGGTCGGGCCGTCGCCGGGACCTCGACTCCGGGGCGGCGTCGTCCGGGCCGCCCGGCTCGTCGTGCGGGGCCACCTCCGCCCCGGCGGGTGCGATCCGGACGAGCGCGGCGGCGAACAGCAGGGTGGCCGCGAAGGCCATGAACAGGCCACGCCCGTGCTCGGTGCGGAAGGACTCGTCGCCGGAGTAGTACATCAGGCCCCGACGGGTCGCGTCGCCGAGCGACGATGTGGTCGCCGCGAGCAGTGCGATCATGCCGGCCGCGAGCGCCAGTCCGGCCACCCGGGCGTTGACCTGCGCCGCCCTGGTGCCGCGTAGCGCGAGCGCCACCGCGCCTCCGAGCACCAGGAGACCGACCAGGTAGCCGGTGCCCATTCCGCCGATCTCGGCGACCCCGTTGGTCACCTCCAGCGGGCTGGTGGGATCCGGGCCGGTGGGGATGGTCATGGTCACCCACTCGCCGAGCAGCGAGGCGACGGCGGCGACGGCGCCGAGCGCGGCCAGCAGCACCGGCACCCGGTGGTCCGACCCGAGACCGGCCACGGCCCGACGAAGGCGGTGTCCGCCCTCCGGCTGGTCCGCCGCACCCCACTCGACGACGCTGGCGCCGTCGGCGCGTTCGTCCTGACGAGGGATGGGGAGGTCGTTGGTCATCGTTCGCCCTCTCCTCGGGACCTGGACGCCACGGAGGGCGCTGACCAGGACGGCGGGTCCGCGTGAATCATTCCACAGCGGGCCGGTGACGTCGGGTTCCCCGGCGGCGAGCCCCGCTGGTCGGTCGCCTGCCGGCGTCCCGTCGACTAGCGTCAGGTGCATGCCTATCCGTACCGCTTCCGCACGCTGGCAGGGCAACCTTCCCGAGGGCTCCGGCACGATCCGTACCGGCAAGGGCGGGTTGCAGGGGAACTACTCCTTCAAGTCCCGTTTCGAGGAGGGAGAGGGCACCAACCCTGAGGAGTTGATCGGCGCCGCGCACGCCGGTTGCTTCTCGATGGCCTTCTCCAAGGCGCTCGCCGACGCCGGGACCACCGCCACCTCGGTGGAGACCACCGCCAAGGTGCACCTGGACAAGACCGACGCCGGCTTCACCGTGACCCGCATCGAGCTGGACACCGTCGGTGAGGTCCCCGGCATCGACGAGGCGCAGTTCGCGAAGCTGGCCGAGACCGCGAAGCAGAACTGCCCGATCTCGCGCCTGCTCTCGCCCGGCGCGGAGATCACCCTCACCGCCCGCCTCACCTCCTGACCGCTCCCGCGCGGATCTCGCGTCTCCGGCGTCCGCGAACCGGCCTGCTTCGCCCGTTCCCGAGCCTCGGAGGCGCGAGATCGCGCGTCGGGTGAGGAACAATGAGGGCGTGGCGGTCGAGATGGAGCGTGAGCGGTTCGAGGAGTTGGTGGGGGAGGCGCTGGACGAGGTTCCGGAGGAACTGCTGGCGCTGATGAGCAACGTGGTGATCCTGGTCGAGGACGACCCACCCCCCGGCGAGGATCTGCTCGGCCTCTACGAGGGACACGCGTTGACCGATCGGGGCTGGGACTACGCTGGTGTCCTGCCGGACCGCATCCTGATCTACCGCAACCCGATCCTGCGGATCTGCGACACCGACGACGACGTCATCGACGAGGTGGCGGTGACCGTGGTGCACGAGATCGCCCACCACTTCGGCATCGACGACGCGCGCCTGCACGACCTCGGCTGGGGCTGACCGGCCCGGCCTCTTGCGCTGCTGCCCTACCGTCTCGGCCAGACACGGCGAGTACGGGAGGATCCATTGCGCAGCGAGCTGTTCTCGGCGGCGAACCTGGAGAAGGAGTCCGCGCAGCCCGGTATGCGGCTGCAGAACGCCAAGATGTTGAAGATCGAGCTGAACGGTGAGGCGATGGCCCGCGTCGGCTCGATGGTCGCGTACCAGGGGCAGGTGGAGTTTCAGGCGCTCGGCTCCGGTGGTCTCGGCAACTTCCTCAAGCAGAAGCTCACCGGTGAGGGTGTGCCGCTGATGAAGCTGACCGGTCACGGCGATGTCTTCCTCGCCGACTTCGCCAAGGATGTGCACGTCATCGACCTGGAGCCGGGCGATGCCCTGTCCATCAACGGGTCCAGCGTGCTGGCCTTCGACTCGACGTTGCATTACGACATCAAGATGGTCGGCGGCGCGGGCATGGCCTCGACCGGCCTGTTCAACTGTGTCTTCTCCGGTCACGGCCGGATCGCCGTCACCACCCGGGGCACCCCGGTCGTGCTCAGCGTCGACGCCCCCACCTATGTGGACCCGCAGGCCGCTGTCTGCTGGTCGGCGAGCCTGCAGACCGGCTACCACCGGGCCGATCAGCTCGGGCTCGGCACGCTGCTGGGGCGTACCACCGGCGAGGCGTACACGATGAGCTTCGCCGGGCACGGCTTCGTCGTCGTCCAGCCGTCCGAGGAGCCGCCGGTCATGGGCAGCGGCCAGCAGGAGCAGGGTGGGGTGCTCGGCGGCCTGTTCCGGTGAACCCGGCCGGTCAGCCCAGCTCGCCCGCGCGTAGCCGGGCGAGCCAGGCGGCGGCGTCGGTGTAGTCGGCGTCGGAGAGACCGGCCGGGGCCGGCACCGGACGTTCGCGGGCCGTGCCGTCCCACCGGTGCCGGGGGTACGAACCGAGGAAGCGGACGTCGGCACAGACCCGCCGCAGCCCCTGAAGGGCCTCACCGAGCCGGTTGTCGGCGACGTGGCCCGTGCAGTCGAGGAAGAAGACGTACCGGCCCAGCGCCTCACCGGTCGGCCGGGATTCGATCCGGGTCAGGTTCACGCCGCGCACCGCCAACTCCATCAGCACCGACAACAGCGCACCCACCCGGTCGTGGGCGATGTACACCGCCAGCGAGGTCACGTCGTCGCCGGTGGGCGGCGGAGGCGGGCCGGGGCGGGAGAGCAGCGCGAACCGGGTGACCGCGTCCGGATGGTCGGCGATCTTGTCGGCCAGCACGGCGAGCCGGTGCCGGGTCGCGCCGATCGGCGCGCAGATCGCCGCGTCGTACTCACCGGTGGCGGCGCCGGCCGCTGCCGCGCCGTTGGAAAGCACGTCGACCACGACCGCGTCGGGCAGGTGTGCCCGCAGCCAACCCCGGCACTGGGTCGACGCCTGCGGGTGGGCGGCCACGCTGCGGATCGTCGGCAGCAGGGTGCCCGTCCGCGCGCCGAGCACGAACTGCACCGGCAGGATCACCTCGCGGGTGATCACCAGTGGCTCGCCCTCGGCCAGTTCGTCCAGCGTGACCCCGACCGCGCCGCCGATGGAGTTCTCCAACGGCACGAGCGCCGCGTCGGCCTCCCCGGTGCGTACGGCCTCCAGGGCCTCGCCGACGCTGCGGGCCGGCGTACGGCTGCCCCGCTCCGCAGCGGGCACTGTACGCAACGCCTGCTCGGCGAAGGTGCCCTCGGGCCCGAGGTAGACGAAACGGGTCGGCGGCGTTCCCGGCATGGCGAACAGCCTACGCACCCGGCGACGACGTGGACGCCGATGGCGTCAGCGACTGCCCGGACGGCGTCGGCGTGGCCACCGGCGGCGGGGAAGGCACGGGTGGTACCGGCGCCGGCACCGATCCCTCGTCACCGCAGGCCAGCGTCCTGATCCCGACCGGGCTGGCCACGCGTACCTCGACCGAGCAGACGTCGGTGCCGGCGGTGACCAGCCGCAGGGTGCCGGCCTGGTCCCGGGTGACCACCTGGAGCGGCTCGTATCCGGTGACGTCGATGCTGGTGAAATGCCAGCCGGCGGCGCAGACCGGCCCACTGGCGACCTGCACCCGCGCGTTGCGGGGGAGCAGCCCGTCGCGGCCCCGGACCAGGTCGACGATCCGTTGCCGGGACGGCTGGCCGGTGCAGGCGACCGCGACCAGACCGGCGTCGGTCGGCGCGCCGGTCGGGACGGCGCTGGGCGGCTCGCCGAAGGGTGGTGGTGTCGGGGTGGCCGACCCGGTCGGCGCCGCCGTGGGCGGCAGCGTCGGCAGGGCCGAGCCGTCGCGCGGGTCCGGCGGTTCGCCGCAACCGGCCAGGAGGAGTACGGCCAGCCCCACGACTGCGGGCAGCCGGGTCCGGCACCGGCGCGTGCGTCGGACTGGCCTGCTGCCGGGGTCGGCACGACGGATCGGGGTGGGTGGCAAGGGGATGATCCTCGATGGGGGCGAGCGTCGGGAGTGGCGGGCGGCCGAGCCCATGGTAGGAGTATCCGCCGCCGAGGAGAAGGTCAATCGAGTACGCGATGCCTGGCGCGCACCAATGCGGCGGTCGCCTCGGCGAGGCGTACGGCGGGCACGAGCACGTAGTCCGTGTCGTACGTGGAGTAGGCGACGAGACTCACCCGGGCCTCGTCCAGCGGGGCGACCACGGCGGTCAGGGTGCCGGTCAGAGCTCGGAGAAGAAGGTGAGGGAGCCGGCGACTGCCCCGTCCGTGAGCACCGGCGTGGAGATGGCGTCGACGGTCGCGTCGGACACGCCCTCCGTGGTCGCCATGATCCGTAACAGGCCACGGGCCATCCGGCCGGAGGCGAGCGCCAGAAGTGGCGGGATCTTGTCGATGTCCGGCTCGGCCAGCTCGCCCCGGTACGCGGTGAAGTCGAGCAGCCGTAGGCCGCCGTCGAGCAGCGGCAGCCCGATGACACCCTCGGGCGTGCCGAGGCCGAGCAGGTCGCAACCGGCGGCGGAGACGGCCACCACCCGGGTCCCGGCGTCGATCAGCAGGCAGGGTTCGTCTGCACTGGACACAGTGGCCGACCATCGGCCGAAGTTGTCGTACCCCAGCTCTGTCGGTGTCCCCGGGTCGGGCGCGAACACTTCCGAGAGCGAGAGTTCGACGTGGGCCACCGCGCCTCCTATGCACACCGACGGAACGTCCACGCTAGCCGGTCGTCTCGGCCACCGCTGACCGCGTTGGTATCCACGCCATCGGTGCTGAGCGCTGCCGGTCTGCGACGGCGCGGCCGGCGGGTGTGGAGTGCCGGGCCCGGCCGCGTGGCGTCGTCGCAGACGTTACCGCCGGGTGGCCGGCTTGTCAGCGGCCATTCGGCCGTCCTCGTACCACCGGTAGTCGGCTGCTGGCGGATAGCCGCCACTCATCCACGTCCCGGGGTGCTGGGCCACCCGGGAAAGCTTCTCGGCGGTGGCCGGGCTGATCCGGTTGCCGGCGGCGACGAGCAGCCGGTCGAGCTCCCGGTGGGTGGCCATGAGGCAGTCCTTGGGCAGGCCGTAGACGCTGATGACGCCGGAACCCACGAAGGTGAGCACTGGCGTCACCGGGATGGGGTGACCGACCGCCGAGGTCAGCGCCTTGCTGGCGCGCCGGGCGTCGCGGCGGGCCTCGGCCACGTACGGCGGTCGCTTGCCGTTGATCTGCACCACGTCACCGGCGACCAGGACGCGGGCCCGCCCGTGGTCGGCGATGGTGACGGCGAAGAGTCCGCTCGGACCGATGGCGAGGAAACCGGCCCGGTTGTCGTCGCTCTCGTCGAGCAGGGCTTCGGTGGCGTCCGTGCGGGGCCAGTCGATCACATGCCACGCCGGACCGAGATGGTCGAGTTGGCCGAGCGCGCGGGCGCCGGCCGCCTCCAGCCGACGAGCGCCCCGCTCGGCCCGGCGTCGGCGGGCCCACTCCAAGGGCGACGGACGCGGGGCCCCGACCACCCCCGGCGCCTCGACCCGAGGGTGGGGCACCGCCGCTTGCGGCAGCGCCCGGGCGGACGGTACGGCTCGACGAGCGGAGAAGACAGTCATCGCGACCTCCGGCAAAAGGTCCCTCGAAGTTACGTTCTCACTACCCTACGTTGCGGGTCCCGGTAGTCGGCAAGCCGGAACGCCGGAATGACTACGGATGAATGCCATATTCACCCACAGTCGTTTTACCGGATGCCGCCAAACCCTGCCCTAGGCTTCGGGAGTGACCCACTACGTGGACAGTGAGGTCGGTCGGCTCGGCACCGTGCTGCTGCACCGGCCGGGGCCGGAACTCGCCCGTCTGACCCCGCGCAACAACGACTCCCTGCTGTTCGACGCCATCCCCTGGGTGAGTCGTGCTCAGGAGGAGCACGACGCCTTCGCCGGCGCGCTGCGCGAGCGCGGTGTCGAGGTGCTCTATCTCACTGATCTGCTCACCGACACCCTGGCCGTCGCGGACGCCCGCGCGGAACTCACCGAACAGGTCCTCGCCTCGCCCCGGCTCGGCGACACTCTGCGCGCCCGGGTCGCCGCGCACCTGACCTACCTCGATCCCGCCGCGCTCGCCGGCGTCCTCGTCGCCGGACTCGCCCACGAGGAGCTGAGGCTCGGTGGCGACCGGCGCGGCGGCCTGGTCTACACCCTGATGGACCGGCACGACTTCGTCATCGCACCACTGCCGAACCTGCTGTTCACCCGCGACTCGTCACTGTGGATCGGGACACGGGTCGGCGTGACCAGCCTGGCGATGCCGGCCCGACGGCGGGAGACCACGCTGACCGACGCGATCTACCGGCACCACCCCCGCTTCGCCGGCACCGAGTTCGTCTACCGGCCCGACCTGGAACACCTCGAAGGCGGCGACGTGCTGCTGCTCGCGCCCGGTGTGCTCGCCGTCGGGGTGGGCGAGCGGACCACCCCGGCCGGTGCCGAGCGGCTGGCCCGCCGGGTCTTCGCGGCCGGGCTGGCGCACACCATCCTGGTCGTGCCGATCGCCCAGGAACGGGCGACCATGCACCTGGACACCGTCTGCACCATGGTCGACGTCGACGCGGTGCTGATGTACCCCAACGTCGCGCACACGCTGTCGGCGTACACGGTGATCGCCGGGACGGACGGCGACGACCCACGGGTGGACGGCCCGGCGCCGTTCCTGCGGGCCGCCGCCGACGCGATGGATCTCGACCAGCTCCGGGTGATCGACACCGGGCTCGACCCGGTGACCGCCGAGCGGGAGCAGTGGGACGACGGCAACAACACGCTGGCGCTCGCGCCCCGGCTCTGCGTCGGCTACGAACGCAACGTCGAGACCAACGCCCAGCTCGAACGGGCCGGGATCGAACTCGTCCCGATCGCCGGCTCCGAGCTGGGATCGGGGCGGGGCGGACCGCGGTGCATGTCGTGCCCGCTGGTGCGCGCCCCGCTGCGCGGGTAAGGAAGGGCCCCCTTCTAACGTCTCCGGTAGAGCAGGGGGCCCTTCCTAACATCCAGAGGGCACGGTCAGCGCAGGGTGAGCTGGCGGCCCAGCAGCCCCTGACGGGCCCGGCGAGCGGCGGCGTCGAGCGGCTCGCCGGCCGACAGCGTCTCGGCGTACCGCTTGGCGAAATCGGCGACCGGGGTCTCCCACTCGGCGGCCGGAGTGTCCTCGGGCAGGTCCCAGACCGGCACCAGCCGGCCGTGGGCACGGAACATGCCGGCGAACTTCGTCCCCTCGCCGAGAGTCAGCGAGCCGGCCGCACCGAGCCGGGCCAACGCGTCCAACGCGGCTTCCTCGGCCTCGGGCAGCACCCAGCGCACGTGGGCCTTCTCCGGAACCTGGCACCAGTACGCGGACCGCGCCGCCGCCAGCCGTACGGTCGGGTAGACCGCCGCGTTGGCCCGCTCCAGGGATGCCTGCACGGTCGGGTCGCCGACGGCCTCGGGCACCAGCCAGAACTCGAAGCCCTCGTGCAGCGTGACGGTCAACGGGCCGTCGACCAGGATGTCCTGGAGTCGGGGCCCGGGGCCGGGCAGCGGCGGCACCTGGACCGGGGCACCCGGCTCGGTACGCAGCGCGCAGAGCAGCGATTCGGCCAGGTCCCGGGACACGTCACCGGACTGCTGGTGCCGCTGGAGCCCGACGAACACCTGCCCGTCGGCGCGACTCATCGCGGGGGCGGCCATCGGCAGCACGGTGGCCAGCGTCACCGGCCGGTCGCCGTACTCCTCGACCAGATCGGGGGTGAGCCGCAGCGGTGCGGAGGCGGCGGGGACCAGTTCCCGCAGCGCGATCCACTCCGGCTCGTCGGTCAGCCCTTCGAAGGGCCGGGTGACGAAGACGTCCCGCACCTTCTCCCGCTTCGCGGTCGGCGTGGCGGCCCGCTGGTTCTTTCGACGCTTGCTCACGGCGACACAGCCTAGAGGCCCGGACATGACGCCGGGTGCCGGACCCGCCCTGCGAGAGGCTCAGCTGGCGACGACCAGGTCCGTCCGTTCGGGAGCCGGATCGAACTCGGCCCAGACACTCTGCCCCAGACCGTCCCGTTCGACCCCCCAGCGGCTCGCCAGGCCGGAGACGATGTGCAGACCCCGGCCGTCGGCCGCGTCGATGTCCGCCGGGCGGATCAGGGGGATGCCGACCGCGCCGCCGTCGGTGACCCGCAGCCGGACGTGCTCCCCGTCGACGGTCGTCACCAGCCGCCAGGCCACCCGGACCACCCCGCCGGGCAGCGGGTCCGCGTGCCGGACGGCGTTGCCGACCAGTTCGGCCAGGACCGCGACGAGATCCGCCAGCACCGCCGGGGACACCACCTCGGCCAGTTCGGCGGCGAGCCGGTGCCGGGCGGCGCGCGCACCGCTGGCGTGGTGCGGCACGACCACACACCACGCCCGTTCGACCGCTCCCGTCGACACGTCCCGCCCCTCTTCCGCCCCTGGTGACCCCCACGATCACCTACGGGGCAGCCGCACCTCTGCGACCGTACCTCCACCAGTTCTCGGCCGGAGGAATACCCATCCATTCTGCTGTTCAACGATCCGGCGGACGAGATAGAGACCGAGTCCGGTGCCCGGATAGCGACGATTGTCACCGGAATCCCCCTGCCAGAACCGGTCAAAGGCCCGTTCGACGTGCTCAGGGCGTACGCCGATGCCCCGGTCGCTGACCCGGATGCGGACGGTCGGCCCGTCCGAGGCCGCGCTTACCTCGACCGGCGAGCCTGGAGGGGAGTACTTGCCGGCGTTGGTGACCAGCTCGGTCAGCACGGTGACCAGGCTCTGCCGGCGCCCGATCGCCCGGGGCAGGTCGTCCGGGAACTGGAGGGTGGTCCGGCGGCGCAGTTCCCCGGGCAGGTTGGCGACCGCCCCACGCAGCGTCTCGCCGAGGTCGAACGGCACCGCCGGCCCGTCGTCCGGCCAGGTCTCGGCGGCGGAGGAGAGCAGCCGGTCGAGCAGCCGGGCCAGCTCGTTGGCGCGCTGGCCGATGACCTGCGCGGCCTGGCGCCGGTCGGCGTCGCTCAGCGAGTCCCAGTGGTTGTTCAGGGTGTCGGCGTACCCCTTGATGACGGTCACCGGGGTGCGTAGTTCGTGACTGGTCACCGCGACGAAGAGGTCCCGCTCGTGGTCGTGCCGCTGCTGGTCGGTGATGTCCCGGAAGGTGACCACCCGCAGGCTGCCCGGCCCGGGCAGCTCGCCGGAGGTGATCCGCAGCCAGCGCCCGTCCGGCAGGCGGTGGTCGAGGACCTGCCCGGACGGGGGGACCGGAAAGGGCAGCGGTTGGTTGATCGCCTCGGCTGCGGACCTGCCGGTGACCTCGGCGGCGGCCGGATTCCAGAGCCGTACGTGGGCGTCCCGGTCGACGACCGCCAGCCCGTCGGCGAGCGCTGCCACCACCGGGCCGTCGCCGTGTACGGGCAGGCCGCTCTGGTCGCCGTACATGTGCGCGATGCAGGCACCCAGGAAGCCGACCACGCTCCGCTGCTCCGGGCCGGGCTCGTCGTCACCGGCCCGGTACAGGGCCTGGAGGCTGCCGACGGCGTGCCCGCCGATCTCCGCCCGGGAGACGACCATCCGGCGCAGGCCGCGATCGTCCAGTTCGTCGGCGAGCTGGCTGCCGAGCCGGTCGGTTCGTACGCACTGCACCCGGGGGCCGGCGAGCAGGCAGGCGGTGATCGGGTCGCTGGGGGGCAGGGGACGTCCGATGGTCCACTCGGCGGCGCCGGTGGCGGCGATCACCCGCCCGCCGCTGGGGGCGAACTCGACGAAGGCCATACCGGCGGCGCCGAGTGCCGGTTGCGCCACCCGCAGGAGCTGGGTCAGTACCGGAAGGCCCGCGTCCCTCGAGTTGACCATCTCGATGACGACGGTGTGCCCGGCGATGAGAGCCGAGTAATCGGTACGGTCCGTCATGTCCCCGAGTGTGCACCCACCTTCGCGTTCTCCGGCACCCCTGCCGGTGGGTTAGCCCCTCAACTGGGCCAGCGTCTGCGCCGGGCGGTCGGTGATCACGCCGTCCACCTCGGCGGCCAGCACGAGATCCAGGTCCGCCGGATCGTTGACGGTCCAGACGTAGACCTGGTTGCCGGCGGCCCGCAGCGACGGCACCAGCGCCGGGCGCGCCCGGACCAGGCCGATCCCGGGGCCGGCGATGCCGACACCGAAGGGCAGCCGACCCAGGCGCAGCCAGCGGGGCAGCACCTCCAGCAGCAGTACGGTCGGCAGCGCCGGGGCCAGCGCCCGCATCCGGCGTACGGCCAGCGGGGAGAAGGACATCACGGTCACGCGTACCGGGTCGGCGGGGCGTGGATCGGCCAGGCCGTACCGGCGCAGCAGGGTGACCAGTCGACGCTCCACGTCGCCGCCGTAGCGGGACGGGTGCTTGGTCTCCACCAGCAGCCGCACCGGCCGCCCGGCGGCGAGGACCGCCTCCAGCAGCCGTTCGAGGGTGAGCAGCCGGGTACGCGAGTCGTCCAGTACCTCGTCCCCGTCAGCCGGTACGCAGCCCGGGTGCCAGGAGCCGAAGTCCAGTTCCTCCAGCTCGGCGAGGGTACGGGCGCTGACCAGGCCGCGACCGTTGCTGGTGCGGTTCAGCCGGCGGTCGTGCACGCAGACGAGGTGCCCGTCCCGGGTCAGCCGGACATCGCACTCCAGCCCGTCGGCGCCCTCGTCGAGCGCGCGCAGGTAGGCGGCGAGGGTGTGTTCCGGCAGGTCGTACGACGCGCCACGGTGCGCGAAGACGAGCGGGCTGTCCACGGCCGTTACAGCACGCGGCCCGGTTGGTCGTCCGAGTCGACCACCGGCCGCCCGGCCGCCGCCCAGTCGCCCATCCCGCCCTCGACGTTGCGCACCTGTTCCCAGCCGTTGTGCATGAGGTAGGCGACCACCTGGGCGGACCGTCCACCGGAGCGGCAGATGACCGCGACGTCCCGGTCGGTGGGCACCTCGGCGAGGCGCGCCGGTAGTTCCATCATCGGCAGGTGGTGGGCGTCGGGCGCGTGACCCGCCTCCCACTCGTCGTCCTCCCGGACGTCGAGCAGGTGGGTCTCGTCGTCGATCTCGGTCACCGTCATGGTGGGTACGTGGGATCCGAACACGGCTACCAAGCCTAGAGGGCCGTCGGGGTGGTTGCGTCGACCGGCGGGTCAGAGCCGGGTGACCCAGTGCGGATGGGCGCCCGCCCACTGCGACATCCGGGTGCCCCGGACCGCCTCGAACAGTCCCTCCCCGCCGTTGTCGAGCACGACGTAGGAGACCTGGTCGATGGTCTGCGGGTAGGAGGGCACCTGCACGCCGCGCAGCGCGTCGGTGGAGAGGCCGCGCAGCGCCAGCAGCAGGTCCTCCACGGGTACGCCGTTGGTGTCCACGGTCAGCGAGCCGCCGACGGCCTGGATGAGCCGGTGCAACTGGACCGGGTTCTCGCGGAGCCGGGTCTCCCCCGCCCGCTGGAGCATCGCCCCCAGCAGTTGCTGTTGGTGGGTCTGTCGGTCGTAGTCGCCGCCGGGCAGGTCGTAGCGCTGGCGGACGTAGTCCAGCGCCTGGGCGCCGTCCATCCGCTGACAGCCGGGCGGGAAGACCCGGTCGGTGTGGATCGAGCGCACCTCGGTCCGTACGCACATGGTGACCCCGCCGAGCAGGTCGATGACGCTGCGCAGACCGGCGAAGTCGACCAGGGCGGCGCCGTCGAATCGGATGCCGGTGAGTCGGGCCAGGGTGGCCGAGAGCAGCCGCGCGCCGGCCTCACCGCCGCCGCCGTGCTCGTAGGCGGCGTTGACCTTGTCCTTCCCGCCCGGGTAGCCAGCCGAAGGTGGGATGTCGACCAGCAGGTCGCGCGGTACGGAGACCAGGTAGCCCTCGCGTAGTCCGGCCGGTACGTGCACCATCAGGATGGTGTCGGTGCGCTGCTCCGGCCCGGTGTCGTCGGGGCGGCGGTCGGAGCCGACGAGCAGGTAGTTGAGCGGGCCGTCCCGGTCGGTGCGGTCGGCGCGGGCGGTCGGGTCGAGCAGTTCGGCTCGCGTCATCGTGCGGTCGTACCGGTCAGCGAGGATCCGGAGGCCGACCACAGCGACCGTGGCCAGCAGCAACACCGCCAGCCCGATCCCCAGCAGTACGCGCGCCCAGCGCGGCTGCCCGGCGCCGTCGCCCGATGCCCGCCGTCCGCCGTCGCGTGCCGTCCTGGCCGTGACGTCCTCCCCGTCCACCTGACATGAATCTTCTTCATCTCAGGCTACGGACGGTGAGTGCGGCCTGACGGCGGTTTCCGGGCATTCGCGCCGGTCACTTCCGGTTGGAGATTACCTCGGGGTTGTAGAACACGAACTCGGCCAGCTTGTCCTGCTTGATCGCGTGGAACATGTCCAGGGTCTGCTCGCTGAGCGCCTCCCGGCCGCTGTCCGTGCCGTTGAACGTGCCGCCGTTGGTCTTCAGCATGATCAACTCATTGCCGGTGACCCCGCGCATGGTGAAGACGAAGTCCTCCACCGACACGCCGCCGGTGTCCAGGATGAACGCCTTGCCGGCCGCCTCGATCAGCTCCTTGAGCTTGAGCGGGTTGGTCAACGTGCCGCTCTGGCTGGCCTTCTTCGCCATCGCCTTGATCAGTTGCTGCTGGTTCTGCTGGCGGTCGTAGTCGCTGTTGGCCAGGCCGTACCGCTGCCGGGAGAAGTCCAGCGCGGCCCAGCCCTCCATCTCCTGGCAGCCCTTCTTGTGCACCACCGGGGTCCGCTGTTTGCCGGTCTTCTTGGCGTCCGCGTTCCACATCGGCTTGCCGTCGACGTACGACATGTGGGTCGACTTGACCTCCTGCTTCGGGCAGATACGCACCGAGCCGAGGGCGTCGATCACGTTCTTGAAACCACCGAAGTTGATGATCGCCGCGCCGTCGAAGCCGACGCCGGTCATGCCCTTGATGGTCTGGGCCATCAACTGGGCGCCGCCCTCCCAGCCGCCGCCGTTGCGCGCGCCGGCCTGGAACGCCGCGTTGATCTTGTCGGTGCCACCCGGGAAGTCGGTCTCGGGGAAGGCCGGGATGCGGGCCTCGGTGTCCCGGGGGATCGAGATCAGGTACGCCTGGTCATGGGTGGCCGGGATATGCAGCACGATGATGCTGTCCGCGCGTACGTCGTCGGCGGCCCACCGCTCCCGGGCGTCCACGCCCAGCAGCAGCATGTCGATCGGGCCCTCCAGGTTGTTGCCGCCCTCGTCCACCGTCTTGCCCGCCTCGCCGAGCAGGTTGCGCTGCGAGATGCTGCCGGTGGCCTGACCGATCACGGCCTTGCTGCCGACGATCGCGAGACCGCTGGTCATCATCAGCGCGGCACCGAAGACCAGGGTGGCCTTGGCCCAGAGGGGGTCCTTCCGCCGGGTGCGCCCCTTCTTGCCGCTCTTACCGGACTTCTTCTTGCCGGCCGAGGAGGACGAGGGGTTCGATGCGCCAGGCGGATCGAGCAAGGAGGGGCTCTGAACCGGCATGCGTGCTCCAGTTCGTGAATGTGGGGGGCGGGAACACTTTACGGACGCAATCCCGCCGTGGCGAGTTCGTCTGACGCTCAGTTACCGTTCGCCGTCACGTCATCCTGCGGAAATGGACAAACGGGTAGAAGTAAATGAACGATCGACTATTGGCTCTCAGGTTTCTCGCAGCAGAAGTCGGGCCTCCCGGTCACGCACGGTGAGCGAAGAGCCCGACTTCTGGCCTGTGGCGTGATCAGCCGTTACCGGCTCGCGACTCCTTATTCGCCTTGAACCAGTCCGCCATGGTGTCGCCGGACATCGCGCGGTACATGGCCAGGGCGTTCTCCCGGTCGGAGACGACCACCGACTCACCGTTGATGGTCTGGCTGCCCAGGTGCGGGCTGGTGACGAAGGTCAGGTTCTCGCCCCGCAGGTTGCGGAACTGCACCGCCATGTCGGTCAGCGAGAAGTCCTGGTCTACGGTGGCCGCGTCGGTGACCGACCGGAGGAACGCGTTGAGCTTCTTCGGGTTGGTCAGCGTGCCACTGCTCGCCGCCTTGTCCATCAGCGCCCGCAGGAACTCCTGCTGGTGACGCATCCGGGCGAAGTCGCCGTCCGGGAACTGCTTCCGCTGCCGGATCCAGTCAAGCGCCTCGGCGCCGTTCATCTGGTTGGTGCCCTTGGTGAACTTGCGGTAGGGCTTGTGGATCGAGGTGATGGTCCGCTCGACCTCCAGCTCGACGCCGCCGAGGGCGTCGGTGACCTGCTTGAAGCCCGCGAAGTCGATCGCCATCACGTGGTCGATGTGCACGTCGGTGAAGCACTCGACGGTGCGTACGGCCAGCGGCAGGCCGCCGAAGGCGAACGCCGCATTGATCTTGCGACGCTGGCCGGAGTCACAGGAGGCACCGGCGCTCTCCGGGATGGGCACGTACAGATCCCGGGGAATGGAGACGAGGTACGCCTGCTGGTGGTCGGCGGGGATGTGCATGACGATGATCGTGTCGGCACGCCACTCACCGGCCTGGTCCATCGGCGCGTCCGGGTCCCGTGAGTCGGTGCCCACCATCAGGATGTTGAGCACGCCGTCCACCGCCTTCGCCGGCCGACCGCCGGTGATCTCCGAGAACGGGTCGGTACGGGCCATGTTGTTGTCCAGGCTGCGGGCGTAGAACCAGGCGCCGACGCCGCCGAGCAGCGCCAGCACCAGCACCACGACGCCGGTCAGCAGAGCGATCCGGCCCCACCGCGGGCGGCGGCCACGGGGCGGCGGAGGGCCGCCGGGCCCGCCCGGCCCCACGGGACCGCGCGGACCGCCCGGGCCACCGGGAGCCTCGTCGTACGCCGGGAACCGGCTCGTCTCGTACGCTCGGGCAGCGCGTCCGCCCCGGCCCGAACCGGCCGGAACCGCCGCGCGCCCGGCGCTGCGGTGCAGGTGGAGGGCCGGCAGTGCGGCGGAGTTGGTGGCTGACATGTAACTCAGGGTACGCAGGCCCCGCCACTGTCGCCCGTCGTGAAACCCGGCGGGGGCCGGGGCCGGTCCTACCTGATCCGCTCGCGGAAGTACTCGATCGTGCGTCGCAGGCCCACCTCGGGCGCGACGGAGGGCTCGTACCCGAGCACCTCACGGGCGAGGGTCAGATCGGGACGCCGCATCTCCGGGTCGTCCGCACTGCGCGTGACATAGGTCACCTCGGATCTGCTCCCGCAGAGTGACACGATCGTCTCGGCCAGTTGCCGCATGCTCATCTCGTGCTCGGTGCCGCAGTTGACCGGCCCGCTCTCGGTCGAGTCGAGCAGCAGCAGGATGCCCCGGACGAGATCCGCCACGTAGCAGATCGAGCGGGTCTGGTTACCGGTGCCGTGCACGGTGATCGGCTCGCCGCGCAGCGCCTGGGAGACGAAGGTCGGGATGGCCCGCCCGTCGTCCGGCCTCATCCTCGGACCGTACGTGTTAAAAATGCGCACGATCGCGGTGTCCACGCCCCGACTGCGCCGGTACGCCATCGTCGCGGCCTCGGAGAAGCGCTTGGCCTCGTCGTACACGCTGCGGATGCCGATGGGGTTGACGTTGCCCCAGTACGTCTCCCGCTGCGGGTGCTCCTTCGGGTCGCCGTACGCCTCGGAGGTCGAGGCCAGCAGGAACCGGGCGCCGTCGGCGGCGGCACGCTCCAGCAGGTGCAGGGTGGCCACCGAGCCCACCCGCAGGATCTCCACCGGCAGCTTCTCGAAGTCCGTCGGACTCGCCGGGGACGCCATGTGCAGGATCGCGTCGAACCGGTCGGCCAGCGCGGGATGATCCGGCAGCCCGTCGGAGATGTCCGCCTCCACCAGCGTGAAGGACAGTTTGTCGAGCAGATGCGCGACGTTCTCCTTCGACCCGGTGACGAAGTTGTCCAGTGCGACCACCGTGCAACCGCGACCGATCAGGGAATCCACCAGGTGCGACGGGACGAAACCGGCACCGCCGGTGACCAGGATGCGGTGACCGGGACTAAAACGCTGCTCAACCTTCACGCCGACCAGAGTAAAGGAGGGGACCCCTGCTAACGCCTCGCGTAGTACAGGGGACCCCTGCTAACACTCCGCGGGCACTACGCGCCGTTCGACGCTCAGTGCCCGCCGGTGGGTCGTCAGTGCGCGCCGGCGCCGGTCAGCGAACGCACCTCCAGTTCGGCGTACTTGTCCTCGTCGCTCTCCTTGGAGACGAGGGTGCCGATCCAGCCGCAGAGGAAGCCGAACGGGATCGACAGGATGCCCGGGTTGGACAGCGGGAACCACTGCCAGTCGTGGTCCGGGAACATCGCCGTCGGGGCTCCGGAGACCACCGGCGAGAAGAACACCAGCAGTACGGCCGCCAGCAGACCGCCGTAGATCGCCCACACCGCGCCCGAGGTGTTGAACCGCTTCCAGAACAGGCTGTAGAGGATCGCCGGCAGGTTGCCGGAGGCGGCGACCGCGAAGGCCAGTGCCACCAGGAACGCCACGTTCAGGTTCTGCGCGAAGATCGACAGGGCGATGGCGACGGCGCCGATCACCAGTGCGGAGATCCGGGCGACGTTCACCTCCTGCCGCTCCGACGTGTTGCCCCGCTTGATGACGTTGGCGTAGAAGTCGTGTGCCAGGCTGGACGACGAGGCCAGGGTCAACCCGGCGACCACCGCGAGGATGGTGGCGAAGGCGACCGCCGCGATGATCGCCAGCATCGCCGCGCCGCCGAGTTCGTCGCCGAAGAACTCGATCCCGAGCGCCTCGGCGAGCTGTGGTGCGGCGGTGTTGCCGGCCGCGTCCTGCTCCCGGATGGCATCACCACCGACCAACGCCGCCGCACCGAAGCCGAGGGCCAGGGTGAGCAGGTAGAACGAGCCGATGATGCCGATCGCCCAGAGCACGCTCTTGCGGGCCGCCTTCGCCGTCGGCACGGTGTAGAAGCGGATCAGGATGTGCGGCAGGCCGGCGGTGCCGAGCACCAGGGCGATACCGAGGGAGAGCAGGTCGACCTTGTTGTAGAAGGTCTGTGTCGCGTTGCCGGCGACCTCGACGCCGTACCGCAGACCGGGTTCCAGGAACGCGCTGCCGTGGCCGGAACTCGCCGCCGCGTCGCCGAGCAGCGACGACAGGTTGAACTTGTACTTTGCCAGCACCAGCAGCGTCATCAGCAGCGCGCCGCTCATCAGCAGGAACGCCTTGACGATCTGTACGTAGGTGGTGCCCTTCATACCGCCCACGGTGACGTAGATGATCATGAGGGTGCCGACCAGGATGATGGTCGCCACCTTGGCGGTGCTGGCGTCCATGCCCAGGAAGGTGGTGCCGGGGCGGATGCCGAGCAGCAGCGCCACCAGAGCGCCCGCGCCGACCATCTGGGCCAGCAGATAGAAGATCGACACGGTGATGGTGGAGACCGCCGCCGCGGTACGCACCGGACGCTGCCGCATCCGGAAGGCCAGCACGTCGGCCATCGTGTACCGGCCGGAGTTCCGCAGCAGCTCCGCGACCAGCAGCAGCGCCACCAGCCAGGCCACCAGGAAGCCGATCGAATAGA
This sequence comes from Micromonospora craniellae, assembly GCF_014764405.1. Lineage (NCBI taxonomy): Bacteria > Bacillati > Actinomycetota > Actinomycetes > Micromonosporales > Micromonosporaceae > Micromonospora > Micromonospora craniellae. Next base: position 2,996,634 of record NZ_CP061725.1, on the reverse strand, counting down.
GGAAGCCGTCGTAGCCGTAGAGGGCGATGATGCCGGCGATGCCCAGGAAGGACGCGGCGGACATGTAGTCGCCGCCGATCGCCATGCCGTTCTGGAAGCCGGAGAACGACCGGCCACCCGCGTAGAAGTCGGTGGCGGTCTTGGTCTGCCGGCTGGCCCAGATCGTGATGCCCAGGGTGGCGGCCACGAAGGCCAGGAAGAGCACGATGGTCAGGTTCCGGGCTGTGGTGTTGCCCGCCTCGACCGCGAGGACCATCGTGGTCACGACTCGCCTCCGGTCAACTCGTCACGGATCTTGTCGGCCACCGGGTCGATCTTCCGGTCGGCGTACCGGCTGTAGAGCCAGGCGATGAGGAAGGTCGAGACGAACTGGAGCAGGCCGAAGACCAGCGCCACGTTGATGTTGCTGCCGAACAGTCGCGTGCCCATGAAGTCTCGCGCGTACGCGGAGAGGATCACGTAGAGCGAGTACCATAGGAAGAATGCGATGGTCATCGGGAAGACGAATCCGCGCAGCGTGCGGCGCAGCCCGGCGAATTCGTCCGACCGTTGGACCGCGAGGTACCGCTCGGGCGTCGAATCGGTCGGCGCGGTCGCGGGTGTGTCCGTGGACATCTTGTGGATCACCACCTTCACAGGCGTCAGGAGTTTCGCGCACGGTAAGGAGCGCACTCCCCGCCGGAGAAGGCTCATATCGGTGCCGGTCGACGGCTGCGCCGAACGGCGGCATCGCTGCGCCGAGTGACCCAGCTCACTCCGTTGAGCGGTAGGTGTGATCCGTCCAGGTTCGTCCGCCGAGGGGCAGCCAGGCGGCACCCGGCGGTGGGCCGGTCAGCCCAGTTCGCGGTAGCGACCCCGGTGGTGCAGCAGCGGCGCGATGTCGTCGCCGAGTTCCACCTGCTCGACCGTCGCCTCGACGAGCAGGCTCCAGCCGTACTCCCTCGCGCTGTCGAGCCGGCACCCCGCCCACCCGCCGGCGTCGGCGGGCACCGGGCCGTAGGGCGTGTCGGTCCAGTCGCCGGTGGCGAACAGGCCGCCCGGCGACGGGAAGAGGCCGGCGAACCGGTCGGCGAGCTGCCGATGCGGTGGGCCGAGCGGCGCGACCGCGAACCGACCGGCCTCCTCGACCGCCGCCCACAGGTCGGACTCGGCGTCGATCAGGCCGAGCAGTCGGTCCGGCTCACCCTCGGCCACGAGCGTGGAGGACACGGTCAGCCCGGCCGGCCCGGACGCCGTCCAGAGCGTCACCGGCGCGGCCAGCCGACCCCGGAAGCGGCGTACGGGCGAACGGTCGCTGGTCGGTACGGCGAACGGATCGGTGTGGTGGATCTGGGCACCCGGCTGATGATTCACGTGAAACATTGTGACCCGCCCGGCCGGTTCACGGGCCCGTGCCCAGGTCAGGAACCGGTCGTGCAGGTCGGTGTGGTGCAGCTGCCCGTTGAGCTGACTGAGCTGGGCGTGGGCTTCCGTCATCAGCAGTCCGAGATACACCAGGAGCGCGATTCGATCCTCGCGGTAGTGGAGCACCTCGCTGATCGCCGCCATCGAGACCGGCCGCCGCCGACCGACGATGGAATTCGCCGTAGCCTCCGACGAGGCGCTGCAAACCGGTGGCCTACTCGCCGAACTCCTCAAGGAGGCCGACCGGGAACGCGGTCCCTCCTGGTTCGCGGCGTGGCGCGGCTACGAACAGGAGGCGACCAGGCTGCGCGCCTTCGAGCCCTGTCTGGTGCCGGGCCTGCTCCAGACCGAGGAGTACGCCCGAGCCGTCATCTCGGCCGGTGGGCTATAGCCGCCAGTGGCGGATTCGTGCTGGTCGAACTTCCCGACCGCGAGCAGGCGATCTACCTGGAGAATGCTGCTCGCGGACACGTGATCAACGACCCCGACACGGTCCGCTTGATGGACCGGAAGTGGGATAGCCTGCTCGGCGAAGCGCTGTCCACGAGTACTTCGCTGGACCTGATCCGAAAGCTGAAGGTCACGCCATGAACGCTGCTGGACCTCGCTGGCGCACGTCGACTCGCTCGACCGATTCCGGCGGCAACTGTGTCGAGGTGGCGGACAACCTGCCCGGGGTGGTGCTGGTGCGGGACAGCAAGGATCGCTCCGGCCCGTCGCTCACCTTCGCACCGACCGCCTGGCGATCCTTCCTCGACCTGGCCCGAGAGGCATCGGCCCCCGCTGCCTGCTGACCGACCCCCTGCCGGGACGTGCGACACCCCCCGGAGCGCCAGTCGCGCGCGACGTGCGACCCCCTCGGAAGATCGCGCTCGATCCAGGATCGAGTGGTCTCGTCGTTGCTCGTGAGCCACTCGATCCCGGATCGAGTGCGATCGTGCGGGCGGTCCGTGGTCATGCGGGCCGTTCGTGATCGGGTGGGGCTGCCGACAGGTGGCGGCACGGGTGGCCGCGTTATCCACAGGGGCAGCACGCGGGGCATGGTGACTGCAATCGTCGATGGCATGTCCAGATCGCCTCGTCGGCCTCCGCAGTTGCGGGGGCGCATCTTCCGCGGGTCTCACGCGACCACAAGTGGCCTGCTCACCCGCAACGATCTCCGCAGTTCCGCCTGGCGTCCGCTCTTCCGAGATGTGTACGCGGACGCCAAGGTGCCCGTCACTCACCGGACCAGGTGCACTGCTGCCGGCCGGTGGCTGATCCCGCCAGCCGGGGCGATCGCCGGTCGATCCGCTACGGCACACCGCGGGTGCGCCCAGGTCGCCCTCGACGAGCTGGTGCACATCCATCGCGGGCCCATCGACCCGGGGGACGTCCTCGATCGCGCGGGCACGGCTGTCACGTCCCCCGTGCGTACCTGCTGGGACCTGGCACTCTGGCTCGACCTGGTGGAGGCGGTGGTGGTCATCGACGCGTTGTTGGCACGCAGACTCACCGACGTCTCCGCGCTACGCGGGTACGCGCTCGCGAGGGCGGGTCGCCGTGGCTGGCGGGCGATGCTCCGGGCGGTCGACCTCGCGGACGCTGGCGCCGAGTCGCCCCAGGAGTCCCGGACCCGGGTGCGGCTGGTGCTGGCCGGGCTGCCCCCGCCTCGTACCCAGTGGGTCGTGTCGGACCAAGGCCGTTTCGTCGCTCGCCTCGATCTTGCCTGGCCGCGCTATCGGGTGGGGGTGGAGTACGACCCCGGGGCCACGTCCCACCGTCGTTCAGCGGCGCGGGGTGACCGTGGCCAGCAGTTCGGGCTGGCGGCGGTCCAGGGTGTCACCGGCCAGGTACGCGCCGAGCAGCGCCGCACCCACGCCGTACACCGCGCCGAGTGGCAGGCCCAGCCAGAGCCACGTGTCGCCGAGCAGCGCGGCGGCCACCACCATCGGTACGCCGAGTGCGGCGGTGACGACCATCGACAGCAGCGTCAGCAGGCTCTTGACCACGCCGGCGCCGCTGTTCATGGCGAACGGGTTGCTCGTCTCCGGCAGCGAGTACGCGCCGAGCACCGAGATGAACGAGTTGACGGCCAGCCCGACGCCGTACGTGGCGACCAGCGCGCCCGCCATGAACCCGATCCACGCCGGTTCGCCGAGGACCAGTGCGATCACCACCGCGACCACGGCCAGCATCGGCAGCACGTAGAGCGAGAAGGCGGTCATCCGGGCGAGCAGTTCCTGCCGGCCGGGTACACCGGCCACCACGTTCGCGGCGAACGCGCTGCCGTCGAAGCCGAACTGGTTGGCCAGGGTGACCGCGGCGAGGAGCCCTACGAAGAGCATCGAGACGCTGACCAGCACCGGTGACGAGTCGCCGACGGAGAAGCCCTGCTCGCCGTCGTACGAGAAGCCCTGCGCGCCGAAGTTGACCATGACCGGCACGAAGAGGCCGACCACCGCGATGGTGATCAGGTTGGCCCGCCGCCGCGCGTCCCGCCACCAGTAACGGGCCTCCCGGGCGACCAACGCGCCGAACTGGTCCCGGCGCAGCCAGCCGGCCGCGCGAAGAAACAACTGGGCGACCACGCCGCCGGTCGGTCCTGCCTGAACGCGGGCCGGTCCGGTGCTGGCCGCGCCCACCATCGCCGACTCCAGCGACCGTGACCACCACGCCAGCAGGGCGAGGACGGTGAGCACGGCGATCACCAGCTTCAGCGGGGCGGCCCAGACCCGTCCCTGGGCCAGGTCGATGCCGGCCGTGAAGGGTGCGCCCAGCGGGGTCCAGCCGAGCACGGTCGCCACCGGGAGGAACCGGTCCCAGTCGACCTCGCCGAGCGCGGCCACACCCGCGATCTGCAACGGCCCCAGCATCGCGGCCAGCACCGCCAGCAGGACGGCGGCCAGGTCACGGACCCGCCGGGAGCGGAGCATGGTGGCGAAGGCGCTGGTCACCGCCCGCGCGCCGGCGACGCAGACGAGCAGCCCAAGGACGACCCCGATGGCGGCCACCACGGCGGCGGACCAGCCGCCGAAGACACCGGCGGTGACGACCAGGCCGGAGAACGCGACCAGGGCGGCGATCGCCGGTACGCTCACCAGCGCCGCCGCGAACAGCCCCTTGACCAGGGTGCGGCGGCGCAGCGGGAGCAACGCGAAACGGGCCGGGTCGAGCGTCTCGTCGACGCCGAAGAAGACCAGTGGCAGCAGCAGCCAGCCGAGCACGGTGAGGATGCCGGCGAGCGCGGCGATCAGCAGCGCGTACCGGTCGTCGCCGACCAGCCCGGGGGCGGCCAGGCCGAAGAAGGCACCCACCGAGATCCAGAGCCCGAACAGCGACCCGATCAGGAACAGCGCCACCCGCCAGCCCTGGCCACGGAAGTTGTTGGCCATCACCCGCAGCTTGAGCCGGACGAAGTGGCGGGCCGAGACGGCCCGTACGGGCTTCGCCGGGGCGGTCACTGAGACAGCCACGCCAGCTCCTCACCGGTGGCGGTACGCCCGCCGACCACCTCGACGAAGACCTCCTCCAACGAGCGCTCGCCGCGTACCTGCTCCAGCGTGCCGACCCGCTTGATGGCGCCCTCGGCGAGGATCGCCACGTGGGTGCAGAGCCGCTGCACGACCTCCATCACGTGACTGGAGAAGACCACCGTGCCGCCGCCGGTCACGTACCGCTGGAGGATGTCGCGGATCAACGCGGCCGAGACCGGATCGACCGCCTCGAACGGCTCGTCCAGCACCAGCAGCCGGGGCCCGTGCAGCAGCGCGCAGGCCAGCCCGATCTTCTTCTTCATACCGGCCGAGTAGTCCACCACCAGGGTGCGACCGGCGTCGGCCAGAGCGAGCACGTCGAGCAGTTCCCCGGCCCGCTGGTCGACCACCGCCGGGTCCATGCCGCGCAGCAGGCCGTGGTACGCCAGCAGCTCCGCCCCGCTGAGCCGGTCGAAGAGGCGTACGCCGTCCGGCATCACGCCGAGCAGCCGTTTCGCGGTGACCGGATCGGCCCACACGTCGTGCCCGAGCACCTGGGCGCCGCCCGCGTCGGGTCGCAGCAGCCCGACCGCCATCGACAGTGTGGTGGTCTTGCCCGCGCCGTTCGGGCCGAGCAGGCCGTAGAACGAACCGGTCGGCACGTCCAGATCCACGCCGCCTACCGCGATCTTGCTGTCGAACCTCTTCGCCAGGCCGCGCAGCGCCAGCGCCGGGTGCTCACCAGTCATGAGCCCGACCGTATCCGGTCCTGACCAGCACACCGCCCGACCGGAGGACGATTCACGGCTCATCCGCGAGTCGGACGTCGCGCCAGCCGCCCCTGCAAGCCGACGGACGTTAGCAGGGGACCCTTCCTATACCGCAGGCGTTAGTAGGGGGCCCTTCCTTACCGCCGGAGGGCGTCCGGGGCGTGCAGGCGCAGCATGGTGCGGGCGATGTCGGTCGGGGCGCGGCGGCGGGTGGCGAGCGAGACCGCGATCATCACGGTGAAGGCCAGCGGCACCGTCCAGGCGGCAGGCTGGGCGGTGAGGGTGGCGGGCCAGCCGGACAGCGGCGGGCCGAGCACGGTGACCAGCACCGCCGACACCGCCGCGCCGCCGCCGACCAGGATGCCGGCGGCCGCACCCGCGTCGGTGAGCCCGCGCCACCAGATGCCGAGCACCAGCAGCGGGCAGAAGCTGGACGCGGCGACGGCGAACGCCAGCCCGACCACCTGCGAGACGTCCAGCCCGGAGACGTTCAACGCGAGCACCGCCGGCACCCCACCGGCGATCACCGTGGCCAGCCGGAAGCCGCGTACCGAGCCACGCCCGAGCACGTCGGTGGAGATCACCCCGGCGACGCTGGTGAGCAGGCCGGACGAGGTGGACAGGAAGGCCGCGAAGGCACCGGCGGCGACCAGGGCGGCCAGCAGCCGTCCGGTGGTCCCGGCGCCGAGCGCCGCCTCGGGCAGCAGCACCACCACCGCGTCGGTCTGCCCGCTGACCAGCAGTTGCGGGGTGTAGATCCGGCCGAGCACGCCGTAGATCGTGGGTAACAGGTAGAAGATCCCGACCAGCGCCAGCACCACGAGCGTGGTCCGGCGGGCGGCCGCACCGTCCGGGTTGGTGTAGAAGCGCACGAGGACGTGCGGCAGCCCCATGGTGCCCAGGAAGGTCGCCAGGATCAGCGAGTACGTGGCGAACAACCCCCGGTCGTCGTCGGCGGCGGTGCTGGGCAGCAGCCATTCGGCGGACCCGGTCGCCACCCCGGAGACCTCCGGCACCGGCTCACCGGCAGTGAAGGTCAACTCGTCGCCGGGGCGTACCTCCCGGGTCTCGCCGTCGGGCAGCGTGAGCACCGCGCGGTGCTCGACCACGACGGTGGTCGCGGTCCGGAACGTCGGCCCGTCGGGCGGGGTCACCGGCGGACGCCCGTCGGCCTGCCACTGGAGGGCGAGGAAGATCGCGGGTACGGCGAGCGCGGTCAGCTTGAGCCAGTACTGGAACGCCTGCACGAAGGTGACCGCGCGCATCCCGCCGAGCGCCACGTTGGCGGTCACCACCGCGGCCACCACCAGGGCACCCACCGGGTACGGCGAGCCGGCCAGCGTGGCCAGCGTCAGCCCGGCGCCCTGCAACTGCGGCACCAGGTAGAGCCAGCCGATGAAGATCACGAAGATGGTGGCCAGTGTCCGCAACCGGCGGGAGCCGAGCCGCAGCTCGCAGAAGTCGGGCAGGGTGAACGCCCCGGAGCGGCGCAGCGGTGCGGCCACGAACAGCAGCAGGGCCAGGTAGCCGGCGGCGAAGCCGACCGGGTACCAGAGCACGTCGACGCCGTACTTGAGGACCAGCCCGGCGACGCCGAGGAAGCTGGCCGCCGACAGGTACTCCCCGCCGATCGCGGCGGCGTTCCAGGTCGGGCTGACCACCCGCGAGGCGACCAGGAAGTCCGAGGTGGTGCGGGCCAGCCGCAACCCGTAGAACCCGATCCCGAGGGTGACCAGGGTGACCGCCACGATCGCGGGTACGACGAGGTCGTTGCCCATTCAGCGCTCCGGCCGCCGGACCAGGTCGGTGAAGTCCTGCTCGTTGCGCTCGGCCAGCCGCACGTACGTCCAGCCGACCGCGACCAGGAACGGGAAGGAGAGCACGCCGAGCAGCAGCCACGGCAGGTTGACGCCGAGCACGGTCAGCCGCCCGACCGACGGCGCGATGGCGAACAGCAACGGCAGACCGCCCAGCCCGACCAGCACCACCGCCGACAGTTGCAACGCCAGCGCCAACTGGGCGCGTACCAGTCCACGGACCAGGGCCTCACCGACCCGGGTCTGCTGGGTGAGTTCGGTGTGCGTACCGGCGGACGGGCGCTGCCGCCGCGACACCTCGGCCAGCACCACCCGGGTACGCGGCGGCACCTCAGGTGCGGAGTGCCCGCCCTGCGGCGGTGTCGGGGGCCCGCCCTGCGGCGGCACCCGACCGAAGTCGGCGTGGCGGGGCTGCGCCCCGGGCCGTGCCGCCGCCTCGGGCGCCGGGACGGGATCGTCGGCAGCGGCCACCACGGCAGTCTCGTCCGCCGGACGGGAATGTCAAGAGGGCTGTGCACAACCTGTGGACAACTGGTGCAGCCTGTGGATAACCCGGTGGACGGCGGTCACACCGTCAGCGGCTCCACTCCTGTTTCGCGGCGCGGACCAGCTTGTCCTTGAGTTCCCGGATGTGCCGCCGGCTCACCGACAGCTCCGTCCCGTCGACCACCACCACGTACCCGGAGTTGACCAGCCGCAGCTCGGCGATCAGCCGGAGCTGCACCAGGTACGACCGGTGGATCCGGACGAAACCGGCATCGGCCCAACGTTCGGCGAGCGTCGCCAGCGACACCCGGACCAGGTGGGCGCCGTCCACGGTGTGCAACCGGGCGTAGTCGCCCTGCGCCTCCACCCACCGCACCGCCGAGCGGGGCAGCATCCGGGTGCTACCGGCCAACTCGACCGGGATGGTCGGATCCTCCTCGGCCCGGGCCAGCGCGGCCGGATGGGACGGCACCACCCGCGAGCCGACCACCCGGCGCAGCGCCTCGGAGAGCCGTTCGGACCGGACCGGCTTCCGGACGTAGTCGGTGGCACCGAGGTCGAAGGCGTCAGCCGCACCGTCGTCGTACGCGGTGACGAAGACGATCGCGGGTGGCCGGGCGAACCGGCGCAGCACCCGAGCCAGCTCCATGCCGTCCAGACCGGGCATCCGGATGTCCAGGAAGACCACGTCGATCTCGCCGTCGCGGAGCACCCGCAGCGCCTCGGTGGCGTCGCCGGCCGTGTGCAGCCGGGCCACCCGGGGATCGGTGCGCAGGTGGTACGCCAGCTCGTCCAGCGCGGGCGGTTCGTCGTCCACCGCGAGGACGCGCAGGAAACCGGGAGCGGCCGGGCCGCCGTTGCCGGTCACGAGCCCGCCCGTACGCCGGGATGGAACTTGGGCACCCGCATGCTCACCTTCGTACCCGAGCCCAGGTCCGTCTCCACGACCAGGCCGAAGCCGTCCCCGAAGACCGACCGGAGTCGCTCGTCGACGTTCGACAGGCCGACGTGCTGGCCCGGGTCGTCGCCCGGGTCGCCGGTGGCACCGGCCAGCTCGGCGATCCCGGCGGTCAACGTGGCCGGATCCATCCCCACTCCGTCGTCCTCCACCGTGATGTGGCACTCGGCTCCCGCGTCGCGGGCCTCGATGCTCACCATGCCCGTGCCGGGCTTGCGCGACAAGCCGTGCCGGACCGCGTTCTCCACCAGTGGTTGCAGGCACAGGAACGGCAGGGTCACCGGCAGCACCTCGGGGGCGATCTGGAGCCGGACCTGGAGCCGGTCGCCGAACCTGGCCCGCTCGATGGTCAGGTAACGGTCGATCGACCGCAGCTCCTCGGCCAACGTGGTGAACTCCCCGTGCGCCCGGAAGGAGTACCGGGTGAACTCCGCGAACTCCAGGATCAACTCCCGGGCCCGCTCCGGGTCGGTGCGGACGAACGAGCCGATCGCGGTCAGCGCGTTGTAGATGAAGTGCGGGCTGATCTGCGCCCGCAGCGCCCGTACCTCGGCCCGGGCCAGCCGTTCCCGGGACGAGTCCAACTCGGCGAGGGCGAGTTGGCTGCCCGCCCAGTGCGCGGTCTCCAGGGTGGCCTGCACCAGACCGGGGGCGGGGACACCGTCGGTGACGGCGACCAGGGCACCGGCTATCCGGCCCTCCGCGCCGGCCAGCGGGGCCACCACCGCGCCTCGGACCGGGCAGTCGACGCGGTCGCAGAACAGCTCCGCCTCGCCGAGCACCGTCGACCGCTCCGACGCCACCACCCGCTGGGCCGCCGCGCGTAGCTGGTCCCCGTGGTGTGCGCCCCGCCCGTCCAGGGCGAGCAGGTCGTCGGTGTCGGTCAACGCCAGCCCCTCCGCCCCGACCAGGGTGCGCAGGTGGCGGGCGGCCTTCGCGGCACCGGCCGGATTCAGTCCGGCGCGCAGCGGTTCGGCGGCCAGCCCGGCGGTGTGCAGCACCTCGTAGGTGGCCCGCTGGCCGGGTGTGGCGATGCCGCGCCGGCCGCGCAGCAGACCGACGGCGTACAGGGCCCCGGCCAGCACCGCGACCAGGGAGATGACGCCGACGACGGCGGAGAGGTTGCCACCCACGCCGACGATCCTGACCGGTTCCGCCCGCCGGGCCAAGAGTCAGTACGCGCCCTTGCGGGCCACCACCACACCCACGGTGCGCCACAGGATGCTCAGGTCGTACGCCAGCGACCAGTTGTCGACGTAGTAGAGGTCCAGCCGGACGGCCTCGTCCCAGGACAGGTCCGAGCGGCCGGAGACCTGCCACAGGCCGGTCATCCCGGGACGGACCAGCAGCCGGCGGCGTACGTCGCCCAGGAAGTCACCGTCGTCGGCGGGCAGCGGGCGCGGCCCGACCAGCGACATCTCACCCTTGAGCACGTTGATCAACTGGGGCAGCTCGTCCAGGGACGAGGCACGCAGGAAGCGGCCCACCGGGAAGACCCGGGGATCCTGCTTCATCTTGAACAACATGCCGTCGGTCTCGTTCTGGTCGGTCAGGCTGGCCAGCCGGTCCTCGGCGTCGACGTACATGGTGCGGAACTTCCACACCCGGAACGTGCGCCCCTCGTGCCCCACCCGGGGCTGGCGGAAGAAGACCGGACCCGGGTCGGAGATCCGGATCGCGATGGCGATGGCGATGAAGACCGGCACCAGCATCAGCAGGCCGAGGCCGGCGGCGACCCGGTCCATCATGTTCTTGGCCAGCAGCGCCGGCCCGGACAGGGTCGGCTCCTCGACGTGCAGCAGCGGCAGACCCTCGATCGGGCGGATGTGCACCCGGGGACCGGCGATGTCGGTCAACTGCGGGGCCACCACCAGGTCGACCCCGGAGCCCTCCAACTGCCAGGCCAGCCGGCGCAACTCGCCCGGCTCGGAGCTGGCCGAGCCGCAGACCGCGATGGTGTCACCGCCCACCTCGCGGACCAGCGCCAGCACGTCGCGGCCGGCGTACACCGGGACGGGCGTCTGCACGCCCTTGGCCGCCGCGTAACCGTCGGTGATGTGGATGGCGACCGGGACCAGCCCGGCGGACGGATTGCGGGTGACCGCCGTGTAGACCTCAAGGCACTCCGGCAGTGTGCCGACCAGCACCATCCGGTGCGCCGCCTGCTGGATGTTGCGGCGGACCACGTGTAGCACGAAGCGGGCCAGGATCCGGCCCAACATGATCAGCAGCAGGGCCAGCAGCAGGGCGGTGCCGACGGTGAACCGGGACAGGTCGGTCTTGGTGGCGAAGGCGACGAAGGACACCGCCGCGCAGGCCGCCACGCCGGCCCGGATCACCCGCTTGAACTCGTCCGGCCCGAGCCCGAGACAGCGCCGGTCGTAGGCGCCGTTGAACCACAGGATGACCAGCCAGCCCAGCGGCAACAGCAGGAAGGCGACCGTGAAGAACCAGGTCGGGTCGGTGTCGGCCTCGTGGAAGCCGGCGGTCGCCTGGTCGAAGGTGCGGATCGCGGTGTAGCTGGAGAAGGCCACTGCGGCGAAGTCCAGCAGCACCAGGATCGCCGTGTACGGGCGGTGCCAACGGGAGACACGTCGCCGTGCCCGCGCCCATGCCGATCGCGGTACGCCGCTGGTGGAGGGCGGGGTCGGCGGCTGGATCTCGAAGCTGTCGACGTGCCGCACGAATCTGCTCCGGCCTTCGTTGGTCACCGGGCGCTGGAGGCTAGTCGTCACCTCACCATGTCCTCCCGCATGACACGTGCCGCTCACTCGCCGTGAGGACCCGCGTCGCCCACCGTTCCAGCTTCCCATGCGTATCCGCACCCGTCGCGGACCGAAGGACATTGCGCGACAGACTCGTGTTCGCCTGGGATCTGGCCGACTTCACACCATCCGGAAGCCGGGGACCGGGCCACTATACCGATGGATTGTGACCCGGGTAGAGCGTCCGAGCGGTGGTTCGGCACCCGCGCCCGATTCCGCTCCGTAGTCGATGAGCAACGTCGCTCACCGTACAAGTCGAGACAACCGTCGGTCAGCCAGCGGCTTGCCGCCGGTCTGGCAGGTCGGGCAGTACTGGAGGCTCGAATCGGCGAACGAGACCTCCCGGACGGCGTCCCCACAGACCGGGCAGGGCAGGCCGGTGCGGGCGTGCACCTTCAGCCCGGACCGCTTCTCGCCCTTGAGCTCCGCAGCGCGCTGTCCCAGCGAGCGGGTCACCGCGTCGCCGAGCACCCGCCGGGTCGCCGCGTGCAGCGCGGCCATCTGGTCGTCGCTGAGCCGGTCGGTCAGCGCGAACGGCGACAGCTTCGCGGCGTGCAGGATCTCGTCCGAGTACGCGTTGCCCACCCCGGCCAGCACGGACTGGTCGGTGAGCACCCCCTTGACCTGGCCCCGGCGGCTGCGCAACGCCCCGGCGAAGGTGCTCAGGTCGGCGGCGATCGCGTCCGGACCGAGCTTGGCCACCCCGGGGACCGCCTGTGGGTCGGTGACCAGATAAGCGGCGAGTTTCTTCTGGGTACCGGCCTCGGTCAGGTCGAAACCGGAACCGTCGTCGAGGCGTACCCGGAGCGCGATCGGTCCCTTTCCGGGACGGAGCGGGACGGTCGAAGCGAACGCCTCCCGGTAGTGCAGCCAGCCGGCGCGGGCCAGGTGGACCACCAGGTGCAGGCCACCGTCGAAGACGACGTCGAGGAACTTGCCGTGCCGCCGGGCGTCGGTCACCGTCCGGCCGACGACCGCGGTCGGTGCCGGGTCGTACGTCTTCAGGGCGCTGATCGCGGCGACCTCCAGCCGGTCGACACGCCGGCCCACCGCGCGCTGCCGCAGGTAGCCTGCGAGCGCCTCCACCTCCGGTAGTTCGGGCACAGCTCAACGGTAACCTTCTTTGCCGTGAGAATCGTGGTGGCGCACAACCGGTACCGGGTAGCCCAGCCGTCCGGCGAGAACACCATCGTCAACGTGGAGATCTCCCAGCTCGCGGCGGCCGGCGTGGAAGTGCTGCCGTTCCTGCGGAGCTCCGACGAGATCCCGTCGATGCCGAAGGCGGCGAAGGCGCTGCTGCCGATCTCTCCGATCTACGCCCCCCGGGCGCAGCAGGAACTGAGCCGGCTGCTCACCGAGCACCGTCCGGACGTGCTGCACCTGCACAACCCGTACCCGCTGCTGTCGCCCTGGGTGGTGCGGACCGCGCACCGGCACGGCGTGCCGGTGGTGCAGACCGTGCACAACTACCGCCAGGTCTGCTCCTCCGGCCTGTACTTCCGTGACGGTGTGATCTGCCAGGACTGCCGGGGCCGCACACTGGGCGTGCCGGCGGTGGTGCACCGCTGCTACCGGGGGTCGCGGGCGCAGAGCGCGCTGATGGCGACCACCCTGGCCGTGCACCGGGGCACCTGGAAGTCGGTGGACCGGTTCATCGCGCTGACCAGCGCCGTCGCCGACCACCTGCGCGACTACGGCATCCCGGACGACCGGATCGTGGTCAAGCCGAACGCCATCCCGGACCCGGGCACCCCCGCACCGCTGGGTCAGGGCTTCCTCTTCCTCGGTCGGCTCTCCCCCGAGAAGGGGCTCGACCTGCTGCTGGAGGCGTGGCGCCGGCACCCGGACGGCGCGCTGGGTCCGCTCCGCGTGGCCGGTGACGGCGAACTGCGCCCGCTGGTCGAGGCGGCGGCGGCCGAACGCGCCGACGTCACCTTCCTCGGCCCGCTCGACCGGGCCGGAGTCCGCGACGCGCTGACCGCAAGCGCCGTGGTGCTGGCGACCTCCACCTGGCACGACGTGCTGCCCACCGTGATCATCGAGGCGCTGGCCAGCGGGCGGCCGGTGCTCGGCACCGCGCTCGGTGGCATCCCGTACCTCGTCGGCGCGGACACCCCCCGCGAACCCGCCGGCACCGGCCCGGCCGTGGCCGCCTCGGCAGCCGCCCCGCCCAGCCCCGGCGGCCCGGCTGACCCCGTCGGTCGGGCAAGTGCCCTGCCGGCCGGGATCCTGGCCGGGGAAGCCGGCTGGGTCGTGCCGCCGGATCCGGCGGCCCTGGCCGCCGCGCTGCCGGTGGCCGCCGCCGGAGCCGCCGCCCTGGCCGTTCCCGCCCGCTCCCGCTACGACCGCACCTTCCACCCCGACGTGGTCACCAAACGCCTCATCGACGTGTACGCCTCCCTCAGCTGATCGCCCTGCCCGCCGGAATCATCTCGGCCAGCCGCATGCAGCACTGTCGCCATGCGCCACGCACCCTCGCGGCTTCGGCTATCGCCACCAGGCGTGGGTCCGGGGATGGTGACCCGGCCAGCACCTCGGCCAGCATCGCTCGACCGGCTGGCCGTACCTGTACCTCCGTCGGCGCGAGCCGGTCGGCGTCCAGTAGCACCCGAGATGCCCCGGGAGCGTCGCCGACCTGAGGGCGGCTTGGACGAGCAGCGCCGCGCAGGCCGCCCGCTCGGCAGCCGTACCCGAGTCGTCGGTGAGCGGGGCGACCTTCTGCGCGGCGGTGATCGCCGTCTCGAAGGCTGCGCGTTGGCAGCCGGCGGCCCGCAACGCCTGACCGAATGGCATGGCCGCGACCGCTTCCAGCATCGGATCGTCGGCGGCCGTGGCCAAGACCAAGCCCGATCGGCAGCCAGCCACCCCAGTTCCGTTGCGCCCAGCTTCACGGTGACCTGCGCAGTGAGCCGGTACAACTGGATGCGCAGGTCGGCAGGCCGCACGGGTGCGGGCGAGGCGGCGTCGCCGAGGAAGATGTCCGGGTCGACGTTGAGCGCGTCCGCGATCTCCCGCAGCACCGACCACTTGTCGAGTCGACGTACTCCCCGCTCGACCTTGTCGACCCACGACTTGGACTTGCCGAGCCGGTCGGCGAACATCTGCTGCGACATCTTCCGCCGCGCCCGCCAGTACGCCACCCGTCGACCGACCGGCAGGTCGTCCCTCACCGCCGGCCCCGCCGATCAGGTACGACCTGGGTAGTGTCGTCGAGCGGCGTCCGCTCAGCCTCGGCCTGAGCGAGAATCCGCTGCTTGGCGGCTTCGTGCTCGGCGGCCTGAACCTCGGCGCCGGTCGGCCGGTCGGAGATCTTGGGGACACGTCTGATCATCGCCATCCCCTTACGGATGCCGTCGTGGGAGGCGCTGGACTTGTCCGCGTGGTAGCCGTCGAGCCACGACCAACCCTGGTACGTCGGCAGATCGAGCACCCGGATGAGGCGGAAAGTGATCGACGTTCCGAACTGGATGCTGGCAGCTCGGGTGAGGTGGAGCAGGTCCCCGGCCCTGAGCCCGGTTAACGCTGCGGGTATCGATGCCATGCCGCGATCCGGGTTCGCGCGAGTTGAACGTCCGGACACCATGCGCTGGCCGTGCAGTCTGGGCAGCGGTGATGGCGGTGGTATTCGAGGACGTACCAGGCCTGCTTGTTTCATGTGTCTCCGTCCCTCGCTGTCAACAGAGATGCGCGGCCCGACCGCTGGAGCGGCCTGCATTGGCATGGCTGGTCTGCTGATTGGGTTCGGTGCTCGACGCCACCATACTGCCATACCTAGTATGGCGCAATCATCGTGCGAGGTGACGTTGTCAAGTAAGGCAGTAGAGTCGTTCTCACGTGAGGAGGGAGAAGTCGCGTGAGTCGCCAGCAGCAAAACAGCACGTCAGACCGCTACATGACCCCCGGTAGCGGCGACGCGTGGGCCAACGAAGCAGCCTCGACAGGCAAGCAAGGAACTCAGCGCATCACCGCAGCGGAAGAGACTTCCGCACCACCAGAGGTCGCCGACGCCCTGCGTCTAGCGCCGAACGCGCGTGTTGTGCTCCGACAGCGTGTAATGCTGCTGGACGGTCATGTCGTCGAACTCACCGACTCCTACTACCCGAGCAGCATTGCCACCGGAACACCGTTGGCTGACCGCGCCAGAATCCCCGGCGGCTCCGTCACCCTGCTCGCGAACCTCGGATACACCACCGACCGCGCGGTAGACGAGATCTCCGCGCGTCTCCCCACCCTCAGGGAGCAGCATGAACTCCATATCTCCGAGCGAGACCCGGTGATCGTCCTTACCCGGCTCACGTTCGCCGCCAACGGCACGCCGTTTGAATACAGCGTTATGACCATGACTGCCGCCGGCCGCCACCTCCGCTACCAGACCAAGGCGTGAACATGCCTCGACCCATCAAGGACCCGCGTGCCCGCCACCAGCAGATGGCCGCCGACCTGCGGGCGATGATCCTTTCCAAGGACCTGCCGCCGGGCAGCAAGCTGCCGAGCACCGCGCAGCTACAACAGGAGTACGGCGTCCCTAACCAGACCGTGCAGAACGCCGTCGCTGTCCTCAAGCGCGAGGGCTACGCCGACAGTTCGCCGGGCAAGGGCGTGTTCGTCCGTGAACGACCTCAGCACATCGTCACGCCAGCAGCCTTCATCACCCCTCCGCCGGCCGGGCAGCCGTATCCGTGGCTCAGCGAGGCCGAACGGCGTGGGCTGAAGGGGTCGGTTGACCTGCTGCACGTCGCCGAAGTGACCCCTCCCGCTCAGGTTCGACTCGCGTTCGGCCTCGCGGATAGCGACGTGGCTGTGCTGCGCAAGCAGCTCATGCAACTCGACGACGAACCCGCCGAACTGGTGCACTCCTATTATCCGGTCGACATCGCGCGGGGAACCCCGCTCGCCGAGAAGCGGCGCATCAAGGGCGGCACGCCGCGCGCCCTCAGCGACCTGGGGATAATTCCCCAAGAGTTTGTCGACCAGGTGTCGACGCGTCCCCCGACCCCTGAGGAGTTCCTCGCGCTGGAGCTACCGCCGGACGTCTCGATCATGCGGACGTTCCGTGTCGTCTACGCGCAGGGCCGCCGCCCGATCGAAGCGACGGTCATGGTGAAGGCCGGGCACATGTACGAGTTGCAGTACTACCAGGTCGTGAACCCAACCTCCGGGGTAGAGCCCTCTCAGGGCTAACCGCAGGAGCCTGGCGTAGCAGGAAAGGGCCGCCCGAGGCAGCACGGACGAGCAGGCACGCTGCTCCGAGAACACGATAACCACTCGATCCCGGATCGAGTGGTTATCGCGGCGCTTGGATGCCACTCGACCCCGGATCGAGCGCGATCTTGGAGAGCGGGGCGCGGTCTGTCGGCTGCCGCGTTAGGTGGCCGGTCGGCTGGCCGCGTTAATAGGGGGCCCTTGCTATGCACGAGGCGTTAATAAGGTGCCCTTCCTTACAAGCTGGCGCGGGCGGAGAAGGCGATGCTCGCGAGCAGGAACCCGCCGTTGACGACGGTGAACGCCACGATCACCCAGAACACGAGCGCCGGAGCGAAAGCCAGCACCAACGCGGCCGCGAAGATCACCGCGCCGTAGTCGCGGACCAGCTTCGCCAGGCGTACCGGCAGGCTGGTGGAGGTGACCATGCTGGCCGCGTTCGGGCCGGACTGCATCACCGAGGTGACCAGGTTGACCATCCAGGTGCCGGCGAAGGTGGCCACCAACCACACCGGCGTCGACGGCACCTGCGTCACGGCGGTTGCGCCCAGCGCCGCGACCAGCGCGATCTGGGCCGCCACGTCGCAGAGCACGTCGACCCGGGCACCGGCGGCGCTGCCCTGACCGGTCACCCGGGCGAGCTGACCGTCGGCGCAGTCCAGGGCGTACGCGATCTGCCAGCCGACCAGCGCGAGCAGCCCGACCACCCAGGCGGGTACGTCCCCGGCGGCGACCGGGCCGGCGAGCGCGACCACGGTGACCGAGGTGGCCAGGCCGAGCACCAGGTTGGTGATGGTCAGCGCGGTGGGCCGGAGCCCGAGTCGCTGGGCGACCAGCGCGAAGACGGCGCCGATCCACTGGCTCACCGACTCGCTGAACAGGCCACCGCCCCGGTTCACCCGGTGGAAGTCGGCGACCGTGGGGTGTGAAGGCTCAGCCAAGGTGCTCACGGAGGGCGTCAACGTAGTCTCCCAGCCGGGTACGGATGTCGTCAGCGGACAACGCGAGGTGTTCGAGGATGGTGTAGCGGTCCGGTCGGGTGCGCGGTGCGAAGGCGACCGCCTCGACGAACTGCTCGTCGGTGAGGCCCAGCTCCTCGGGCCGGACGGCCAGGCCGTGCCGGTGCAGGCAGCTGCTGAGCTGACCGAAGCGTTCCAGGTCGCCCCGGAGGAAGGTGCAGAACAACGCGCCGAGGCCGACCTGTTCGCCGTGCGAGCCGGTGCCCGGGTACAGGTGGTCGATGGCGTGCGAGATCTCGTGGTCGCCGCCGCTGGCCGGGCGGCTGGAGCCGCAGATCGACATGGAGATCCCGCCGAGGATGAGCGCCTCGGCCAGGGTGGTCAGGAAGGCGTCGTCGGTGATCTTGCCGGGGTGGTTGACCAGTGCCTCGGCCCCGGTCCGGGCGAGCGTCACGGCGAGCCCGTCGATCGGCTCGTCGCGTACCCGGTGGGCCAGTTCCCAGTCGGCGCAGGCGCTCAGGTTGCTCACCGCGTCGCCGATGCCGGCCTGGGTCTGCCGGTCCGGCCCGTTCTCCACGAAGTCGAGGTCGACCAGGACGGCGATCGGGATGTGCACGCCGTACGAGCCCTTGCCGCCCTCGTGGGTCAGCGACGCCACCGGGGAGGCGATGCCGTCGTTGGCGAGGCTGGTCGCCACGGTGACCATCGGGATGGCGTAGCGGGTGGCGGCGTACTTGGCGGTGTCGATGGTCTTGCCGCCGCCGATGCCGACGACCGCGTCGTAGTGTCGGCGCCGGAGCTGGTCGCCCAGCTCGGTGGCGGAGTCGACGCTACCGCCGGTCACCGTGAAGATGTCGGCCGAGCCGAGCGACGGCCGGCAGAGGTCGGCGATCTTCTCGCCCTGTCCGGGGCCGACCACTACCGCGACGTCGCCGCCGCCGGAGATCCGCCGGTCGGCCAGGAGCGCGCCGAGGTCGGCCACCGCCCCCCGGCGGACCTCGATCGACAGCGGTGTGGTGACGGTGCGGGCTAGTAGCGGCACGCGATCTCCCGCGCCCGGGCCAGGTCGTCGTGGTTGTCGACCTCCACCCAGGACACGTCACCGATCGGTGCGGCGCGTACCTCGCCGCCACGGTCGGCGAACTCCTGGTATCCGTCCTCGTAGTACAGGTTCGGGTCGCGTCGCCAGGTCGCCTCCAGCGCGTCGGCGAGTGCCCCGGCCACCTGCGGCTCGATCAGGGTCGCGCCGATGTACTCGCCGTACGCCTGCGCCGGGTCCATCAGCTTGGTGATCCGGGTCAGCTGACCGGCGGCGTCGAAGGTGGTCTTCATCTCCTCCTCGGCCAGCGGCTTGAGGGTGTCGACCGCGAGCAGCACGCCGGGCCCGCGCTCGGCCAGCAGCGTCTTCTCGATGCTCACCGGGTGCACGGTGTCGCCGTTGACCAGCAGTACGCCCCGGGCGAACCAGTCGCGAGCCAGCCAGAGCGAGTACGCGTTGTTCCACTCCTCGGCCTTGTCGTTGTGCACGAGGGTGAGCCTCACGCCGTGGCGGCGTTCCAGGTCGGCCTGGCGTTCGCGGACGGCGTCCGCCGCGTAGCCGACCACCACGACGACGTCGGTCAACCCCACCTCGGCGAGGTTGCGCAGCGCGATGTCGAGGATGGTGATCTCGCCGTCCACCGGGACCAGCGCCTTGGGCAGTGTGTCGGTGTACGGGCGCAGGCGGCGGCCGGCCCCGGCCGCCAGCACCATCCCGACCATGCCGACATCAGTTCCTGTTCGTACGGCATCCACCGAAGGAGGATAGCGCCGCCCGTCGGCCGGCTGTCGGGGGTCAGCCTGGCAGGGCCGCCAGGTCGGCGAGGAAGAGCAGTCGCTGCTCGGCGGTGAGCGCAGTGTACGGGCCGGCCGCCCGCCGGTCGGTCTCCTGCTCGATGGCCCGCCACTGCGTCCCGTCGGTCAGCTCGACGATGCTCGCCGGGGTGTGCCCGGCGGCCGTCCAGGCGTCGGTGTGCGCGTCGGCCCGGTGGTACCGCAGCGTGCCGAGCCGGTTGAGCAGCAGCACGCCCGACGGGGTGCCGTCCGGCTCGTACGGTGGGGCGACCGCGTCGAACGCGCCGGGGCCGGGCACCGGTTCGTCGCCTCGGGGCGCCAGGGCGGCGGTCAGCAGCCGACCGGCGGTGTCGGCGAGCCGTTCGACCCGGTCGTCGTGTCCGGCCCAGAGTTCCTCGGTCACCTCGGCGTGCACCTGGTACAGCTCGGCGAGGAACGCCGTGCCGCGTTCGGTGGCGGTGAGCCCGCCGTCCGGCCGCCGGTGGGACATCCCGTACGCGACGTGCCGGTCCAGCGCCCGCTGGCAGGCGATCGGGTCCCGGTACCGGGTGATCGCGGCGAATCCGGCACCGTCGACGAACCCGCCCGGCGCCGCCAGGCGGGTCCGCAGCTCCACCAGGAAGCTGGTGGCGGGCACGCCGCCGTACCGTTGGCTGAGTTCCGCTCCACCGCCGTCCTGACCGGCCTGCATCGCCGCGCGGACGACCCGGTCGAGGGCGGGGGCGACCAGCGCCATGTACCGGTGCGCGGCGAGCCCGACGCTGTCGCTCACGAACCGGTCGGACCCAGGATCTCGAAGGCTTCCTCGGCGATCCGCCGGATCAGCCCGTCGTTGACGTCCCGGTCCTCGTCGAGCAGGTCGAGGTCGGCCGGGCCGAGCCAGCGGTACTCGGTGTGCTTGCCGACCTCCAGGACCGGCGCGGTCAGGTCGCCGTCGACCCGGATCAGCCAGTCGCTCTCGACCCGGGCCAGGCCGTCGTCGCCGACGTACCGGTACTCGCCGACCGGGCCGATGATCTCCGAGACCTGCCAGCCGGTCTCCTCGGTGACCTCCCGACGTAGCGCCTGTTCGACGGTTTCGCCGGGTTCGAGGTGTCCGCCGACGATGTCCCAACTGTTCGGGAAGAGGCGGCGGTGCGGCGAGCGGCGTTGGAAGAAGATGCGCCCGTCGGGGTCGACGATCAGCGCTCCGGCGCAGCGTAGCGGCTCGGTGGACACCCCAAGAACATTAGCCGCCGGTGCCGAGCTGCGGCGATGTCCGCTTGGGCGAACTTGTCCGCTGGGGTGGACCGGCCGGACCAGAGGTATGGATTCCGTGCGGGCGCGGGCCGAGACACGCACGCGAGGAGGTCGACATGCGGCGGGACGTGGCCTGCACCGGTTCACCCGACTCGGTGGCTCAGGATGCGGACATCGCCGTGCCGTACGCGCTCACCCGGCCGCCGCCCGTACGCTGAACAGCCATGACCGCCGAGCAGCTGATCTCCTTCGCCCGTGGCGCCCCCTCTCTGGACATCGTCGATGTCGAAGGGCTCAAGGCCGCCGCCGTCCGCGCGTTCGACGCCGATCCCGCCGGGGTGACCGCGTACGGCACCTCCGTCGGCTACCTGCCGCTGCGCCGGTGGATCGCGGAGAAGCACGGGGTCACGGCCGAGCAGGTGCTGATCACCAACGGTTCGTTGCAGGCGGACGCCTTCCTCTTCGACCACCTGGTCCGGCCGGGTGACGCGGTGGTGGTGGAGCGGCCGACCTACGACCGGACCCTGCTCAACCTGCAGCGGATGGGCAGCGAGGTGCACGGCGTCACCATCCAGCCGGACGGTCTGGACACCGCCGAGCTGCGCAAGCTGCTGGAGTCCGGGGTGCGTCCCCGCCTGGCGCACGTGATCCCGAACTACCAGAACCCGGCCGGCGTGACGCTCTCCCTCGACAAGCGGCGTGAGCTGCTCGACCTCGCCGCCGAGTACGAGTTCACGATCTTCGAGGACGACCCGTACGCCGACATCCGGTTCCGGGGCGAGCCGCTGCCGTCGATGCTGTCGATGGACACCCGGAACGTCGTGGTGCACGCCTCCAGCTTCACCAAGACGGTCTGCCCGGGCGTGCGGGTGGGCTACCTGGTCGGTCCGGCCGACCTGATCGCCGACATCGCGAAGAAGGCCACCAACCTCTATATCTCGCCGGGCATGGTGGCGCAGGCGATCGTGCACCAGTTCTGCGTCTCCGGCGACATCTCGCGGTCCGTCGAGACGGTCCGGGCGGCGCTCGGCGAGCGGGCCGGTGCGCTGGGCGAGTCGCTGCGGCGGCACATCCCCGAGGCCCGGTTCGTGGAGCCGGACGGCGGCTACTTCCTCTGGGTCGAGCTGCCCGAGGACGTCCTCGTCGACAAGCTCGCCCCGGCGGCTGCCGAGCGTGGCGTCGCGGTGGTCAAGGGCAGTGACTTCGTCGTGGACGGTGGCCGGCATGCGCTTCGCCTGGCGTACTCGGCGGTGACCGCCGACCGCATCGACGAGGGCGTGCGGCGGCTGGCCGAGGCGATGGAGGCAGTCCGGGGGTGAAAATCTGTCGGGTTTCCGACAGGACGGCGATGCCGGCCTGCCCGGGGCTCCCGCTGTGGCGACTGGCGGCCCACAATGCTGCGAGCGTCCTTCACCACATGTCGTGCAGGTCACGCCGGTTCCGGCCGGCGTGACGCCGACGTCGCGGTGCGGCCCGTCCGGCTGCGGTGTGGTGTGACGCGGTCAGCACAACCCCCCGCCCCCACGGCGCCGGGCGGGCCGGGTCGCCCCCTCACCCCCCGATGCGATCCGGTCCGTCCGGCGCCACCCCTCCGCCGCCGGGCCGCCGCCATGATCGGTACGGCGGCGTACCCTGCAAGCCGCAGCCGAGCGCGGACGGGGGCGTGATGACGGAGCGGATACCGCGGGAGGGGACCGCCTCCACCGGCCGTGAGCAGGCCGATCCCCAGCCTGTCCCGCCGCCGCTCGCCCGGTTGCCGCGTACGCGCAACTGGTCACCGGTGCGTGCGGTGACCCGCCGACTCAACCCCGACGGGTCCCAGCGGATGGAGGCCCCGGCCGGTCCACGGCGCAGCGCGGTGGTCGACTGCGCGCTCTATCTCGACGGGCGACGGCAGGGCGGCGACTGCGGCTACGCCGAAGCGCTCGCCGAGGCGCGACGCGCCGAGAACGGCTTCGTCTGGCTCGGGCTGCACGAGCCGGAGCTGGCCGAGATGACCGAGATCGCCGCCACCTACGGGCTGCACGAACTGGCTGTGGAGGATGCGGTCAAGGCGCACCAGCGGCCCAAGCTGGAGCGCTTCGGCGAGGTCAGCTTCCTGGTGCTGCGGACCGCGCGCTACTGCCAGCACACCGAGCTGACCGAGAAGACCGACGTCGTGGAGACCGGGCAGGTGATGCTCTTCATCGGCCCGCACTTCCTGATCAGCGTCCGGCACGGCGACGCCTGCCGGCTGGCGCCGGTCCGCGAGGAGCTGGAGGCCCGGCGGGAGTTGCTGCTGCACGGTCCCTGGGCGGTGGCGTACGCGATCACCGACCGGGTCGTGGACCTGTACCTGGAGGTCTCCGACCAGCTTGAGGACGACATGGACGTGCTGGAGACGGAGGTCTTCGGCCGGCAGGCCAGTGGCCGGATCCAGCGGATCTATCAGATGAAGCGGGAACTGGTGGAGTTCAAGCGGGCGGTGATGCCGTTGCAGCGGCCGTTGCTCGCCCTCACCGCGCAGATGAACCGCGAGGTGCCCAAGGAGGTCCGCCGCTACTTCCGTGACGTGCAGGACCACCTCAGCCGTACCGTCGAGCAGGTCAACTCGTACGACGACCTGTTGAACTCGATCCTCCAGGCCCGACTGGCCCAGGTGACCGTCGACCAGAACAATGACATGCGCAAGATCGCCGCCTGGGCCGCCATCGCGGCGGTGTGGACGGCGATCGCCGGCATCTACGGCATGAACTTCGAGTTCATGCCCGAGCTGAAGATCGTGTACGGCTACCCGGTGGTCCTGGCGTTGATGCTCACCATCTCGCTGACGCTCTACCGGTGGTTCCGCCGCAACGACTGGCTCTGACCCCGCAGCCCGCCCGCCCCGCCGACGTGGCGGGGCGGAGACGGGACCGCGAGATCAGGCGCGACCGTTGGACTTGCTGGGCGCCTTGCTCAGGGCGGTGCTCAGGTCGTCGGCGGGACGACCGCTGGTGGTCCGGGCACCCTCGGCGACCGACGGCACCTTGTCCGTCGGCGTCACCGGGGACGGCTTGGCCGGTGCGGTGGTCGACGCGCTGTCACCGGCGGCCACCGCCGAACTGCCGGATCCGGTCGACGCCTTCGCGGCACCCGCCGGGGCAGCCGTACGCACCTCGACGGTCTCCACCTCGTCGCGCATCGGCTCGAGCGTCGTGCGCGCGTCGTACTCGGTCCACTCCCGCTGCTCACGGTGGCGTCGCAGGGCGACCGCACCGGCCAGCCCGGCCACCACGCCGGCGGCGAGCAGTCCGGCCATCATGGTCCCGCTGCGGCGAGACTTCTTCCGCTTCATCTTCATGTTCTTCGCCTTGACCTTCCTGGCGGCCGCGGCCTGCTTGGCGACGGCCTTCCTGCCTGCTGCGGCCCGGCCGGCGGCCTCGGCCTGTGCGTGGCGCACGGCCAGGGCCAGAGGCGCCATCGCGGCGGCGGTGGCGGCGAGGCCGCTCGCGGCGCGGTCCCGGACCATCACCGCGGTCGGTGCCACCGCGTCGCGGGCCGTCTGAACCCGTGGGCCGACGGTGGATCCGGCTCCCTTCGCCGCATGCGTGGCGGCCAGCCTCAGGTGACCGATCCCCTGATTGAGCTCGGCTCGGGCCAACTGCCCCTCAGTCCTGCGGCGCCCGATTCCAAACACGGTCCCACCTCCTGGGAGTTGCTTCGTCTCATCCTCCACCTTCGGATGCCTCCGCATGTCCAGATCGGGCACATGGGAGGATCCGCAAGGAACTGACCAACGAGTAAGGAGTACCCGTGGCCGAGGCTGTCTACGCCACCGTGCACACCAACGCCGGCCCGATCCGGCTGGAACTCTTCCCGAACCACGCGCCGAAGACGGTTCGCAACTTCGTCGACCTGGCCGAGGGCACGCGTGAGTACACCGACCCGCGGACCGGCAAGCCGGGCAACGGCCCGTACTACGACGGCACCATCTCACACCGCGTGATCAGCGGGTTCATGGTCCAGATGGGTGACCCGACCGGCACCGGTCGCGGTGGCCCGGGCTACACGTTCGCCGACGAGTTCCACCCCGAGCTGCGGTTCGACCGGCCGTACCTGCTGGCGATGGCGAACGCCGGGCCCGGCACCAACGGCTCGCAGTTCTTCATCACCGTCTCGCCGACCCCGCACCTGAACAACCGGCACACCATCTTCGGTGCGGTGGCCGACGAGCAGTCCGCGAAGGTGATCGACTCGATCGCCAACACGCCGACCGGGCCGAGTGACCGGCCGTTGCAGGACGTGGTCATCGAGCGCATCGAGATCGAGCGGCAGTCGGCCTGACACCGGCCGTCGAGGTGGTGCCCGCCGCCCGGGCCCGGGCGCGGCGGGCACCGACCGGCCGTACGGTCGCCTGACCCGTCCGATCGGTGGGCCAAGGTACCTTTGCTCGCATGACTGAGCGCTCGGGCACCGGGGGCACCCGGTGAGCGAATCCCCGCCGACCACCCCGGTCTGTTACCGCCACCCGGGCCGGGAGACGTACGTCCGGTGCACCCGGTGCGACCGGTCGATCTGCCCGGACTGCATGAACGAGGCGTCGGTCGGGTTCCAGTGCCCGGAGTGCGTGGCGCAGGGACGCCGCAGCATCCGGCCGGCGCGGACCGCCTTCGGCGGTGGCGAGACCGGTCGGCTCGGGCACGTGACCAAGACGCTGATCGGCATCAACCTCGTGGTGATGCTGATCTCCATCGCCTCGGACCGGGGCGGGGACGCGGCGGCGGGTGGCGCCGGTTTCGGCGGTCTGCTCGGCGGGAGCACCCCGTTGACCGAGTGGGGTGCGGTGCTCGGCCGGGCGATGTTCCTCGACGGCAGCATCGGCGGCGTCGCCGAGGGCCAGTGGTATCGCCTGGTCACCGCGATGTTCCTGCACTACGGCGTGGTGCACCTGCTGCTCAACATGTGGGCGCTCTGGGTCCTCGGCCGGTCCCTGGAGGCGGTGCTCGGGCCACTGCGCTTCATCGCGCTGTACTTCATCGCCGGCTTCGGCGGCAACGTCGCGGTCTACGTGTTCAGCGCCCCCAACCAGATGTCGGCGGGTGCCTCCACCGCCATCTTCGGCCTGTTCGCCGCGACCTTCGTGATCATGCGGCGGCTCGGTCGGGACACCTCGGCCATCGTGCCGATCCTGGTGATCAACCTGATCTTCACGTTCACCGTGCCGCAGATCTCGATCGCCGGTCACCTGGGCGGTCTGGTCTTCGGCGCGCTGATGGCCCTGGTGCTGGCCTACGCGCCCCGGTCCAACCGGACGCTGGTGCAGGTCACCGGAGGCGCGTTCCTCCTGGTGATGCTGCTGGTGCTGGCCCTGTTCCGCACCTTCACCCTGCTCGGCTGAGCGGGCCGGCCGTACCCTGTTCGGCGGGGAGGTCGTCGGCTCAGCCGGTCGCCGGGCGGGCGGCGCGGAGGGCGTCGGCCACCTCGTCGGGGTCGGCGGCGAGGTCATGCCGGGTGAACAGGTGCAGCGACTCGCCGGTGTCGATCTCCAACACCGGCCCGCCCACCCCGCGCCCGGCCCGGCGGTCCACCTCGATGGTCTCGATCGTCGACCAGGGCAGGTGCCGTCGCCCGGTCCACCACCCGGTCGGCACGGTGACGCCGTCGGCGTCCACAGCGAGGTGGACCGGTGCGACCAGGTCGCGTACGCCCCAGGCGGCGAGGGCCGCGCCGGTCAGCACGCCGAGGGCCGGCCGGAGCAGGTCACCGTCGGCGAGCAGCAGTCCCAGGGCGAACAGGCCGACCGCGCCGACCAGTTTGAGGATCGGCAGGGCGGGGCGTACCCGCCACTCCCGGGCGACCGTCTCGAACGTCACCCGACCAGCATGCCAGCGCGGCAGGTGACCGGCATGCCGGTGCCCACGGGCGGCGACGTCGCCGCGACGGCGGCGTAGGATCGGGAGCAGCCCAGGTTACCGGGGAGTAGACATGAGTGACGCGGTTATCGTCGGCGCGGTGCGTACCCCGGTCGGGCGGCGCAAGGGCAGCCTGGCCACGGTCCACCCGGTGGACCTGTCGGCGCACGTGCTGCGTGCCCTCGCCGAACGCACCGGCATCGATCCGACGCTCGTCGACGACGTGGTCTGGGGCTGTGTCTCCCAGGTCGGCGAGCAGTCGTGGAACGTCGCCCGCAACGCCGTGCTCGCCGCCGGCTGGCCCGAGTCGGTGCCCGGCGCCACGGTGGACCGGCAGTGCGGCTCCAGCCAGCAGGCCCTGCACTTCGCCGCCGCCACCGTGCTCTCCGGGCAGGCCGACCTGGTGGTGGCCGGTGGTGTCGAGTCGATGACCCGGGTGCCGATGGGCTCCAGCGCGGCGGGTGGGCTGCCGTTCAGCGGGCAGATCCTGGCCCGCTACCGGGGCGTCGAGGGGATCGCCGAGGACTCGCCGCTGCCGTTCAACCAGGGCGTCGGCGCGGAGCTGATCGCCCGGCGCTGGCGGCTGTCGAGGGCCCAGCTCGACGAGTTCGCGCTGGCCAGCCACGAGAAGGCCGCCGCCGCCCAGGACGCCGGGGCGTTCGAGGCCGAGCTGGCCCCGGTGCCGCTGGCCGACGGCGGGAAGTTCACCGCCGACGAGGGCATCCGCCGGGACACCTCGCTGGAGAAGCTCGGCGAGCTGGCCACCCCGTTCCACCCGGAGGGCGTGGTCACCGCCGGCTCGGCCTCCCAGATCTCCGACGGCGCGGCGGCGCTCGCGGTCACCACCAGCGCGTGGGCCAGCCGGCACGGCCTGCGTCCGCTGGCCCGGGTGCACATCGCCGTGGTCGCCGCCGCCGACCCGGTCACCATGCTCACCGCGCCGATCCCGGCCACCGCGAAGGCGCTGCGCCGCGCCGGGCTGGGCATCGAGGAGATCGGCGTGTACGAGGTGAACGAGGCGTTCGCCCCGGTGCCGCTGGCCTGGCTGGCGGAGACCGAGGCGGACCCGGAGCGACTCAACCCCCGGGGCGGTGCCATCGCACTCGGGCATCCGCTCGGCGGGTCCGGTGCCCGGATCATGACGACGATGCTCGCCCACATGCGCGACAACGGGGTGCGCTACGGCCTGCAGACCATGTGCGAGGGCGGCGGGATGGCCAACGCGACCATCGTCGAACTCCTCTGATCCGTCCGGTGAACCCGTCGCGGGTCGAGTCGGGCGCGGACTAGCGTGCCTTTCGAGAGGGGCTCGACCACCCGCGACACGTAACGTGGAATTTGCAAAAAGCATGTTCGTGAGCCACGTCACCCAGCGAACATCGTCGTTGGGCACGTCATGGACGTCTTCTCCCGAACGTTCCTCCCGGCCGCCTCCGAGGCTGGCCTGGCGGTGCAGACCGCCACGCGACACATGCCGGTGTTCCGTCGCTGTGTGGGTTCCGGCGACGCCACCATCCTGGTCTCCCGGTGCGGCCGACCCGATCGGCCGATGTCCGGGGAGTACCTGCTCCTACTCACCCACCGGCGGCTCGTGGTGACCCGCCAGACGCCGGTGCTGCACCGGCTGCGGCTGCACCTCAACGCCGAACTGCGCGAGCTGAGCCACGTCACCTGGAGCCCCGACCCCCGGCTGCACTCGGTGGAGTTGGCGGCCACCGCGATCGACGGGATCCGCGAACGGTTCCTGATCCGCACCCAGTTCCCAAAGCAGGTGTGGCAGCTCGACGCGTTGCTCAACCACGCCTTCCGCACTCGGGTACGTAGCGCGCTGCCCCGGGTCGTGGCCACCGTCGCCGAGGCGCCCACCGCCACCCGACCGGCCACCTTGCACCCGGCCGTGGCCCGCTGACCGCACCTTCTTACCCAACCCGAACATCGCCGGGGGCCCCGATGGCCCGCCGATCGGCAGTCATGGCCCGGTGACCGTCGAGAACCCGCGACGCGGTCCGGTCCTGGTGGTGGAGGACGAGCCGAGCATCGCCGACCTGGTCCGGCTCTATCTCAGCCGGGACGGCTTCGGCGTACACGTCGAGCGGGACGGCAATGCCGGTCTGGCCGCGGCCCGCCGGCTACGGCCGGTGGCCTGCGTACTGGACATCGCACTGCCGGGGTTGACCGGCACCGAGGTCTGCCGGCGCCTGCGGACAGCCGGCGACTGGACACCGGTCATCTTCCTCACCGCACACGACGACGAGGTGGACCGGGTCGTCGGTCTGGAACTGGGGGCCGACGACTACGTGACCAAGCCGTTCAGCCCGCGGGAACTCATCGCCCGGGTACGCGCCGTGCTGCGCCGCGTCGACGGCCCGCCGGACGCGGCCGGCCGGTGGTGCTCGGCCGGGTAGCCCTCGACCCCGGCCGTCGGTCGGTCACCGTCGACGGTGACCCGGTGCAGCTCACCTCCACCGAGTTCGACCTGCTGGCCCGGCTGATGGCCCGGCCCGGACGGGTGTTCACCCGGGAGGAGCTACTGGCCGGAGTGTGGGGGTACGCCGCACACGCCGGCACCCGTACGGTCGACGTGCACATGGCGCAGGTACGGGCCAAACTGGGCGCGGCGAGTGTGATCCGCACCCATCGTGGCGTCGGGTACGCCGCCGATGGCTGACCGCCCCGGCCGTACGTCCGGGCCTGCCCGCCCAGGTGGTCGACCGGGTCGCCGCCGGACGGGATGTCTCCGGTCGTCGGCTGGTCGCCGGGAAACGGTCTCTGGTCGAGGGGCGGGCGTTGCCCGGTGGCGACGGTGTGGTGCTGGCCCGTCCGGCGGGCGTCGGGATCTGGCGTCAGGTGGCGCGCGGTCGCTGGCTGCCGCTGTCGGCGGGGCTGATCGCCGGGGCGGTCGCCGGCTGGTTGCTCGCCCGCCGGTTGGCCCGGCCGATCCGGCGTGCCGCCGACGCGGCGGCCCGGCTGGGCGCAGGTGACCGGTCCGTCCGGGTACCGGTCGAGTCGCCGGCCGAGCCGGTGCCGGTGGACATGGTCCGGCTCGCCACCGACGCCGCCCGTACCTGGGCCGACCGCTGCGCCCGGGTCGGCGTCCCGTTCCGGATCGAGACGCCGGAGTCGCCCGTACCCGCGTACACCGATCCGGAACGGATCCGGCAGGTGATCGACGGTCTGCTGGAGAACGCCCTCCGGGTGGTGCCGCCGGGGCGCCGGTGGTGCTCGCGGTCCGGCCCGGTGGGCCGGTCCCGGCGGCCGGGGGTGTCGTCGAGGTCCGGGACGGCGGACCCGGACTGACCGACGACGACCTGGCGGTGGCCTTCGAGCGTGGCGCGCTGTACCAGCGTTACCGGGGGGTGCGCAAGGTCGGCAGCGGGCTGGGACTGGCGCTGGCCGCCGCCCTGGTCCGCCGGTCGGGCGGCGAGATCACCGCCGGGCACGCCCCGGTGGGCGGGACCGCCTGCACGGTGAGGCGGTGGTGCAGACCAGAGACGGGGGTACGCGGACCGTGGCGGTGCAGCGCGGTGTGGTGACCGCCGTCGACGGCGGCGGCGGGATGACCGTGAAGTCGGCCGACGGGTTCACCCTGAACTGGACCTTCGGCGATGGTCTGCGGGTGGTGGAACGCGGCAGGACGATCCCGTCCTCGGACGTCGAGGTCGGCACCGAACTCGGGGTGGCCGGTGCCAAGGCCGGCGACAGTACGACCGCCCGACTGATCGTCGTGCCGGTACGCAAGTGAGCGGGAGCGGCCCTCCGCCCTGACGGCCGCTCCACCGTTACACCGGGCGGGACCGCGCGCGTCCCGTTCAGCGATCCGTCGGCAGGGCGTAGCCCACGTAGTCACGGAATGCGAACCGCCAGCCGGGCGGCACGAGATCCGCACAGAGCTTGCGGCTGCCGGTGCAGACGATCGCGTCCATCGCCGCGGGGTCGGCCGCCGGACGATGGTCCAGGACCGACTGGAGCGCCAGCAGCTCCGGCGGCCCTCCATCGGCGTCGTGCAGCACCAGCCACCAGGGATACTCCCAGTCGTTGTTGCGTTGGGACAGGCCGATCCGGCGTGCCTCGGCGGCCCGCACCGCGTCGGCCGCCCAGCGGTACTCCTCCGCCCACTGGGGACGTCGCATGAAGCGGCTCTCCCAGTCGGAGGTGGTGAAGACCGAGCCCTCCCCGACCAGCCGACGCGGGAAGCCGTACGACACCGCGAGCACACCGGCCAGCGCGCAGGTGGCCAGCACCGTCACCGCGAGCGTCGCGGCGATCGGCCGCCGTGCACTCCGCCCGTCACCGGTGCGGCGCGACCGGCGCAGGACGGCGTCGAGCCAGAGCCCGGCCAGGGGCACCGAGGCGGCCAGGGCGTAGAGGATCAGGCGGTTGCCCCAGGGCTGCCATTTGATCATCGCGGTGTGCAGCACCACCGCGACCACCACCACCGACGCGTACGCGCGCAGCGCGCCGGCCGCCTCCGGGCTGATCCGGGCCGGACGGCGCAGCGCCGCCACGGCACCGATCAGCACCAGCGCGCCGGCCAACGGGAAGGCCACCCGGTCCTCGGCCGGATACCAGGACGGCACCGGGAAGACCTCCCGCCCGAAGGTGATCGCGCGGTCCTGCGGGTCCACCCCGATCAGGCCGGCCGCGCCGATGATCGCCGCAGCGGAGGCGTCCCGGAGCGGGGCCAGCGGGGTGTCCAACGCGGTGTGTCCGATGCGGAGCGCGTTCACCACCACCGACAGTGGGTCGTGCCGCTCCATCGGCACCGACTCGCGCAGCCGCTCCGGCCCGAGCGGGTGGCCGAACTCGGCGTACACGCGGCCCAGGAAGGGACCGACCACGGTGGCGGCGACCAGCAGGATCAGCACCGAGGCGCCGACCGTCCGGACGGTCGGGGCGACCGGGAGCCGACGGCCCACGCCCGGCCGGTCCGCGTACGCCAGGCGGAGCTGGCCCAGCCCCCAGAGCACCAGCAGCGGGCCGACCGCGAGCAGGCCGCTGGTCTTGGTCACGGCGGTCAGCCCGGTGGCTGCCCCGAGCGCGAGCAGCTCGCCGAAGCCGGCGCGGCGACGCAGCCCGTCCAGTGCGACCGTGGCCGCGCACACCACCCAGGCGGCGCAGACCAGGTCGGTCTGGGTGCTGGTCGCCTGTAGCGTCACCATCGGGGTGGTGGCCAGCACGAACACGGTGAGCAACTGCGCTCGCCGGCTGCCGCCGAGCTGGGCGGTCACCCGGGCGACCGCGAGCAGGCAGAGGACCCCGGCGGCCCACTGCACCAGGTGGTACAGCGCGTCGCCGCCGGTGAACAGGCGCAGGTGCAGCAGCAGGTACTCGGCGCCCGGCGGGATGGTGACCTGCCGGTGGATCGCGGTCGCCCAGAACGACAGGTCGCCCTGGGCCACCCAACGCTCCACCTTGGGCAGGTGGTAGGTCTGCGAGTCGAAGTTGTTCGGCGCGGCGAGCAGGGCGACCAGCAGCTCGACCAAGAGCAGCCCGGCGACCGTACCGGCCAGCCACCGCTCGCCCCGGCTCGCCGTACGCCAGAAACCGGTGACGGACGCGCGCCAGCCCGCCTCCGCCGGTGGGGCGTCCGTGCCGGACGCCGTCGCCGGGTCGTCCGCAGTGACCGCCCGCCGCCGCGCGGCGGCGACCCCGGCACCCGCCAGGAAGAGAAGCCAGGCCACCGCGAACGCGGGCACGGTCAACAGCTCCAGTGCGCCCAGGACCTCGACGGTCAGCACCGCGAAGGCACCGACGGTGAGACTCGCTCGGATCACGGCCAGTCGTCGTGGTGCGGTGTGCCGCACGGGCCGTGGCCGCAGCACCACCGTCAACAGGAGGACAGCGGCGACGGGAGCGAGGACGAACGGGACGCCGGCGGCCGACATGGCCGGAAGTAAACACCATCGGCCTGAGTGCCCGACGGTCGATTTCCTGAGGCGGTCGCCACCACAGGATCGACCTGTCGGCGCTACGCTATGGCCGACACACTGCCGCCCTCGTGGAGATTCCCGTGAAGCTGTCGATCCTCATGCCGGTCTACAACGAGGAAGAACGCATCGCGGATGCCCTCAAGCAGGCGCTGGCGGTCGAGTACCCGTGCGAGATCGAACTCGTGGTGGTCGATGACGGCAGCCGGGACGGCACCGGGGAGATCCTGGGCCGGGCCGACGACGCGCGCCTGCGCGTGATCACGCATCAGCGCAACGCCGGCAAGGGTGCGGCCATCCGGACGGCGGTCGCCAAGGCCGAGGGTGAGTACATGGTCATCCTCGACGCGGACCTGGAGTACGACCCGCAGGACATCCCCACGCTGCTCGCCCCGGTGCTCGACGGCCGGGCGACCGTGGTCTACGGCAATCGGACCTTCGGCAGCCACAGCGCCTACAGCTTCTGGTACGTGATGGGGAACAAGGGCGTCACCATGGCGGCGAACGTGCTGTTCAACTCCTACATCGGCGACCTGGAGACCTGCTTCAAGCTGATGCCGGTGGCGCTCTACCGCTCGCTGGACGTGCGGTCCCGGGGCTTCGGCATGGAGGCCGAGGTGACCGGCAAGCTGCTGCGCCGCCGGATCCGGCCCTACGAGGTGCCGATCAGCTACCGGGCCCGGGGCCGCGAGGAGGGCAAGAAGATCACCTGGCGGGACGGTGTCGAGGCGATCTGGATTCTCGGCCGCGAGCGTGCCCGCCGCCGCCCCGGGAACGGCCCCGCCTCCTGACGCGGCATCCGGTCGAGGACGACGACGGGCCGACCGCGACCAGCAGCGGCGCGCCGGGTCCGGCGTACGGCCGCTCGTTGCGCAGCGTCGACAACCGCAGGTACGCCGGGGTGTCCCCGGCGACCGTGGCGCGCAGCAGTCCGGGCACCTCGGCGGGGTGCCCCGGCACGTGCACCGTCCGGCCGGACAGGGTGTCGAACAGCGCGACGTCGTCCGGGCTCAGGTGGGTACGTCCGGCAGCCGTCCGGTCGTACGAGGCGCCCACACTGACCAGCACCGCGTGCGCCGCCTGGTGGTCGAGGTCGAGCTTGATCTGCTCGGCGGCCTCGGCGACGCGGGCGGTGGTGGCGAGAGTGGTCATGCCGATACCCTGAAACCTCAAGTTAGGTTCAATTCAAGGCGGTGTGATGCAGGAAGCCCTCACCATCGGTCAGCTCGCTGCCCGCAGTGGAGTGGCGCAGTCAGCCCTGCGCTACTACGAGCGGCTGGGGCTGATCCGGGCCGACCGCACCGGCGGCAACCAGCGCCGGTACCACCGTGGCGAACTGCGCCGGGTGGCGTTCATCCGGATCTCGCAGCAGGTCGGCATCTCGCTGGACGAGATCCGGGCCGCGCTCGACTCGCTGCCCGCCTCCCGTACGCCGACCGCCGAGGACTGGACCCGGCTCTCCGCCGTGTGGCGGGACCGGCTGGACGAGAAGATCACGCTGCTCGCCAAGCTCCGCGACGATCTCGACGGGTGCGTCGGCTGTGGGTGCCTGTCGCTCCAGCGCTGCGCGCTCAACAACCTCGACGACCGGCTCGGCGCGGAGGGCCCCGGCCCACGACTGGCGCTGCCAGGTCGAGGCTGCTCCCGCTAGCCGACGGTGAGCAGCACCTTGCCGAGGTGCTCGTTCGACTCCACCAGCCGGTGCGCCTGCGCCACCTCCGTGATCGGCAGCCGCCGGTCCACGACCGGGTGTACCCGGTCCGCCTCCACCAGCGGCCAGACCTCGTCGCGTACCCCCCGAACGATGGCGGCCTTCTGATCGAGCGGGCGGGACCGCAGCGCGGTGGCCGCCACCGTGCCACGCTTGACCAGCAGCGCGGCCAGGTCCAGCTCGGCCTTGCGGCCCCCCTGCATCCCGATCACCACCAGCCGCCCGTCCGGGGCCAGCGCGGCCACGTTCCGGCCGAGGTAGGACGCGCCCATGATGTCGAGCACGACGTCCGCGCCCCGCCCGTCGGTGATCCGCCGGACCTCCTCGACGAAATCCTGCTCCCGGTAGTCGACCAGGTGGACCGCGCCCAGCTCACGCAACCGGGGATGCTTGGCCGCCCGGGCGGTCGCCACCACCGTGGCCCCGAGCGCGGTGCCGAGCTGGATCGCGAACGTGCCGATGCCGCTGCCGCCACCGTGCACCAGCAGCGTCTCGCCCGCCGACAGCCGGGCCACCTGCACCACGTTCGACCAGACCGTGCACGCCACCTCGGGCAGCGCGGCGGCGTCGACCAGGTCCACCCCCGCCGGCACCGGCAGCAGCTGCCCCGCCGGCACGGCCACCCGCTCCGCGTACCCGCCGCCGGCCAGCAACGCGCAGACCTCGTCACCGACCCGCCACCCGGAGACGTCCGCACCGGTGGCGCTCACCACACCCGAGCATTCCAATCCCGGGTACGCGGGCGCGCCCGGCGGCGGCGGATAGTGCCCCTGCCGTTGCAGCAGATCGGCCCGGTTCACCGCACTGGCCCGCACGTCGATGATCACCTCATCCGGCCCCGGCTCAGGATCGGGCACCTCGTCCCAGCTCAGCACCTCTGGCCCACCGGGCTCGGCAATGACGATCGCACGCATGGCCCAGTCTTACCCGATCCGCCCGCCCGTCCACGCCCCGGACCCGGAATCCGCGCCGGTCGGACACTGTGGAGCCCTGTCGACACCCGCCGCGACGACCGCGCAACTCGGGTGGCTCACCCCTTCGCCGATCCGCCGGACGTGGCAGACTATGCACGGCCGCGCGGCGCGTGGCCCCGGGAGGGTTCGCCTAGTGGCCGATGGCGCTGGTCTTGAAAACCGGTAAGGCAGCGATGTCTTCGTGGGTTCGAATCCCACACCCTCCGCTCACCGGGACAGCAAAAAATCCCCCTGACCAGCGCGAACGCCGGTCAGGGGGCGCGTCTATCGAGGGTGAATCAGTCTCACTGGTCGTGTCGTCTACGTGTCGGCGTCACCCGGCGCTATCTCGGCCTGGTCGTCGGTGCCCAACGCTCCCTCGATCCGCTTGCGGGCGGCCTCGTCCTGGCCGTCGATGCACGAGGCGTAGACCTTCAACAGCACATGCACGCTGTGCCCGGCCCATTGGGACAACCTGGGTAGCCGGCACTCCGGTGTTGAGCCAGAGCGACACGGGGCCGACGAAGCGGCGAAACCGTCGTGACGTGTCGGTGCCTCAGCGCTCCGGTGGGCGTACCCGCTGACTTTCGCGGATCTTCTGGGTGGCGAGTCGGTCCAGGGCCCGGCGGCGTTCGTCGGGTCGGGGCTGCTCGTCGCGCTCACGTACGGCGTCAACGGCCGCGGTGACGAAGTCGCGCCAGATGCCGGCCACGGATCTCCCTCGCTCGATGGGTGCCAGGCTGACAACCCGCGTGAGCGGCCTTCGGTTACGGCGGACACCTCGCGTTTTCCCGGTTGGCACCGCGCGACAGGGTATGAAGGGGGACGCAGAACACCACTTCCACCGGAAGGACCTGTGTCGATGACCCTGGAACGACCCATCGCCCCGGACCCGTACGAGCTGCTGCCGACCGTTGCCTCGTTCACGCTGACCAGCGACGACGTGCGCAACGGTGAGCCGATGGACGCGGCGCACGCCCATGACAGCACCGGTGGGGGCAACGTGTCGCCGCACCTGGCCTGGTCGGGTTTCCCGGCGGAGACCAAGGGCTTCGCGGTGACCTGTCTCGACCCGGACGCACCGACCGGCAGCGGGTTCTGGCACTGGGTGCTGGTCGGTCTCCCGGCCGACGTGACCGAGCTGCCGCGTGGTGTCGCCGAGGGCGACCTCCGGGGGGCGTTCAGCGTCCGGAACGACTACGGCGCGCAGGGGTTCGGCGGTGCCGCGCCGCCGGCCGGTGACCGCCCGCACCGGTACGTCTTCGCGGTGCACGCCCTCGACGTGGAGAACCTGGACCTGACGCCGGACGCCTCACCTGCCTACGTCGGCTTCAACCTGACCTTCCACACCCTCGCCCGAGCCACCATCCGCCCCACCTACCAGATCACCGGCTGACCGTCCGGCGAGCCGCGTTGATCAAGAGGTTTTCGCCACCGATCCCGACTGGGCATGGCACAAACTTCTTGATCAACGCGGCGAACCCGGGGGGTCAGGAGGGGGTTCGGGCTACGGCGAAGACGGACTGGCCGAAGGGTGGGCGGGCGATCTGTTCGGCGGCCTTGGTGGCGGGGAGGACGAGGGTGTCGTAGACCTTCACCATCGGGCCCTCCTTCGGCATCAGGCGGAAGACCTTGGTGGCCATGAAGTAGCCGATCAGGCCCAGCGCGTTCGCGTAGTGGATCTTCTCGACCCGCAGGCCGGCCTCGGTCATCGCGGCGGAGAGGGTCTTCTTCGTGTAGCGGCGTACGTGGCCGGTGGCGATGTCGGCCGGGCTCATCGCGAACTGGAACGCCGGGACGATGATGACCACTGCTCCGCCCGGGCGGACCAGCTGGCCCATGGTGCGCAGCGCCTCGACGTGGTCCTCAATGTGCTCCAGCACGTTGTACGACACCGCCGCGCTGTAGTCGCTCCGCTCCGTGTTGGGCAGCAGCATCTGGCGTACCTCGATGGACGGCTGGTCGGCCAGGCGCTCCTTGAGCGCGACCAGCCGGTCCGGGTCGGCCTCGGTGGCGGTGAACCGGGGGAAATGCTCGGCCCACTCCAGTGCGTAGTCGCCGAGGCCGCTACCGATCTCGATCGGGTTGTCGCCCAGGTAGGGAACGGCCAGCTCGACGAACCAGCGTCGGTGGTTGACCGCGGTGGCGAGGCCCTCCAGAACCTCGGACTGCACACGCTGATCCCCAGTGATTTCTGCCATGCGTCGATTCCTCACGATATGACTCGACCCCGCGCCAGGACCGACTGAGTGAACCATCCGCCTGGAGGGCGGGAATATCGGGGCCCGCGGTGGCCGAATTACGGTCGGGTAGCTGCACGATCGGTGGTGGTCAGCGAACTCGGAAGATGTTACGCCAGTGGCCCGAAGGCCGCACGATGGCCCGATACGCCGACTACGCTCCGAATTACCATGACTACTCCTGAATCGGGCCGCCCCGCCGAGGAGTCCGGGGTGGCAGGGGTGCCGGGCGAGTCGCCGGATGGCGGGCGTCGGCCCAGTTCAGAGCGGTGGAAGGACGTCGCCGCCGTGGTGGGCTTCGTGGTGCTCGGCCTCTGGGTCACCGCTCGAATGTGGCTCAACCCGGCCGACGGGATCCGCGACA
Organism: Micromonospora craniellae; assembly: GCF_014764405.1. Classification (NCBI taxonomy): domain Bacteria; kingdom Bacillati; phylum Actinomycetota; class Actinomycetes; order Micromonosporales; family Micromonosporaceae; genus Micromonospora; species Micromonospora craniellae. The sequence goes on along the minus strand of NZ_CP061725.1, from coordinate 2,958,678 downwards.
ATCAGACCGATATGGCCCAATTTCAGTGGATGATGGCTCACGGTGCGCGGGTGGTTACGGAATTCGCGTACCCGTTCTCCTCGGATCGGATGAACGTGCCGGAATCCGTCAATTTGGTGGCAAACACCTCGGTCTTATCCGTTTCATTGCCGATGACACCGGTGACGTTGCTGTTCGGCACCCGTACGTCGTTCCTGCTCTTCCTCACGCTCGGGATGATCGCCACGGCCGCCGCCTGGTACTTCGTGCTCTCCCGGGTCCTCGTCGGCTCGCGCGGCCCGGCCTGGCTGGGTGCCGCCTTCTGCGCGTACGCCCCGGCGATGGTCTCGCACGCCAACGCGCATCCGAACATCGTGTCCCAGTTCGTGGTGCCCCTGATCGTCTGGCGTACCGTGCGGCTCGCCGAGCCCGGCCGCTGGGTGCGCAACGGCGCCCTGCTCGCCCTGGTGATCGTCTGGCAGGCGTTCCTGAACCTGGAGATCCTGCTGATGACCGCGATCGGTCTCGGCGTGGTCGTCGTGGTGCTGGCCGTCGCCCGGCCCGAGCTGCGCCGGCGGGCGCGTCCCTTCCTCGCCGGGCTCGGCGTCGCCGCCGTGATCGCGGTCGTGCTGCTGGCGTACCCGCTCTACGTGCAGTTCTTCGGGCCCGGCGCGTACAACGGCCTGTCCCGCCTGATCCGGGGCTACTCTACCGACCTGGCCTCGTTCTTCACCTACGCCCGGGAGTCGGTGGGCGGCGACCCGCTCAGCGCGGCCCGGCTGGTCAAGAACCCCACCGAGGAGAACGCCTTCTTCGGCTGGCCGCTGGTGATCCTGGTGGCGGCGGTGGTGTGGTGGCTGCGGCGCAACCCGGTGGTGATCGCGTTGGCCGGGCTGGGGCTGATCTTCGCGGTGCTCTCCCTCGGGCGGGAGATCCGCTTCGACGGACGGGGCACCGGGATCCCCGGGCCCTGGGCGGCGCTGGAGGACCTGCCGGTGCTGCACTCGGTGGTGCCGACCCGCTGGTCGCTGGCGATCACGCCGATCGTCGGCCTGTTGCTCGCCTACGGCGCCGAACGGGTTCGGCAGGTCGCTGCCCGGCACCCGGACCGGCGTACGCAGATCCGGTTCGGCACGGTGACCGTGCTGGCGATGGCTCTGGTGCCGGTGCTGCCCACCCCACTGCCGACCAAGCGTCTCGAACCGACCCCGGAGTTCGTCACCTCCGGCGCCTGGCGTCCCTACCTGGCCGGCGGGCGCAGCCTGGTGACCCTGCCGCTGCCCGACACCGAGTACGCCGAGCCGCTGCGCTGGTCGGCGCAGACCCGGTTGCAGATGCCGATCGCCCGTGGCTACTTCCTCGGGCCGGACACCCGGCCGGGCCGGGACCGGGTCGCCCTGTTCACCGCGCCACCGCGCCCCACCAGCACCTTCTTCGGCAGGATCCGGCGGACCGGTGAGGTGCCGCCGATCACCGATCAGGACCGGCGGGAGGCGGTGGCGGACCTGCGGTACTGGCGGGCCGGCGTGGTGGTCCTCGGCCCGCACGGGCAGGCCGAGGCGCTGCGTACCGGGATGACCGAACTGACCGGCGTCGAGCCCACGTACACCGGTGGGGTGTGGCTGTGGGATATCCGGCCGCTGCTCGGTGACTGACGCTCAGGAGCGGATGCAGCAGCCCTGGCAGACCTTCGGCGTAGGCAGGGTGAACGCCAGGCAGCAGGTGCGGCGCTGCACGGTCGGCTCGCCGTTGCGGCCCGGCACCAGCTCCACCAGGTCGGCCAGGTCGAGCGCGCCGAGCAGGGTGTCGACCGCCTCGACCGCCGAGCCGGGCAGGCTGTCGGCGGCCCGCAGCACCCCGTGCGCGATGCCGGAGGCCACCGAGCCGAGCAGGGTACGCGTACCGATCCGGACCTCACCCTGGATCGCGGTGATCACCGGCGACAGGTGCGCGTCCAGCAGCGTGCCGCGCAGCGCGGTCAGCAGGGACTGCTCGTCGGCCAGCACCCGGACCTGGGGCAGCCCGGCCACCGCCAGCGGGTCGTTGGGCAGGACCGCGATCGGGGTGGACCGGCGCAGTCCCAGCGTGATCAGGGTGCGCGGGTCGGCGAAGTGCACGAGGGCGGCGTCGGCGTCGAGCAGCGGCACCCGTCGGGCGACGGCCCAGCCGAGCACCACCGGCAGCGCCGCCCAGTAGCTGTACGCCTTCCAGGCGACCGCGGCGGAGGCATGCGGCGTGCCGCCCCAGAGGCGGACGGCCGAGTCGAGCAGCTCCGGTACCTGAGCGCCGCTGGTCAGCGTGGTCGCCGGGGCCCAGCCCGCCTCGTCCGGCACGATCAGCCCGGCGGCCAGGCCGGGCAGCGCGTCGGTGCCGAACATGGCCCGCAAGGCTGCGGTGACCGGATCCAGCGGTGCGGCGGAGGCAGCGTGGACGGGCAGCACGGCTGTCACCTGTTCCACCCCCGTCCGAGATCCCACTGGCATGACTAAGGCTAGCCTAACCACACCCCTGGCACCGGGAAACGTGGAGAAAGAGGAAAAGCGAGAGGCTCGATTCACTCGACGGTGGTTGGTCACGCAGCGTGCCGCACCGGAGACTCGGCGGAGTATCGGTAGAAAACACTCACCGGTCAAGAGTCCTGTCGAGAAGGTGCCAGTTGTGTGCGTGATCGGCAACGCAACGTGAAACTTGATGCACCCGGCCACGAGGAAGCTGATGACGACCTCACCGCTCGATCGGGCTGCCGACTCGTTCGCCGCCGAACTCGCACGGCACCGGACGGAGCGGGGGCTGTCCAAGAAGCAACTCGCCACCATGATGGGCTTCGACCCGTCGTACGTCAGCCACGTGGAAGGGCGGCGGCACCGGCCCACCGAGGACTTCGCCCGTCGCGCCGAGGCGGTCCTGGAGGCCAGCGGCGCGATCTGGCAGCGTTTCCGGGAGTACGACGACCTGCGTCACGCCCGTGCCGAGCGCGGCCACCGGGAACCCGTCCTCCCCGGCCAGTGGATGCCGCCGGGCACCGGACTGATCGTCGAACGCGAGATGGCGACCCTCACGCACACCGACGACTCCTACCACTGCGTTATCCGCCGGGAGCTGTACAACGCCGGCACCGAACCGGTCACCCGCTACCTGATCCGCATCGCGGTCGACCGTTATCCGAACGATCCGGGCCGGTCGAACCGGCACCACCGGGAACACCCGCTCACCTTCGCCGAACTGCAACTGAGCGCGTACCGCGAGGAGGCTGGCGAGCGGGAGGCCATGCACTGGCGGGCCAAGCACGACCGGGACGCCTTCAAGGAGATCTGGCTGCTCTTCGAGAACGCCGACCGAAGATTCCCGCTCTATCCGGGGCACCGCGCCACCATCGAGTACGCGTACACCGTCGGGCGGGACAAGTGGGGCCCCTGGTTCCAGCGTGCGGTCCGGGTACCGACCCGGCAGCTCGCCGTACGCCTGGATCTGCCGGCGGCGCTGGATCCGCAGGTCTGGGGCGCGGAGACCTCGCTCTCGGCGGAGGAGGGGCCGCTGCGCACGGCGGTGACCCGGCGTGACGCGGACGACCGGGCGATCTTCGACTGGGCGACCGACGAGCCGCCGCTGAACGCCCGCTACCGGATGCAGTGGCGCTTCCGCGCCGAGCCGGATACCGAGCCGGAAGGCGGCCGGGTCCGGCCGTCCGACCGGATGCGCGGGCTCGGCATCGCGCAGCGCGGCACCGACCTGCTCCGGCAGCCGGCCCGGCCGTTCGACCTGCCGCGCGAGGAACAGACCGCCCGCGAGATCGTCGACCGGCTGGTCACCGCGCTGGCCCGGCTGGACGAGATCCACCCGTTCACCAAGGGGGTGGGCATTGCCGCACCACAACTCGACATCGGTCGCGCGGTGGCCGTGGTCCGCCCACCCGACCGCACGGCCGAGCCCGTCGTGCTGCTCAACCCCCGGGTGGTCGAGGCCGCGCCGGACACCGACGAACAGTACGAGGGCTGCCTCTCCTTCTTCGACCATCGCGGGCTGGTGCCCCGAGCGCTGCGGATCGACGTCGAGCACGCGCAGCTCGACGGCGGACGCGTGATCACCTCGTTCGAGTTCGGCATGGCCCGTCTGGTGGCGCACGAGATCGACCACCTGGAGGGCCGGCTCTACGTCGACCGGATGGCGCCCGGCGTGCCGTTGGTGCCGGTCGAGGAGTACCGCGAGTCCGGACACCCCTGGCGCTACTGACCTGTGGCGCCACCCCGCCCGACCGCGTGGGAACGACGGCCGGACGGGCGGGGTGGCGCGGGCGGTGCCGGTCCGCCCGATCAGGGGGGACCGGGGCGCGTGCCCCAGGGGGCAGGGGCACGCGCCCCGGCTCGGGGGGAGTAAAGCTCTACAGGTTGCCGAAGGTGTCGTACCGGGTGTGCTGAGGCGGAACGTCGTCGGCGGCGAGCACCCGCAACGTCGACCGGACCATCGAGGCGGAACCGGATACGTAGCAGTCGTGCGCGGTCCACGGCCCGTAGCGGGCCACCACGTCGGAGATGTCGCCCTGCTCGCCGTCGAAGTCCGGGTCGTCGCTGCACGCCGGGGTCACCGACAGCCACGGATGAGCCGCCACCAGTTCCCGCAACCGGTCGAGTCCGTACAGGTCAGCCTCGGTGCGGGCACCGTAGAAGACATGCACCCAGCGCGCCCGGTTGTAGCCGGCCAACTCCTCCACCAGGGCCTTCACCGGGGCCAGCCCGACACCACCGGCCACACAGAGGATGTCCCGCTCCGATGCGCGGTCCAGCGTCATCGATCCCATCGGCGCAGCCACCCGCAGCAGGTCACCCGGCTTGATCCGGCGTACCAGGGCACCGGAGACCCAGCCGGCGGCCTCCGACGGCGTCCGGACGTGGAACTCCAACACGTTGTCGTCGTTCGGGGCGTTCGCCACCGAGTACGTCCGCCACACCCGGGGATGGTGCCGGGGCACCTCGACGCTGACGTACTGCCCGGCCTTCCAGGGCAGCGGATGTTGCAGCGCGCGGCAGGTGAAGACGGCGGTGTCCGAGCCGTACCGCTGGTGGGTCAACACCTCCGCGTGCCAGAACGGCGGATTGTCGTCCGCCGCCGCCCCGGCCAGCATCTTCTCGGCGATCGCCGCGTACGCGTCCCGCCACGCCTGGTCGTACTCCAGGTTCCAGCCGTCCCCGGCGGTGCTGCGCAACGCGTCCAACAACGCGACACCCATCGTGTCGTAGTGCGTCGCGTCAACGTGGTATTTACGGTGGTCCCGGCCCAGCGCCCGCAGGAACTCGTCGAACCCCTCCGGGTCGTCGACGGTGTGGATCGCCGTGATGATCGCTTCGAGGAGCCGGTCGCCCTGCCCGGACATCTGCACCGGGAACAGCTTGCGCAAGTCCGGGTCGAGGAGGAAGACCCGCGCGTAGAAGTGGTCGGTCAGCCGGACCCGATCCTCCTCGACCAGGGTCCAGCTCTCCTTCAGCAGCCGCGCGAAGTTGTCCACCTGGGGGCGCTCCTTCTTCTGCCGGCGGGATCGGGGACACCGATAGAATGTCCACGGAGCGTGTATGAAGGTCGCACAGAATGTGCGACCCGACGTGAGGGGCGCTCAGTGGCGCCCGGATGCCACCAGCGCAGACGGTCGGGCACAGTGGTGCGGTGACCGCAGAGCTCACCCGCCCGATGTCCCGTCGGACGCTCGGCACCGAGACGATGCTCGTGCTCGGCCTCTCGCTCGGCCAGTCGGCCGTCTACGCCACTGTCTCGATCATCGCGAAGCTGACCGCCGAAGGTGGACTCTCCCGGCAGACCGCCGCGCTGAACACCTCCGCGTCGACCCGGCCGTACCTCGACCTCACGTACCAACTGCTCGGCATCGTCTTCGCGCTGGTGCCGGTACTGCTCGCCGTACACCTGCTCACCCGGGACCCCGGCGACCCGGTCCGCACCCTCGGCCTGGACGCCCGGCGGCCCTGGGCCGACCTCGCCCAGGGAGCCGGGCTGGCGGCACTGATCGGACTCCCCGGCCTGGTGCTGTTCTGGGCGGCGGCGCAACTCGGCATCAACGCCACCGTGGTGCCGGCCGGGCTGCCCGACCTCTGGTGGACCGTGCCGGTGCTGATCCTCGCCGCCTTCCAGAACTCGATCCTGGAAGAGGTCATCGTGGTCGGGTACCTGATGACCCGGCTACGGCAACTCCAGTGGCGAGTCGGCGCGATCATCGCCACCAGCGCGCTGGTCCGCGCCTCCTACCACCTCTACCAGGGGTTCGGCGCGTTCATCGGCAACGCGATCATGGGCGTCGTGTTCAGCCTCTTCTATCTGCGTACCCGCCGGGTCATGCCGTTGATCGTGGCGCACGCGCTGCTCGACATCTTCGCCTTCGTCGGCTACAGCCTGCTGCCCCAGGAATGGTTCGACTGGCTCTGACCGCCCCAGGTCCCTGGTCCGGTGGCGGTCGCCGGGCGCGCTACCGCTCTGGGAGCTCAGGCCCCTCGTCCGGTGGCGGTCGCGCTTCCGATGGCCCGCTGGCCTCCGTCGGGGGCGCGGGCTGCCGTGAGGTCGGGTCCGGCGGGCCGTGGTCAGCGACGTCGGGGCGGGCGGTAGGCGGCGACCGCGCGGGAGGCCAGCCGCTGCGCCGCCGCTGAGTCACCGACCGCCGCCGTCACCACCGCCGCGCCGGGCAGCAACCGGGAGGCCCACCGCAACGCCAACCAGCCGCTCACCTGCGCGGCCAGCGGCACCGCCAGCCGACAGGCCGCCTCGGCGGCCCGCGGCCCCGGCTGCTCACCCGGCCCCTCCGCCGCCCGAGCCGCCGCCAGCGCCGACCGCGCACTCGCCTCGTCCGGATGCACCTGCGCCAACACCAGCAACTCCACCGCCCGCTCCGGATCCGCCGGATCACGGCCGTACGCCGCCGCCAGGTGCAGCACCAGGTTCGCCTGCGTCCAGAGCACCGCAGCCAACTCCACCACCGGCGCGAACACGCCGGCCAGCGCGGCGCTCGCCCCGCCGACCCCCGCCTGCCTGACGAACCGCCGGCTGGCGAGCCGGGCCAGACCATCGCCGTCCGCCTCCGGGTACCTCTGCCACAGCCGCCGCGCCCACGCCGCCGCCCCGGGGCCGAGCGCCTCGACCGCGGTCAGGGCGAGCAACTCCGGGGCATAGCCTGGGTGGTCGAGCACCCGCGCTACGAGCATCCGCAGATCCGGCGTACGCCCGGCAAGCTCCGCCCCGATCCCGCCCTCCGGTGTCTGCGTGGCCGGGGTCGGCTTTGCCGGGGGCTGCGTGGCCGTGGTCATCGGCTCGGTCGGGGGCGGTCCAGGCCGGGTCGGTTCCGACTCGGCCGGATCGGTTCGGGCTGTTTCGGCCGAGATCGGTCTGGTCGGGGCTGTCACGGCCGGGATCGGTTGGGTCAGGGTCGGTTCGGCGGAGGTGGGTTCGGCGGTCTCTTCGGCCTGAGAGGTGTCGGTCCGGGCTGGGGTGTCCTCCTTCGCCTGGGGTGCGGGATCGTCGGGTCCGTCCTTGCTGGCGCCCCCGGCCGCCTTCGTCGCGGCCTTCCGAGCCGGCGCGGCCTTCGCCGTCGCCCTCCTCGCCGTCTTCTTCGCGGGGGTGGAGCCAGCGGACCCGGCCTCAGCCGTCGCGGCCTTCCTCGGCGTGGCCTTTCTGGCCACCTTTCGGGCCGGACCCGCCTGCGCCGCCGCAGTCGCGTCGTTGCCCTCGGTACTGGTCGCCGGCGAGGCGGACGCCTCCGTTGTCGATGTCGCCGACGCCTCGGAGGTATCGGCGGGGCCAGTGTCGCCGGATGCCGGTGTGGCCTGCAGAGGGTTCGATCGGGGTGCCTTCTTCGCGGCGGCCTTCCGACGCGTGGGCGCAGAGGTCTCCGAAGGCACCAAGTCTCGTTCACCGGCATCGCCCCGGCTCGGCCGGACTTCCTCAACGGGTGCCTGCCCGGCCTCGTCAGTGTCCCGAGGCGGCGGAGTCGTGGACGGGGGCGTGGCGGCGAACGGCGTCCTGGACGAAGCGGGACGAGCCTGGCGAGGCAGTGGCTGCTCCGGAACAGGTGGCGGCTGGAAGATCACCCTCGGCGCGGCCTTCGCCCGGCGAGGTCGACCCCCGCCCTTGTCCTCCTGCGGCGCGGCGTCGCTCGGCGGAGCGGTCGCCGGAGGCGGTGCGAACGTCGCCTTCGGTGAGCGGCGGCGGGCTTCCCGAGCAGGTTCCCGGCGGTCCTGCTCGCGTGGCGACTCCTCCTGCATGTCGATGGAGCGTAGTCGCGATCACGGCGACGCACAGCGGAAGAAGTCCCCTCGCCCGTCTGCGGGTCGGCGGGTTCCGGTAGTCGCTTTGCCCCCGGACGGGCGGGGCCTGTATCCTCGGGCGCGGTGGTCTGCGGGCCACCTGGGAGACTTCGCCTAGTCTGGTCTATGGCGCCGCACTGCTAATGCGGTTGGGGTCTTAAAGCCCCTCCCGGGTTCGAATCCCGGAGTCTCCGCGCGAAGGCCGGGTGTGTAGACTGGCCGAGCACCAGCGCCCGTAGCTCAACGGATAGAGCATCTGACTACGGATCAGAAGGTTAGGGGTTCGAGTCCCTTCGGGCGCACAAGATCGACAAGGCCCTGACCTGCCATAACGGCGGGTCGGGGCCTTGTCTGTTTCTGTCCATGAGGGACGGTTGGCTGCTCGGTGGCTGCTCGTGCGACGAGCATCCCCTGCGTGTCGGACTGTCCGGGGGCGTCCGGTCGGGTCCGTGCGAGCTTGACGATGCCGAACTTCCACCCATCCTCAATCCATCCACAAAAATTGATCGAATGCGTGGAGGGGTGCGGTGGGTTGAGGGCGTGATTCCGCGCAACGCACTACAGCAGCTGCCAGCCCCGATCGTGATCACCCAACTCGACCTCCAGTCGCGGTGACTAGACATGGGCCGCGACTAGATCCGATCAGTGACCGCCGCGAAGCCACCTTCTGACATGTACCACGGCGCTTCCCACAGCGCTGATCTCTGCTCGGGCCAGTGGCAGGAGCGGGTCTGAGTTAACGGCCCTGTCTCACATTCGGTGGTGACGGAGCGTGCTGTCATCCGAGGAGGATGCGGTGGCGGAGCAGGGTGAAGCCTGCTCGTCCGTGCATTTGGCGTGCGATCCGTTTGGTTTTGGTGTTGACGCCTTCGGTGGGGCCGTTGCTGTACGGAAGCGTGAGCGCGGCGTTCACGGCGTCGAGGTCTCGCTCCAGGCCTCGGGTGAAGGCGTGTAGGTGAGGCAGATCGACCGCGCGGACCTGGTCGATCCAGAGCGAGAGCCTGTCGGCGTTCCCCGCGTGAGGCGTCAGGAGTTTGGCGAAGCGTCCGACGACGGCGGCCAGTGTGGTCATCTCGGGGCAGGCGGCGGTGAGCCGTGCCAGCAGATTCCGATGTTCGGGTTTGAGGTTGTCGGGCCTGGTGAGGATCATTCGGGCGAGCCGGCGGGGGAGATGTGGCTGCGGTCGGCGTCTGCGCGGCCTTGGTTGATCTACTTGTGCAGAAGGTTCAGGCAGCCGGTGAAGCCGAGGGCTTTGATCTCGTCGAAGAGGTGCTTGATGGGGACGGCGGGGTCCTCGGTCCGGCGGGTGCGCAGGTGCTCGCGGTAGGGGTCGACGAGGCTGGCCCGGTACTTGGGGACGCGGAGCATCCGCTCGGGCCGGTCGGCTCGCGCGTAGCGTTTGACGGTGTTCAGTGCCAGTTGCAGGCGGCGGGCGCACTCCAGCAGGCCCACGCCCTGGTCGAGTAGACGGTGGACCTGGTGCCAGCGGTCCAGGGTCGTCTGCGCGCGGGGCCCGTCGAACAGGGGCGCGTCCAGCACGGCGGCCCAGCAGGTGCTGTGTGCCTTCACCTCGCTGCGGGCGGCTTCGCACAGGTTGTGCCACAGGTGCCACCTGTCCGCGACCTGCACCGCGTCGGGCAGGGCCCGGCGGATGGCCTCAGCGTAGGTAGCGGAGCCGTCACGGCACACGACCTCGACGCCCGGATGCTCGCGCAGCCACGCTTCGAGGGTGTCGGCGGTGCGGTCGGGCAGCACGTCGATCCGCTCATGTGTCTCGGCGTCGATCACCACGGTGGCATAGCGGTGCCGTCGGCGCAGAGCAAAATCGTCAACGCCGATCACACGGGGCGTCCGCCCAGCGGGCAACGGGATACGCAGCAGGGCGCGCAGGGCCGTGTGGCGAGACAGGCCCACCGCGAGTATCGCCAGCAACCGTGCACCCGCCCGGCCCGCTAACTCCTTGACCACAGCCTTGACGTGCCTGGACAGGCGGGCCGTGCGCCGCTGGTAACGCTCCAGCACTCCCGGCATCTGCTCACGGAACGTCTGCCGGCAGCCGCGCGTCGGACACACCAGACGCCGCACCCGCACACGGACCACCACCCGCCGTCCATCGACCGGCACATCGGCCACCGTCCGCAGGTGAAACCCGTGCACCCGCCCCGACGACGCCCCGCACACCGGACAGAACGCAGCTCCCTGCGGAGTCCGTGCCCGCACCACGATCCGCTCGCCCTCGTCCGCGATGTCATCGATTACCAGCGGGGAAAGCCCTGAGAACACCATCTTCGTAAGATCATCGATCTTGCACACATGATCTCAATGAAATCGACCACCTTCGGTAGCCACCGAATGTGAGACAGGGCCGTTGTCTTTACAGTCCCCCAGTTGGAAACCGGCCGACATAACGACCGCGCCCTTCGGCTCTACGCCGCAGCCGGCTATGCACCCACAGCGTCCTATGTCCCGGGCCGGGATCCTGCCATCAACCGTGCCATGCACAGGAGCCTTACACTGTAGGAGAGCCCTGCGGCCGATTCCCGGTGCTCCATTTGGCTCGGGGGTAGTACAGGACCAGCACAGAACTTGTACGTCTTGGCGTTCCCAGCCGCACCCCTCGGAGGCAGAATCACATCACTGGGGATCGGACGAGAGTCGTCCGCTGTACCGCAGGGACGCTGCTCGGGTGCGGCAGTGTTAAGTGCCGGACTCTGCCAGCAGGCTCGACGGCAGAGGTCGTTGCTAATTAACGGTGATGCCGTCCACTGCTACGATTCGGGCCCTCGAACTGCGGCCCGCTTCCTTCGGAGGCTGTATGGACCTCACGGCACTGCCGCAGCGGATACTTGGTCGCACCGGTATGGCCGTGCCTGCCCTTGGCATCGGCTGCTGGGCGATCGGTGGACCCGACCATAACCTCGGTCTTCCCATGGGCTGGTCCACCGGCACCGACGCCGCCTCCGTAGAGGGGCTTCGGCGGGCATACGCGCTGGGGGCGAGGTTGTTCGATACCGCCGATGTCTATGGGCATGGTCATTCCGAACGCCTTCTCGGTGGTCTGGTGTCAGAGGTGGGCCGAGAGGACCTGGTGCTCGTTTCCAAGGTCGGCTACTTCGCGGGCACCGCAGCGCACGGTTATGAGCCACGACATATGCGCCGCCAGTTGGCGCAGAGTCTTGACAACCTCGGCACCGATTACCTGGACATCTACTTCCTGCACCACAACAGCTTCGGGCCGGATGATCAGTATTTGGAAGCTGCGGCGGCGATGATGCGTGAGCTTCGCGCTGAGGGGCTGATCCGAGCGGTGGGGATGCGTGGTCCTCATCGCTATGCTCTCGACCGGTTCACCACTGCACCCGACCAGCGCGATGACAAGATCGCACGGTTTCACCGCCTCTTCGGTGTGATCCGTCCCGACATTCTTGCCGTACGCGACAACCTGCTGACCCCCTCTGACCTCGATCCGTCAGAGGGTCTTGCTCCCTGCCTGACCGTTTCGGCTTGACCGTTTTGTCCACCCGGTTTGGGTGTGATATCGCCACGTGTCGCTGTGGAAGCGCGAGTTCTCCGGGCTCGGTCACGGTCTTTCTACTGGTAGGTACAGGGGTCCAGGGTCAGGTTGTCAGTGGTAGCAGGGTGAGGCGCTGCCAGCAGAGGGTGAACGCGTCGGCCCACGGCCAGGTCTCGGGGATGGACAGGACACGCCGGCGGGCGTGGGCGGCCAGTTTCGCGGGCAGGTGCAGCAGCCGGTAACGCAGTGTTGCGGGTTCGGCGTGGGCGAGGTCGTCCTGGTCGTGCAGGCCGAGCAACCGGGTCCAGGAAGTGATGTCCGCGGCGATGTTGGCGGCGAGGACCCAGCCGCGGTTGACGGTCCAGGCCTTCGACGGCAGGTTCCGCAGGCCCATGGCCTTGTTCGTGCGCACCTTGTCTTCCACTCCTGCGTGCGAACGATGCAAAGCGTCGATCCATTGCGGCTGGTGCGAGCCCGGCACCCCGGCGATCCGGCTGATGTTGGTGGCGACGATCGCGTACCGCCAGCCGGTCCGCTTCTCCAGCGCGGTGAGATTCTTCGCGTGCCGGGCCGACGGCTTCGTGCGCCGCACGAGCAGCCGTAGCCGGCCGTTCCAGTTCTCCAGGCGCTGGTTGAGGCCGGTCAGTTCCGCGACATGCGCGGTGTCGACGGCCGTGCCGTCCTGGGCGAGGCCGTCGGTCCACGCTTCAGCAGGCAGTTGCTCGATCGCGATCTCGTCGGCGTCGGTGATCGTCCAGCCGACGGTGAACTTCACGCTGCGCCACAGCCGGTTCATCGCCTCGATGTGCTCGAGCAGGTCGTGGGTGGCACCGGCCCCATCGACCCTGATCAGAATCTTGCGCCGGTAGGCGACCGGCAACTGAGCGATCGCCTCACCGAGAACCCGGATGTGATCGGCGACCGTATTCGAGCCGGCACTGCCGGGCCGCAGCAGCATGGCCAGGCATTCCGCGGTGTTCGCACACCACGCACCGAGCGGATGGAACCCGAAACCCTTCTTGAACGTGGCCGCCGCACCCTGCTTCGGTGAGTGAGCGGTGATCAGGGTGGCGTCCAGATCGATGACCACCCACCCGGACAGCAGCTTGCCCGCCACCGTCAGCCACGGGAACCCTTGCGGGCGGCGGGCGAGCAGGGCCCATACGTGAGCGCGGACCTTCGCCCGCGCTTTGCCGATCCGTTTCAGCGCGGTCTCGTCGAGACCGGCCAACGCTCGCCGGACGGTTGGCTCCGACGGCCGATCACCGAAGACCAATCCCTGATGGGCGAGGACCGCGATGTCGGACATGCTCGTGGCGCCGAGCACGATCGCGACCGCGAGTGAGACCAGGACCGTGCCGCGATCCCACCACCCAGGGCCCTTGCCGCGCGGTAGCACCTTGTTCAAACCGCTGGTCAGACCGGTCCGATCTGCGCATTTGCGCAGCAGGACCGCACCCGCGTGACCGACCAGACCCTTCCCGCCCGCGCCGACGACCAGCCGCTGATCCCACCCGCTACCCTTACTCACCAGAAAGGTGCACCCGCTTCTGCTGTGGACATGGACTCGACACCCAAATCCTTGCAGGTCAGGAGCACCTTTCGTTTATCGCCCTCGATCAGTCAAATCGCCTCTGACTCGGGGAGGCTGATCGCTCGGCGGGTCTCTTCGCCTTCGCCGAAGCTCATCAGGTGGGTGTACTGATCAACAAGCCGCTCGGTCAGGGCCTGCTCACCGGCGCTCACCCGCGTAGCGGGCAGCGCACGTTCGGCGATGGTGACCATCGCACCCGCAAACGCTGGTTCACCGACCCGAACGCCACCGCGGCGATCAACGAGGGCCTCGACGAACTACGCACGCTACTCGTCCGCGACCCGACTCGCCCCTGGACCGACAGCCCGGTCGGACCGCGCGACTTCATCCGAGTCGCGCTCTGGTCGTGCCTCTCACGATCGCAGCAGGCGGCGGTGCTGGTCGGTTTCACCCATCCCGACCAGGTGCTAAGAAACCTGACCTGTCTCGGCCCCCAACCACCCGACGAGGACATCCTCACCGCCGCCCGCGCGGTGATGGGGAGGGTCCAACGACGCCTTGACAGCACCGGACAGGTGTTCCTCGATGAAGCCGCCGACGGAGGGCGGTAAGCCGGTGACCTACCAACCCTCGCTGTTCACTCAGACTCGTACCCGCCTGCCGGCGCGGACCGACGTCGTCAGCCTGATCACCTGGAACGTTCAGCACGCCTCCGCTGCTCGGGCCCGCCGGCAGATCGATTGGCTCACCGCGCGCGACGGTGCCGACATCGTGGTCCTCACCGAGGTACCCGCCAGTGGCGACGCGCACGCTGCCTTGCTGGCCGACCACGGCTACGCCGTGCTCTGTCCCGCACCGACCGGCGACTATCGCACGCTGCTCGCGACCCGAGTCGGGACGCTGACCGCCGCCGACCACCTGTACAGCGGCGCCTACCCAGGTCGACTCGTTACCGCGAGCATCGCTCTCTCCGGCCGTGTTGCCTTAGCCATAGCCGGTTTGTACGTGCCCTCCCGGGGCCCGAAAGCCCACCGCAACGTCGCCAAGCGCGCCTTCCAGACCGAGATCGCGACCCTGCTGCCACACCTTCGCGGCGCGTTCACCGGCCTGCCGGTCCTCATCGCTGGCGACCTCAACGTCCTCGAACCCGGCCACCAACCCCACCACCGCGTGTTCGGCGTCTGGGAGTACGACTTCTACCGAGCGTTCACCGACGCGGGATTCTCAGACGGCTTCCGTCATCGACACCCTGACGCCGACGAGCACTCCTGGTTCGGTCGCGCCGGTCTCGGCTACCGCTTCGACCACCTCTTCTGCACCACCCACGACCTGCCGGGCCTGCTCAACTGCCACTACCTCCACGCCCCCCGTACTCAGGCCCTGTCCGACCACTCGGCCCTCGCCGCAACCCTGCGTCTACCTCCGGTCAGCTAACCAACTCAACCGTGACCACGCCAGCACGTGGACTATGGGAGTAGTCGATGTCTGATCCCGTGCACCAAGGGCTCCTCGATACTGCGGCGGATGGCGCCGCACCGACGCTGGCCATGCAAAGATCAAATGCATGTACGTCCGCCCGGAACTGCGCGGCTACGGGCTACATAGCTAGGACGCAGTATCCTGCGACAGCTCGAACGGAACGCTCAGACCGACGGGGGTCCCGGCCCATCCAGTGGGAAACCGTTCGGCACGATGACCGTGCGCTCCGGCTCTACATCGCAGCTGGCTACGCACCTACACCGTGCTATGTCCCGGGCAGGGACCCCGCCACGCCGCGCACAAGAACCTTGCGTCGTAGCAGACAGATCGACCCCATAGGTTCTTAAGCCTAGAGATCGGGTCCCTACAGACATCGCTGTCGGCTCGGGTCCCTCGTCGGGCCCGCAGGGAGGAGAGTCAGTGCCTCGTCATCCGGAGACGCTGATCATGCCCAACACGCTGTTGGCTGAAGCCCGTCAACGGCTGCCGTCACCCAGGCGGCTCGGGCAATGTATGTCTCGAGCCGAGTTGGCCGATGCCACCAACGTAGCGCTCGATGCTCTGTATCCGAAGCAGAACCTAACTCCCCAGTACGTCGATCACCGCTGGGTGGGCAAGCTGGAGCGTGGGGAACACCGGTGGCCTAGCGAGGAGCGTCGGGCCGCGCTGCGGCATGTTCTGTCAGCCGCTACCGACGTCGACCTTGGCCTCTACAGCCCTCGGCGTACCGACGGTCCTAAGTCCGATCTCGGGCAGTTGACGGCTGCATGGCTCGGTCGTGGGGCCGGGGGCCTCGGGGACCTGCCGGGACCGTGGATGTTGGGCTTGCGGGCACCGGCCAAGATCGAGTGGCCTCATGTCGAGGCGCTGCAACGCAGCATCGCCTTGTTTGAGGACTGGGACCATCAGCATGGGGGTGGACTCGCTCGTGCGGCGATGGCCGGGCAACTCGAATGGGCCTGCCGAGTCGCCCGCCAGGCGCTCGCCGTTGAGTCGGTGCATCAGGCATGGCTTTCGATGGCGGCCCGACTTGGCGACCTTGCCGGGTGGGCGTGCTTCGACTCGGGCGAGGAGCCTGATATTGCCCAGCGATATCTGATCACTGCGATCCAACTTGCCAGCGAGGCTGGGGATGTGCAGCAGCGGGCCCACACTGCCACTACGCTGAGCAGGCATCTGTCTTATCGTGGACAGGTATCCGATGCTCTTGAGGTAATCGAACTCGTTCGGCCAGATTGGCGTGATCTTCCTCCGCTTGGACGCGCTGCGGTTCACATCGTGGAGGCTCGTGCCTACGCGAGGAATCATGATGGGCCGGCCTGTGTCCGAGCCGTAGGGCAATGTGATGAGGAGTTCTCGGCAAGCCCGTCGGCCGGGATCAAAGATCCTGTGTGGGGCTATTACGCTGATGCCGGCCAGATTCTTGGCGATGCCGGACATGCCCTGTTTGATATTTTTGTGACGGGCAATGACCGCAAGAAGATGGCCGAGACGATAGACCGGTTGCAGTCGGCGTACTTTTTGCATCCGGTGGAGACTGCCAGATCGCGGGCCCTCACTATGACTCGAATTGCCTGCTTGCAGGTGCGTAGCGAAAGCCTGAGCGAGGCGTTGAAGTCGGTACGGGTGGGTCTGGCAGACGCTGATGGTGTTCACTCCGCCCGACTGCGCGATGACCTTCGGGTCCTTGATTCGATTCTCGCGGAAGCCGATCCGGGGCCGAACCTTGCGGATGAGCTTTCGGCAGTGCGGGCGCACTTGGCGACGACGGTGAGCGCGCAGCTTCAGTAGCCGGTCCAGCCGGTAGGTGCGCTTCCGTCTCGCAGCGTGTTGATGCGGTGTCTTAGCTGACGCCGTCGCTGCGGGTCATTGTCTGCCGACTGGGCGAGCCAAAGGGTCATCCTCAGCATGCGAATCAGCCGCAGCATCGGCCACGATGGGCTGCGGCGAACGTCGAATCCGTACGTTAGGACGAATCTGCGGTAATCCTCCTCCGAGTACCATCCGCACTCATAGTAGAGGGCGGTCAGGGTCAGGTCCCATTCTGGCGGCCCGATACACACCGTTTCCAGGTCCACGAACGCTATCCGTCCGCTGTCCGTGACCAGAAGATTGTCCATGTGAGCGTCGCCATGCAGGACGGCGTCCCCGATAGCGAATACTGTAAGTGCCCACTGTGTCGAGAGTTCGTCGCGAAGTTGGCACAAAAGGGCATGGTCGTTGGGATCGAGGTCGACTCCTGATGTTAGCCGCTCCTCGAACCTATCAAACGGTGTCAGTTGGGGTAGCAGATTCGTCGGCAGGGGGACGGAATGAAGGTGACGCAAGGATTCGGCGAGCGTGACCAGGTCGGCCGGCCGGCTATCGGGAAGGTACTCCCATAAGGACACCACATGCTGTCCGATGGTGATGGGTTCCGGTCGTACGGGGCGAACCACGGGCACCTGCTGTTCTGCCAGCCAGGCAGCGACGTCGGTCTCACGGCGAAATTCTGTTCCGATGGTCCGAATTGGCACCACTCTTGCCAGCACGCCGGCGGCTGGCAGCAAGACCACGCCGTTCTCGCCAACTCGCACTATTGCGGCATCATGAGCCGGGATGCCAGCCCTGGTGGCTGCTGATCTCACTACGTTGATCGCCTCTTCCGCGCGCACCGCCCTATTCTCCTTCCTTGGCTCGCCGAGCCGTCTGGTCGGGTGCTCGATCATCCGTGTCGCCTGGCGGCTCGCCGGTACGACGAACCGCGATCGCCCCGCTGCCAACGGCAACCCATCGGCTGTAAGCCTGGAGGGCGAAGGTCCGGTACCTCTGGCCCACTCGATGCCACTACTGACCCCCGAGCGGCATGCGAGGTCGGACCGGAGGTCGGTATTCCCGCGCCCATCGCGTTCTGTAATGGTTTATGCGGCAGTCGGTTACCTGGACGGGTGTGATGGCGCGGCGGGGCGATCTGCCTGGTCATCGCCTCCGACCATCTACGTCCCTGCGGTCCTCGGCTGCTCCGTGGCCTCGCTGCGGCATCCAGGATCGCTATGGTCGTAACTTTCGGTGACCTTAAGTACGGGAGGATCTGTAGTGGCGAATGCGGCCGTTGCTGACTCGGCACAGGCAGACGCTCTGCGGCATGCACTGGTCGAGGAACTTGTGACTGCGGGCTCGATCGCATCGTTGGAGGTGGCGGCAGCGTTCCGGACGGTACCCCGGCACTTGTTCGCTCCCGAGGTGCCGCTGCAAGAGGCGTACGCGAACGACATCGTCCGCACGAAGCGCGATGAGCATGGAGTGACGATCAGCTCGGTTTCGGCGCCGTGGTTGCAGGCGGTGATGTTGGAACAAGCGCAGATCGGCCCGGGGATGCGATGCCTGGAGATCGGTTCTGGGGGTTACAACGCGGCGTTGATGGCGGAGCTGGTCGGGCCGGATGGTGAGGTCACGACGGTCGACATCGACGCCGATGTGACCGACCGGGCTCGCCGGTTTCTGGACACCGCCGGGTACGGGCACGTCAACGTCGTGCTGGCCGATGCCGAGCACGGTGTCCCGCAGCATGCGCCGTTCGATCGGATCATCGTGACGGTTGGCGTGTTCGACGTGCCGCCTGCGTGGTGGACTCAGCTGGCGGAGGGAGGCCGGATCGTCGTGCCGCTGCGGGTTCGAGGATTGAGCCGTTCGCTGGCGCTGGTCCGTGATGGCGATCATCTCGTCAGTGTCGGGCACGAGATGGCCGGCTTTGTCGCGGTGCAGGGTGTCGGAGCGCGGGCCGAGCGACTGGTGACGTTGCACGGCGAGGAGGTGGGCCTGCGGTTCGACGATGACCAGCCGGTGGAGGCCGAGGGGCTGCGGGAGGCGCTGCGTCTGCCCAGGGTGCAGGCATGGTCGGGGGTGACGTTCGGCGGCATGGAGCCTTTCGACGGGCTGTTCCTGTGGCTGGCCACCAGCCTGGACCGATTCTGCCTGCTCAGCCGTGCGCGCACCGATGCTGCCCGCGGCTTGGTTGATCCGGCGTCGCCGATCGCCACGCCAACACTGTTGAGCCGAGACGGCTTCGCGTATGTCGCGTTCCGTGAGGTCGATCCGCAGACGCAGACCTATGAGTTCGGTGTCTACGCGCATGGTGTGGACGCGGAGGGCCTCGCCGCGACGCTGATCGAGCAGATCCGCTTGTGGGATCACGAGCACCGGCGCGGTGCTGCCGCGAAGTTCACCATTTACCCCGCGTCGGTGCCGGTCGCGCGGGTGCCCGGTGTGCGGGTCGTCCCGAAACGGCATACGACCGTCACGATCTCCTGGCCCTGACCGGCGATGGCAGGTCCAGGCGTCCCACTGCCGAGCACAAGGGGAGTAACTACGTCATGCCCACCACGACCCTGACCGCACCCGCCACGACCGGCGAGACGGACACCGAAGAGGACCTGTTCGATCTCGACATCAGCCTCATCGAGTCCGGGCCGGTGATCCCGGAGCTGATGCGCAGCACCAGCGACAATTGTGGCAAGACCTGCGCGTCGGCCTGCACGAGCTGCAAGTCCTGACTCGATCAGCGGTGGGTTCGGCACCGACGGCGCCGGACCCACCGGTACCCCTGCGGGAGGGGCACCGTGTACCAGGTCCTCGACGCGCTCATGATCCGCGCGTCCACCCACTCCACTGCCTACGACCTTCATCCCTGGCCGAACCTCAGCGACGGCCTCCACGCCGAGGTCGTGAGTGACTGGCTGACCGCGGTGTGGAGCCGTGAGCAACTTGCGAACGCCATCACGACCGCAAGCCCGACGCTGGCCGAGCAGGTCGAGCGAATCCGTTCAGGCCAGTGTCGTGACCCGCGTCAGCTCCGCCGAACGGTGGCGTCGGTCTCGCGGTACCTGCTCCGGATGACCGGCCGGAGCACGCCGTTCGCGCTGTTCGCCGGAGTTGCTCCGGTAGCCCTGGGTACCGTACCCGGGGTGCGGTGGGGCCGGCGGCACCAGCCGGTGACCCGAGCCGACGGTGCATGGCTCGCCGCAGTGACGACTCTGCTGGAGGGCTACCCGGAGCTGCTGCGCCGGCTGCCCGTCATGCTCAACGACCTCGCCGACGTCCGTGAGGACCGCGTGCTCGTGCCGTGTCAGCGGCCCTCCACCCACCAGGACCCGTGTGGCGGCGCACCGCGCATGGTTGACGTGTCAGTTCGGCGCACCGCAGCGGTCACGGCCCTGATCACCTACGCGCGTAGACCGATCGTGGTCGCCAACCTGATTCACAAGCTCCGCAGTGACTTTCCGAACGGCTCAGCATCGTCAGCCGAGACGGCAGTCACGCGATTGGTCCAGATGCGGGTGCTGCTCACGGCATTGCAGCCACCGATGACGGCCACCGACGGTCTCGGCCATCTGCTGACGCAGCTCGCGGCCGTTGACGCGGAAGCGATCCCGGAGGTGGCGGATACCGTCCAGGCGCTGTGGGCAGTCGCGGACACGATGCGAAGCCACGATGACGGCGCGCAGGCCGACGGTGGTGTGGCCCGCTCCTCCGCGCTGGTCGAGAAGATGAACCAGATGCGCGCCGGCTCGGGCCAGCCGGTCGCGGTAGATCTGCGGCTCGACGGCACCATGACGCTGCCGGAGACGCTGATCCGGCACGCCCGCACAGCCGCAGAGGTGCTGACCCGGTTGACGCCGTATCCGCAAGGGCTACCGCCATGGCAGGAGTACCACGCCGCGTTCTTGGAGCGCTACGGCGTCGGCGCCGTCGTCCCACTCGCGGACGT
Source organism: Micromonospora craniellae (assembly GCF_014764405.1). NCBI lineage: Bacteria > Bacillati > Actinomycetota > Actinomycetes > Micromonosporales > Micromonosporaceae > Micromonospora > Micromonospora craniellae. The sequence goes on along the minus strand of NZ_CP061725.1, from coordinate 2,938,132 downwards.
GGTCGACCCGGCGATCGGACTCGGCCTGCCCGCCACCTACCGAGGATCAGACCGATCGGTCGTCGCCGCCCCGGTCAGCGAGCGGGACCGGGGCCTGCTGAGGTTGGCGCAGCAAGCGACGATGGATGGCGGTGACGAGATCACGCTCGACGAGCGAATCGTCGCTGACCTCGCCGGCCCCGACAACCCGGTGCAGGTGCCGCCGCACGTGGAGCTGTTCGTCCAGATCCACGCGGACAGCCCGGCGGCACTGCGCAAGGACCGGTACACGCTGGTCGTCTCCGGCGCGGCCCGCGCCGTCGGGTCAACCACCGGCCGATTCCTGCATCTGCTTGACCCAGTCGAGCAGGCCCGATTCCGGGACGCCTACTCGGCCGTCGCGACGGTGCGCGCCGGAGCGGCTGCTGCCCAACTGTCGTTCCCGCCAGCGCAGGCATCCTCCGACCACCTCGCCTGTGCACCGCCGATGCTGCCGATGCTTCTGTCTGCGGGCGAGTTCGTCGACGGGGACAAGGGGATTCGTGTCGAGGACCTCGCGGTCGGCGGCGACACCGACGGACTGTTCCTGGTGTCGCTTCGCCACCGCCGACTGATCGAGCCCACGGTGTTCAACGCTGTCGAGTTCCGCCATTTCAGCCATCCGTTGGCCCGGTTCCTCTGCGAGCTGCCGCGGGCGCGGGCGGCGGTCTACATGCCGTTTTCGTGGGGCGCCGCAGCGGCGCTACCGTTCCTGCCCCGCATCCGATACGGCCGCACCGTACTTTCCCCGGCCCGGTGGAACCTCGCCGCCGACGATCTGCCACCGTCAGCCGCGCCCTGGCCTCAGTGGAAGGACGCGCTCGCCGGGTGGCGGCAGCGGTTCCGCCTGCCTGACCGGGTGTATCTGGTGGAAGCGGACAACCTTCTGCCGCTGGACCTCACCGAGAACCTGCACCAGGACCTTCTCCGCACACATCTTGACCGGCACGGCCACGCCCGGCTGGACGAAGCCCCGTCCCGGCACGCCTACCAGTGGCTGGACGGTCACGCCCACGAGGTCACCATCCCGTTGACGTCCACCGCCCCGGCCACGGCAGCACCACCCGTGATCCGCGTCCAGACCGCACAGCACGACGACGGACACCTGCCCGGGGCCGCAGCATGGCTGTACGCGAAGCTGTACACGGGGCGGACCGTGGAGATCCTTCGCCGAGTACCTGAGCTGCTCGCTGGCTGGAGCGGTCCCGTCGACTGGTGGTACCTGCCCTACCGTGACCCGGAAGCTCATCTGCGGCTACGAATCCGGCTACAGACCGCTGACGACTACGGCCCCGCCGCCGCCCGGGTCGCTTCCTGGGCCGTCCGACTGCGGCACCATCGACTCCTCGGCCGGCTACAACTGGACACCTACTACCCCGAGACCGGACGGTACGGCCACGGCCCGGCGATGACCGCCGCCGAACAGGTCTTCGCCGCCGATTCCATTGCCGCCCTGGCCGAGCAACAGGCCGCCACAACCAGGCTGCCGCTGGACGCGCTCGCCGCCGCCAGCCTCGTCGACATCGCGGTCGCCTTCACCGGCGACACCGCCACCGGAATGCGGTGGCTCACCACCCACCTGCCTCACGAGCCCACGCCGGCCTCACGCGCCGTCCACACCACCGCCGTCCGCGTGGCCGACCCCACCGATGACTGGGCGGCCCTCCGCACCGCCGACCACACCAACACAGTGCTGAACGTCTGGCAGCAGCGCCGTGCCGTGCTCGCCGACTACCGGGACGAACTCGCCCCGCAACGCGACCCGCTATCCGTCCTACCTTCCCTACTGCACCTGCACAGCATCCGCCTGCACGGCATCGACCCCGACCGCGAACGCCTGGGTCGCCGGCTGGCGCGGGCCGCCGCGCTACGGTGGTGCGCCCTCCATCCCATGAGGCCGCGATGAACCCCGCAATCCCGCCATCGGCGTTGCGGATCGCCAACGAGATCGCAGCCGTCGCCAACCGCCTCGCGGCACCGCCCACCCCACCACCCCGGCCGGAGCACGCCCAGTCCCTGGCCCACGGAGCTGCCGGTATCACGCTGTTCCACATCGAACGCGCTCTCGCCGGCACCGGCGAATGGGACACCGCCCACCGCTGGCTGAACGCGGCCGTACGCGCCGGCGTACTCGCCAACACCGACAGCAGTCTCTACCACGGAGCACCTGCCATCGCCTTCGCGCTTCACCTCACCAACCAGGACCGAAGCAACCGCTACGCCAAGGCCCAACGCACACTCGATCAGGCGGTCGCCGTGCTTGCGCACCGCCGCGTCGACCTAGCGCTCCACCGCATCACCCGTCGAGAGCTGCCGACGATGGCGGAGTACGACATCATCTCCGGGCTGACGGGTATAGGCGCCCACCTGCTCCGCCACGATCGGGACGACGGCGCCCTCCAACGCATCCTGCTCTATCTCGTCCGACTCACCGAGCCAGTACGCCAGAACGGCATGACGCTGCCAGGCTGGTGGACCGCGCAGGACCCGCACGCAGCCACCTCACCCGCCTTTCCCGGCGGCCACGCCAACCTCGGTCTCGCCCACGGCATCACCGGTCCACTCGCGCTGCTGTCCCACGCCAAGCGACGCGGCATCGTCGTCGACGGTCACCTGGACGCCATCGAGCACATCTGCGACTGGCTGGACACCTGGCGCCAAGACCACGACACCGGCCCCTGGTGGCCCCAGTGGGTCACCCACCAAGACCGCCGTACGGGCCGACCGACCCAACCCGGCCCGCTCCGCCCCTCCTGGTGCTACGGCACCCCCGGAATCGCCCGAGCCCAGCAACTCGCCGGACTCGCAACCGGCGACAGCAATCGCCGGCACCTCGCCGAACAGGCGCTCGTATCCTGCGTCGCTGACCCGCGACAGCTCGAACAGATCAGCGACGTCAGCCTCTGTCACGGCTGGGCCGGCTTACTCACGACAACCTGGCGGACAGCCACTGACGCGGCCACCCCGGCAATCACCGAGCACCTACCGCACCTCATAGGCCAGTTGCTCCAGCACAACGAGACGAAGGAACTCGGCGACGGACTGCTGGAGGGCCGCGCGGGCACCGCCCTCGCCCTGGCCGCCATCGCACACGGCGAACCATCTGTCTCCGGATGGGATACATGTCTACTGATCACGTAACAACCGACGTAGAGATCGGAGAGTGCCGACAGGCATTCCGACAAGGGGCCGGGTCCGGTGTTGGGGTCCCGGAGTCGGCGGTGCTGGCCCTCCTCACCGGAACGCCGGCAACGCTGGCAGCCGCCCGCGCCGCGGTCCCCGTCGCCGAACTCGTCGAAGTGGCCGAGCGGTACCAGGCCGCTGGACGTATTGCTCTCACTTACAGCGCAGCAGCCGACAACTGGCACCAAGCCAACCTCACTTTCCCTGACCGGCACACCGCCGAGCACACCATGGCAAGGCTTATCGGCCCGAAACTGCGGCAGGCAGAAGCAGCAGGCACCACGGCATCGTGGTGGTACATCCGCAAGACGCCGTACTGGCGCCTCCGGCTTCGCGCGGAGCAACACCAACGCGAGCAGCTACGACGGTTCACCGCAGACATACTCGACCCGCTGGCAGCACAAAGGTTGATCACGACCTGGTCAACGGCCATCTACGAGCCCGAGACCTGGGCATTCGGCGGCCCCGCCGGTATGGACGTGGCTCACCGATTCTTCCACGCCGACAGCAACCACATCCTTTCTCACCTCGACCACATCCTCGTCCAGCGAGACCCACAACCGGCTGTACTCGGCCGCCGAGAACTGTCGCTGCTGGTCTGCACCGCGCTGCTGCGCGCCGCAGACCAGGACTGGCACGAACAAGGAGACGTCTGGCATCGCGTGCAGCAGATGCGCCCCCTTGGCCCCGACATCCCGAAGGACCGGCTGCGCAACACGGCCGGCAAAGTCCACCGCATCCTCACCCTCGATACAGAACGAACCACCCTGTCGGGCGAAGGTCACGCCCTGCTCGACCCGGTACAGCCGTGGCTCGCCGCCGCGAACGAAACCGGCGCGGCGCTGCGCGACCTCGCGCGTTCCGGCGCCCTACGCCGAGGGCTTCGCGACGTACTTGCCCACCACCTGATCTTTCACTGGAACCGATTCGGCCTCACCACCGCTGCACAGGCGGTACTCGCTCACAGCGCATCCACCGTCATCCTGCCCCTCACCGACGGCACCCCGGCTTAGGACGAAGCCGATGTGGCCCGAGCCTGACGATCCCACCGTCGTTTGCCGAATGCGCGCAGCGCACATCCACGCCCGCACGCTCCTCCACGCCGACCTGACCGCCAACCCCCATGAGGCATGGGGCTGGCACGGCCGCACACTCGGCAAGCCCGTCACCACGACCCACGGACCAGGATGGCTCAGGGTGGCCAGCGCCCCGACCGACCAGATCATCGACACCTTCTGGAACGGCTCCATCGAGGCACAACGGGTGCTCTCCTCATCAATCCCACGACCACACCTCCAGCGCTGGCACGACTGGACCGACAGCGGCTGGACATATCGCAGCGAGCTGTTCGAGTACGTGAGCGTTCAGGCGGTCGCCGCCCACGCGGTCATCACCACCCCACCGAACATCCCGCCCCGCTGGTGGACCGCCCTGCGTACAGCGCTGGAGGCCATCGCCACGGTCAACACCACCCGCGTCACCATCCAACCCGGATTCCTGGCCTGGGCAATGCCGCACTACCTCGGCATCTCAGCCGGCGACTACACCAGGTATCCGTGGACGACCGCGCACGGCGACTTCCATTTCGCGAACCTCTGCGCCCCCGAACTGCACATCCTTGACTGGGAAGGCTGGGGACTCGCCCCAGCCGGCTACGACGCCGCCATGCTGCACAGCTACAGCCTGCTCTCCCCGGACACGGCCGCCGACATCACTCACGAACTGGCCCCCTGGCTCCACACCGCCACCGGCCGATACGCCGAACTGGCGGTGATCACCGAGCTCCTGCACGCGGCCAGCCAAGGAACCAATCCCGCACTCGTCGAACCGCTCCGCCATCGCGCCGCCGTATTGCTGAACCAACCCAGGTGGCCGTGACCGCGGCCTTCGGGTGACACAGCCATCTATGCCGCAGGTGAGCCAGACCGCCAGCGTTCGTCCCGATCGTGTCGGTGCCTTGGGTGACGACCACTCCGGTTGCGCCTGCGGCGAGTTCGCGGGTCGCGGCGGTGGCGAGTGCGGTGGTGTCGGCGAAGGTGAGGGATGCTCCCGGGACGGCGGCGGAAGTCCACCACTGAGGTGACCCGAGAACTCCGGACACGTCCCCAAGTAGGGTGACGAGGAGTCCGGGAGGAACAGTACGTGAGCAAGAAACCTGCGAAGTATTCGCCTGAGTTGCGGGCAGAAGCGGTGCGTTCGGTGGTCGAGGGTCGGCGTACCTATGCTGAGGTTGCGCGTGATTTCGGTCTGGTCGCCGAGACAGTCCGGAACTGGGTGATCGCCGAGAAGAAGCGTAATCCTGGGCAGACCGACGAGACGCGGGATGCGATCGATCGGGCGAGGGTCGCGGAGATGGAACGGCGTATCCGTGAGCTGGAGCAGGAGAACGCTTTCTTGAAAAAAGCTGCGGCCTTCTTCGCGAGAGAACAACGATAAGCGAGCGTTACGCGCTTGTCGCTGCGGAGAAGGCTGCCTTCGACGTGACGATGATGTGCCGCCTGGTCGGTGTTTCCCGGTCCGGTTTCTACGAATGGCTGGATCGGCCGCCGTCGGCCGGAGAGCGACGTCGTGTGGAGTTGACCGCGATGATCGAAGCCGTGTTTATCGGCTCGGGCCGCACGTACGGGTATCGGCGTGTGCACGCCGAGCTCGTCCGCGGTGGGGTCGAGGTCGACGATGACCTGGTGCGGCGGCTGATGGGAGCGAAGGGGCTGGTGCCGGTGCAGGTGAAGCGGCGGCGAGGGCTGACCGTGCCGGACCGTGCTGCGGGGCCGATCCCGGACCTGGTCGGCCGGGACTTCACCGCGACGGTGCCGGGCGTGAAGATGGTCGGCGACATCACCCAGATCGATACCGGCGAGGGGCCGTTGTATCTGGCTTCGGTTATCGATTGCTATTCGAAGAGTGTTATCGGGTGGGCGGTCGACGAGCGTTACCCGGCTTCTTTGGTGTGCGCTGCCGTGGACATGGCAGCGCGGCGTGTTCCGCTGCCGGACGGGGCTGTTTTTCATTCCGATCGCGGCAGCCAGTACACGTCCGGCGACTTCGCGGCCACGCTTGCCCGACACGAGATTCGGCAATCAGTCGGGCGGACCGGCATCTGTTTCGATAATGCCATGGCCGAGTCGTTCTTCGGGAAACTGAAGACCGAGTGGGTACATCATCGTGTGTTCGCTACCCGGGCTGACGCACGCCGCGAGATCATCCGGTTCATCGAGGGCTTCTACAACCGGCGTCGGTTGCATTCCGGCCTTGGCTATAGACCGCCGGCCGAAGTTCTCGATGAATGGTTTGCTAATCGTCAAGTCGCATGATAGATTGCATTTGGTTCGAGTCCGGATTTTTCGGATCACGTCACAGATCCACGCCCCAACGACAACCGACACGGCCGGAAGGACCAGAAGTTTTGAAGGGGCACCTCGTTGCAACCAGATCCAGAGCGATGTGAGGGCCAAAGCTGCGATGAATAGCTTTATCAGCCAGCCGGGGCGTGAGCCAGTCCAAGCCCAAAAGATTGATATCCCGACAAGAACGGCGAGTGCGCTGGCTGTGAGAATCAAGGCGGACCGCCGGTAGTCCCCGTGCTGAGCGAGCGAAGAGAGGATGAAAGCGGCGGCGGAGATGAGAAGTACGCCGCGCATCCAGTAGCCAGGCAGCAAGTACAGCAGTCCGAAGACGAGCGCCAACCCAACGAGGGCAGACAACTCCTGGTTATCGAGCAACCCCACGCACTGAGGGTAGTCGCGACCATCCACTTCGGCTACGGCGACACCAGTGTCGGTGCCTCTGCGCGGCACCCGCCCCACCTTGGCCCGCACCTCGGCCTCATCCCGGCGAATCGGCGGTTGACCTGTCCCGAGGTGGTTCTACCACTCATCTCGCTTGCTCCTTTGGGCCTCGACCTGCTCGCCGAGCGCGAATCCACCACTGGGTCAGCCCGCTCGGGCAACCGGAGGGGGAAGGTCGTCCCGTTCAAGGTCCTGCTGCTGTGTGACCGCAACGAAGAAGCGGTGCACCTGCGGCAGGACATCATCCGAGCACTCCGCTGCGGCTTCCATGATTGCCGCTCGCCGGTTCGCGCCGACTACCAGGTAGTCGCAGATCCCGCTGACAAGGTCGACGTCGGGGCCGAGATGCCCATTTTCCGGAGCGCTCATACTCTGAGGAGGAAATCCTACTGCGCGAGCGATCAACTCGCCCGTCACAGTAAGCATTCAGGGCCACTCCATGACGTAGCCGTTGGTGGCAGTGTGTGATGGGTGGTGGCGGTCGTTGCTCGTGGTGGGTTAGCCGGGTGCCCAGGCGGGTGGTGTCCAGGGTCGGCCGAGGATGGCGTCGCGGATGGCGGTCATGACATCCGCGCCGTGTTTGGTCACTGTGGAGACGTAACCGCGGATGGCGTAGCGGTGTTCGGTGACCTTCTCGCTGGTGAGCCGTCCGGAGATCTTCTGCTGGGTCTTCGCGGGCCGTAGGTCGCGTTCGGCCTGGTTCGACGTGGGTGGGATGCGCAGGTCGGTGGTGAATCGCAGGATGTCGGCTTCTCGGTCGTGGAGGTCTTCCAGCAGTGCCCGGTGTTTCGGCTGTTTACGGCCGTCCACCCGGGCGACCTCCTTGAGCCCGATCCGCACGCCGTGCCGGTAGGCGTCGATCAGCGGGCCGGCGATGTGTTCGCCGATCGCGGGCAGGTTCTGTGCGCGGGCGAGGTTCGCGGCGTGGACGAGTCCCTGTAGCGCCTGGCGGATCTGGATCGGCCAGTGCGCGTCGGGGTAGGTCTCGGCGGCGTCCTGACAGTCGCGGATCAGGTGGGCTACGCAGAGTTGGTGGACCAGGTGGGCGAAGATCTTCGCGTCGTAGTTCTGGTAACGGTCGTGCACGACCACCCCGGTCAGGTCCGGCAGGACGAACACCTTGAACGTGTCGAGGCTGCGGTCACCGAGCAGGTACCAGGTGTAGAGGCGGGTGCAGGCGACCAGAAGGTACTTCTTGACCTTGCGGGCACCGACCCGGATCGGGGTCTCGTCGCAGGAGACCACATGCGCGAGGGCGATCAGCGTGCGGATGATCCGGTTCGACTCGGCCACCCCCGCCGCGGCCCGGCCGATCAACGCGTGGACGAACCCGTCCGACGGACGCGAGCCGGTCAACGCGGCGACCAGGTCAGCGCACCGGGCCACCGGAATCGCGTGCACCACCATCAGATAGACGCACCACGCCTGAAGATTCGGCCCGTACGAGACGCCTGCGTCCGGCACCCCCTCGGGGCGGGCCGCCACGTGCATCGCCCCGCACCCGCAGCGCACCGCGTGCCGATCATGCTGGGTGACCGTCGCCGTCATCGCCGGCACATCGACCTGCTGATGCGAGGCGTAAACCCCCAGATCAGCCGCCGATGCCAGATCCGATCCGCATCCACACGGCCCGCCCGGAAAATGATCCACAATGCCGTCCGGAAACGGTGACCAGGACAGCTGCGCACCCGGCGCACCCCGCTGCTTACCCCGCGACCGCTTACCAGCACCGGCTGCCGGCACCGGCGTGGACACCTCCGCCGGCGGCGTCCGTCCCGGATCATCATCCTTCGACGGCGGCATCCCCGAGTTCCCACTGTTACGCGACACCAGGCGTTCCAACCGCGCGACCCGATCAGTCAACTCCCGGTTCGCCTGGGTCAACTGTTCCACCTGAACGATCAGCCGTCGCGTGAGTCCGATCAACTCCTCGCGCGACAACTCCTCCAAGCCCGGCACCCACCGATCACAACACATCGATCGCACCCGGCCGCGCATCGACACACCGTCAAGATCGACCCAGCCCGTCAATCACAGACAGCCACTCACGGCCACCACCCGGAGTGGCCCTGAATGTTTACCCGTCACACCGTGCTCTTCACGTAGACGACGAATCTCACGCCCGAGCCATCGCCGGCGGACATACGGACTAGGTCGACTCGCCGGCAGCCTCCAGGACCACTCATGCCCGGCCGATGGTTCAGCTGCGGGTGAGGTCACTGTAACCCCGCTAATCCGGAGTGCGTCTATGCTGTGCATGACTGGCATCGCCGTTTCGCCAGTTCGGGTGCCGGTCGGACCGCAAGTCGGAACACCAGGTCGAACCGAAGGTCGGCATTCCCAGAATAGGCCATGCAGCGGCATGATCTCCGTGAATGGGAAACAGGTCATCCTGGTCATCGAGATTGCCACTCCGTGATCGCCGAGTATCGAGGGACGATGCCTGCCGATATTGGCGATTGCGGTCCCGGCCAGTCTTGTCGTCGGTCCGAGTGGCTGGGGTGTCAGCTACCGGAATTGCCGAGCGTGTGCGGTCGGTGTAGCAGCCTAGGCGCTGCCCCGCCTGCCTGCCAGTATCCGAAACAGCCAGACCAGCAGAGCTCAATGCCAGCGGATCCAGGACAGGAGTGACGGGGTTGGAGAGCACCGCAAGGCACCGAACTTGGGCACGCCGGTTGGCGGATATGCCGGTGCGGCTGAAGGCGGCACTAATTGTGGTGCCGACGGCGCTGGCTGCGGTGGTCTCGACTGGATTTGGCCTCTGGTCTTCAGCCGATGAGGCCAGCCTCGATCCGTCAGAGGGTCTTGCTCCCTGCCTGACCGTTTCGGCTTGACCGTTTTGTCCACCCGGTTTGGGTGTGATATCGCCACGTGTCGCTGTGGAAGCGCGAGTTCTCCGGGCTCGGTCACGGTCTTTCTACTGGTAGGTACAGGGGTCCAGGGTCAGGTTGTCAGTGGTAGCAGGGTGAGGCGCTGCCAGCAGAGGGTGAACGCGTCGGCCCACGGCCAGGTCTCGGGGATGGACAGGACACGCCGGCGGGCGTGGGCGGCCAGTTTCGCGGGCAGGTGCAGCAGCCGGTAACGCAGTGTTGCGGGTTCGGCGTGGGCGAGGTCGTCCTGGTCGTGCAGGCCGAGCAACCGGGTCCAGGAAGTGATGTCCGCGGCGATGTTGGCGGCGAGGACCCAGCCGCGGTTGACGGTCCAGGCCTTCGACGGCAGGTTCCGCAGGCCCATGGCCTTGTTCGTGCGCACCTTGTCTTCCACTCCTGCGTGCGAACGATGCAAAGCGTCGATCCATTGCGGCTGGTGCGAGCCCGGCACCCCGGCGATCCGGCTGATGTTGGTGGCGACGATCGCGTACCGCCAGCCGGTCCGCTTCTCCAGCGCGGTGAGATTCTTCGCGTGCCGGGCCGACGGCTTCGTGCGCCGCACGAGCAGCCGTAGCCGGCCGTTCCAGTTCTCCAGGCGCTGGTTGAGGCCGGTCAGTTCCGCGACATGCGCGGTGTCGACGGCCGTGCCGTCCTGGGCGAGGCCGTCGGTCCACGCTTCAGCAGGCAGTTGCTCGATCGCGATCTCGTCGGCGTCGGTGATCGTCCAGCCGACGGTGAACTTCACGCTGCGCCACAGCCGGTTCATCGCCTCGATGTGCTCGAGCAGGTCGTGGGTGGCACCGGCCCCATCGACCCTGATCAGAATCTTGCGCCGGTAGGCGACCGGCAACTGAGCGATCGCCTCACCGAGAACCCGGATGTGATCGGCGACCGTATTCGAGCCGGCACTGCCGGGCCGCAGCAGCATGGCCAGGCATTCCGCGGTGTTCGCACACCACGCACCGAGCGGATGGAACCCGAAACCCTTCTTGAACGTGGCCGCCGCACCCTGCTTCGGTGAGTGAGCGGTGATCAGGGTGGCGTCCAGATCGATGACCACCCACCCGGACAGCAGCTTGCCCGCCACCGTCAGCCACGGGAACCCTTGCGGGCGGCGGGCGAGCAGGGCCCATACGTGAGCGCGGACCTTCGCCCGCGCTTTGCCGATCCGTTTCAGCGCGGTCTCGTCGAGACCGGCCAACGCTCGCCGGACGGTTGGCTCCGACGGCCGATCACCGAAGACCAATCCCTGATGGGCGAGGACCGCGATGTCGGACATGCTCGTGGCGCCGAGCACGATCGCGACCGCGAGTGAGACCAGGACCGTGCCGCGATCCCACCACCCAGGGCCCTTGCCGCGCGGTAGCACCTTGTTCAAACCGCTGGTCAGACCGGTCCGATCTGCGCATTTGCGCAGCAGGACCGCACCCGCGTGACCGACCAGACCCTTCCCGCCCGCGCCGACGACCAGCCGCTGATCCCACCCGCTACCCTTACTCACCAGAAAGGTGCACCCGCTTCTGCTGTGGACATGGACTCGACACCCAAATCCTTGCAGGTCAGGAGCACCTTTCGTTTATCGCCCTCGATCAGTCAAATCGCCTCTGACTCGGGGAGGCCAGTACTGCCCAGCGCGCGGGGAACGTGTTCGGCGTGAGTGCGGCTGCTGGGGAGGTAACGCAGCGCTTGCAGGCTGAGCGGACTGCTGCGCTGGGGCTGCTGCTACCGGGCTCGCGGGTGACGCCCGCCGACTTCGAGCGGGCCGTGCAGGAAACGGGGCACGCGGTGTCGCGGTTCCGTGAGCTGCGGATGCGCATCAGTCGGCTCCCGGAGAGTGTGCGTGCGGTGCTGACTCGGGTGGACAGCGGCTTAGTTGACGTCAGCGCGCAGCGGCAGCGAGTGCGTGGGGACAGTCCGGTGGCGATGTCGGCGGTGGCGTTCAGCTATCGGGGCGTCATTGCCGACTTGGATGACCTGCTGCCTACGGCGGCGCAGAGTGGCGTCACGCCGGAGTTGGCGGATGAGATGCGGGCGTCGGCGGCGTTGTCGCGGGCTCGTGAGTCGGTGGGTCAGCAGCAGGTGGCGGTGTTGCAGGCGGTGGCGGCGCGGCGGCTGACGCCGGCGTTGCATGCCGAGATCGTGGCTGCGCGGTCTGCGCAGGATGAGGCGTTACGCGAGTTCGATGGCCTGGCGCGGCCGTCGTGGCGGGCGCGGTTGGGCCGCACGTTGACCGGTGAGGACGTGTTGGCGGCGGTGCGGCTGGACGGGGTGGTGTCCGGCACTGGGGTGTATGAGCCGGTGCGGTTGCCGGGTGGTGCGCAGCAGTGGGCTCGGGTGATGACCAGCCGGGCCGATCTGCTGGCGCAGGTGCAGAGGTCTGTTGATGCCGATATCTCGGCTGCTGCTCGTGGCCTGTGGTTGGTGCAGGTGCGGTCGGCGGTGGTCCAGGCCGTGGTGTTGGTGGTGATGGTGCTGGTTGCCGTGGTGACGGCGGTGCGGGTGGCGCGGTCGTTGGTCGCGCAGTTGTCGTCGTTGGAGCAGGGCGCGCGGCGGGTGACGGAGGTGGAGTTGCCCGCGTTGGTGCAGCGGTTGCGGGCGACGTCGGATCCGGCGGTGGCGCGGCAGGTGGCCGAGGGCGCTGGTGGGGTGGCGGTGCCGGTCGTCGGCCGTGACGAGGTGGGTCAGGTCGCGGGAGCGTTCAACCAGGTGTTGAAGGCCGCTGTGGATGCGGTGGCAGGTCAGGCGCGGAGTCGTGCCGTGGTCAGCGCGATGATCACGTCGGTGGGGCGGCGGGTGCAGACGTTGACCGATCAACTGTTGGGCAGCATCGATCTGCTGGAGCGTGACGAGGAGGACCCGGACCGGTTGGCGCGGGTGTTCACCGCGGATCAGCAGGCGACCCGGTTGCGCAGGTATGGGGGGAACCTGCTGATCGTGGCCGGTGGGGGTCCTGGGCAGTCGCAGCGGGAGCCGGTGGTGCTGGCTGATCTGGTCAACGCGGCGTTGTCGGAGACTGAGGGGTTCGCCCGGATCAGGGTGGGGCGGCTGGTCGAGGTGGAGATCGACGCTCGTGCGGTGGATGCGGTCAAGTCGATCCTGGCGGAGTTGTTGGACAACGCCACTCGGTTCTCCGCCGGTGAGGTGCAGGTGTTCGGGGTGTGGGCCGGACACGATGTGCAGATCCTCGTCGTCGATACCGGCCTGGGGTTGCTGCCGGAGCAGTTCGCGCGGGCCAACGCGTTGTTGGCGAGTCCGGAGGTGGAGGTCGCGGTCACCGACCAGATGGGGTTGGTGGTGGTCTCCCGCCTGGCGCGCGAGTTCGGGGTGCGGGCACGGCTGAACGCGACCCGACCCACTGGTGTGACCGCTGAGGTCGTGGTGCCGGCGATGTATGTGACGCGGGTGCGGGTGCGGGAGATCGTGGTGCCGGGCCAGGCTCCCCGTCCGGCCGGACCTGATCCGGTATCGGCGCCGCCGGCTGTCTCGTCGATGCCTCGGACCGGCACGGGTTGGGCGGGCCCGAGCGCACCAGCGCCGGTGGTGCCGCCGCGGGCGCGGCCGGTGCCGTCCGACGCGACGATGGAACTGCCGGCGGTGCCTCGTCAGCGCGGGCCTCTGCCGCTGCCGCCAGGGGCGGCGGAGCCGGGTGAGCCGCCGATGTTCCGGCAGCTCTCGGCTCAGTCGCCGTGGTTGTGGCCGGTTCGCGGCGACGGCACTGGTGACGGCGGGTTCCACACCGGTGCGGACGCGGGGTGGCAGGCGGCGGCGTCGGCCGCCGACCCGTCCACCGATGGGCGGACCGCGTCGGGTCTTCCTCGGCGACGTCCGCAGGCGCATGTGGTGCCGGGCGGGTCACCGACGCCCCGCCCGTCTGCTGGGGCTGCTCCACCGATAGATCCGGCGGCGATTCGGGCTCAGGTCGCCGGCACGATGCGCGGCCTGAAAGCCGCGTTGACTCCTCCCCTTTCGACAGGAGAACGCTGATGAGCGTCATCACCTCTACCGCGAATGCCCGCAATCCCCAGCTGTCGGTCGTGTTGGATGGCATGGCCCGGCAGATGCCCGACGTGGCGCACGTCGTGGCGGTGTCCGGTGACGGTCTGCTGCTGGCCAGCACCGCCGCGTTGGACGGCGACCGGGGTGATCAGCTCGCGGCGATCGTGTCTGGTCTGGTCAGCTTGGCGCGCGGCACCGCCGATCTGTTGGAGACCGGTGGCGTGCAGTTCCAGATGCTGATGATGCACGACGGCATCTTGGTGGTGCAGCAGGTGTCGGACGGGTCGTCGCTGGCGGCCTTGGCCCGCGCCGACTGCGATCCGGCCGCTGTGGCCTACGAGCTGGCGGCGTTGGCGGCGCGTATCGGTGAGGCGGTCAAGCCAGGCCCCCGCACGGCCGGCTGACCGCGTGCCCACCGATGTCGACCATGGAATCAGAGCCTCGCATGCCTGGCCGGCGCCCCTCGCTGGCCAAGGTACTGGTGGCCGGAGGACCGGGCGTGGGCAAGACCTGCTTCCTGCGGGCTGCCTGCCACGGCCAGGCGGTGCTGGCGGGTCGGCCGGGAAGCGTGTGGGAGATCGGCTTCGCCACGCTGCCCGGCGGTGTCACCGTCGCGCTGCGGACCACCCCGGACCAGCGGCGTTGGTGGTGGATGTGGGACCACCTCACGACCGGGGCGCGCGGGGCGGTGGTGCTGGTCGACACCAGCCGGTTGGCCATGTCGTACCCGGTCCTGGACTACCTCGACGCGTGTCGTCTGCCGTACCTGGTGGCGATCAACCGGCCGCTCGGCGGTGCCCGTAACCGCCACGAGATCCGCGACGCCCTGCGGGTCACCGCGCAGGTCCCGGTGCTGACCTGCGACGCCACAGAACCCGAATCCGTGCTGGCCGTGCTGCGTCACCTCGTCACGCCCGAGCCCACCGATCACCCGCCGCAACACCGACCTCTCTCCCTTCCTGGTCACCGTTCGAAAGGACTCCCCATCCCGTGATTCCTCCACTACCCGCCCGCCGGTCCCGATGGCGGCTGACCATCGCCGCTGCTGTGGCCGTCGTGCTGCTCGCCGTCTCCGGATGTTCCGGGTCCAGCCTCGGCGACCCGGACAGCGGCGGCGACGAGATCCGCATCGGTCTGATCGTGCCGAAGTCCGGCCCCTACAAGGCCATCGGCGACGACCAGGCCGCCGGCTGGCGCCTGGCCCTGGACAAGCTCGGCGGCCGGTTCGGGGGCCGTCCCGTGCGCGTGATCGAGGCCGACGAGGGCGACGGCAAGGCCACCGCCCTGGCCTCGGCGCGCAAGCTGATCGAGCAGGACAAGGTCCTCGCCCTGGTCGGCGGGGCGACCGCCGACACGGTCCAGACCCTCTACCCACTGCTCAACGAAGCGCGAGTGCCGCTGATCGGTATCGGCGGCCGGCCCTCCACCGTCGACGACCCCACCTACCTGTGGTCGACGTCGTGGCTGAGTCAGGAGACCGGCGCCTCGATCGCCCACTACCTGCACGAGAAGGTGCGCGACGGTCGGGTGTGGGTGATCGGCCCGGACTACATCGGCGGCCACGACCAGATCAACGGGTTCGTCGACGCGTTCCGCAAAGCCGGCGGCCAGCTCGCCAACCCCGACGGGAAACCGACCTGGACGCCGTGGGCGCCGGCCCCGACCACCGAGTTCTCCCCGTACCTCACGCAGATCAAGGGTTCCAGCGCGGCGGCGGTGTACACCTTCTACGCCGGCGCCAGCGCGGTCGAGTTCGTCAAGCAGTACCGCCAGTACGGCGTCACCATCCCGCTGTACGCCTCCGGGTTCCTCACCGAAGGCGCGCCGCTGGCGGCGTTGGGGGAGCAGGCCAAGGGCATCTACACCGCCCTGAACTACTCCACCACCCTCGACAACGCGGCCAACCGGGACTTCGTACGCCGCTACACGGCGGCCAACGACGGGAAACTACCGAACATCTACCACGTGTGCGCCTGGGACGCCGCCCTCGTACTGGACAAGGCCATCGCCGAAGCGATCACCCAACCCGACGCCGCATCTGCGGCCACGCCGCCGGCTGCCGAGGGCAACCCGCAGGCGAGCAGCACAGCACCGTCACCGGACGCCCCGAGCGGTGTCGCGGGTGAACTGACGTCGCAGTCGTTGACGGCGGCCCTGTCGCGGGTCGGAGCCATCGACTCGCCACGCGGGAGCTGGCAGTTCGGGCCGGCGAACCACACCCCCGTGCAGGCGTACTACCTGCGCGAGGTCGCCCAGGACGGGCAGGTGTGGGTCAACCGCACCGTGCAGACCCTCACCACCCTCGGCTCCTGAACGGAGATCCATCATGACCACGACCACCGCCGACGGGCAGACCGCCGGATACATGTTCGACAACGCCACCGACGAAGCCGCCCACCAGTTACGCCATCTGGGTGAGGTCCTCGACCCGGGCACCCGCCGGACCCTGTTCGAGCTGGGCATCGGACCGGGCTGGAAGGTCACCGACATCGGCGCCGGGGCGGGCACGCTGACCGCCTGGCTGGCCGACCAGGTCGCCCCGAGCGGACACGTCACCGCCGTGGACCTCGACCCCCGCCACATCACCGCCGGCTCGACCGTGACCGTGCGGGCCGGTGACATTCGGCAGATGAAGGTGGAGGGGGCGCAGCAGGCGATCGTGGCTCGTCTGGTGTTGATGCACCTGCCCGAACGCGACCAGGTTCTCACTCAGCTGATGGCGGCGTTGGCGCCGGGTGGGGTGTTGGTGGTGGCGGACTGGGACTGCACCTGGCGCGACATGATCCGCGCCAGCCCCAGCCCTCGCGCTACCGCCCTGATC
Source organism: Micromonospora craniellae (assembly GCF_014764405.1). Lineage (NCBI taxonomy): Bacteria > Bacillati > Actinomycetota > Actinomycetes > Micromonosporales > Micromonosporaceae > Micromonospora > Micromonospora craniellae. Next base: position 2,921,456 of record NZ_CP061725.1, on the reverse strand, counting down.
GAACGCTTCCAGGACGCCCTGCTGGCCTTCGGTGAGTCGCGGGGCGCGGACATGGGCTGGGCGAAGCGGGCGCCGGAGGCGATGCGGCGCGCCGGTCTGGTCGACGTGGACAGCCGTATCGAGTCCCGGTTGTGGCGCGGCGGCACCGGTATCTGCCTGCTGCACCGCTCCAACTCGATCCAACGCGAGCCGCAACTCCTCGCCGCCGGCATGAGCCGTGAGGATCTGGCCGAGTTGCGGAAGGTGCTGATGGACCCGGAGCTGATGCTGTCGGGCTACCTGATGCACACCACCACCGGCCGCCGCCCCACCACCGCCTGACCAATCCCCGAGACGAAGAAGGGAGGGTGTCGTGGGCTGGGACAGGCTCGTCAATCCCTACACGATCACCGCGCTGGACGGCGTCGCATACGGGTTGCTGCTGTTCGTCATCGCCGCCGGGCTGACGTTGATCTTCGGCGTGGCCGGGGTGTTCTCCATGGCCCACGGCACCCTCTACCTCGCCGGCGCCTACCTCGCCTGGCACCTCGCCGACGACGCCTGGACCGGCCTCGCCCTCGCCCTCGGCGTCGCTCTGGCGGTGGGCGTCCTCGGGGGAGCGGGACTTGCCGCAGCCGTACGCCCCCTCACCGACCGGCCACTCGATCAGGTGCTGGCGACGCTCGGTATCGCCTACATCGCCGCCGACCAATTCAGCCTGGTGTTCGGCGCCGAGCCGCGCATGGTCGACCCGCCCCGGGCGGTCGCCGGGTCGGTCGGCCTGGGCGACTACCAGTACCCGGTCTACCGGCTGGGCTTCATCGCCGTCGGCCTCGCGATGGTGGTGGGGATGTTCTGGCTCGTCGAGCGGTCCCGCACCGGCGCGGTCCTCCGCGCGGTGGTCGCCGACCCGGGCATGGCCGCCGCCACCGGCCTACGCACCGGCATCGTCCGGACCGGCGTGATGGTCGGCGGGGGAGTCCTCGCGGTCACCGCCGGGGTCCTCGGGGCCCCGGTCATCGGCCCGGCACCAGGGGTGGACACCACGATCTTGGTGTACTCGCTGATCGTCTGCGTCGTCGGTGGACTCGGCAGCATCCGCGGCGCGCTGCTCGCCGCACTCGGCGTCGGACAGGCCCTCACCCTCGGCGTCGCCCTCGTCCCTGGCGCTGCCGCGTTCCTGCTCGCTGCCGCCATGCTCGCCGCGCTCACCATCCGGCAGCGCACCGCACTCCCGGGACGGCCCGCATGACCAGCACCCTCACCCCCACACCCGTCCCCACGGGAACCCCGACCCGTCGCCCAGGTCTCCTGCCGTCCTGGAGCCTGCCCACCGCCGGGGCGGTGGGTCTGGCGGCGGCGGTGGCGTTGCCGTGGCTGGTCAACGCCTACCTCGTCTCGCTTGCCGCCACCGCACTGGTCATGGCCGTCCTCGCGATGAGCGCCCAACTCCTGGCCGGCCTCGCCGGGCTCGCGCCGCTGGGCCAGGCCGCCTACCTGGTCGTCGGCGCCTACACCGCAGCCAACGTCGCCACACTGACCAGCCTCGGCCCGGTCCAGTTGCTCGCGGCTGCCGCCGCCGGGGCAGTCGCGGCAGCCATGACCGGCGTCCTGGCGGTGCGGGCACGGGGGACCACGTTCCTCATGGTCACCTTCGGTCTGGGTGAGCTCATCCACGCCGCCGCGAACCAGTGGGCGCCGGGCGGCAGCGAAGGTGTCCACGCCCCGCCCGTCGTGGCCATGCCCGGCCTACCGGCGATGGTGCGGCCCGGCTGGGTGTATCTCTACGTGTTGGCCTGCACCCTGCTCATCGGCGCGGCCGTCGCCGTTGTCGTCCGGACCCGCTTCGCCCTGCTGCTGCGCGGCATCGCCGCCCACGAACCCCGGGTGCAGGCAGCCGGGCAGCACACCGGTCGGCTGCTGCTCGCCGCGTACACGATCGCCGGGGGGATCGCCGGGGCGGCCGGAGCCCTGGCCATCGCGGTCACCCGGTACGTCTCGCCCGCCGACGCGGCCATGGGCGTCTCCGCCCTCGCCCTCGCCGCCGCGCTCATCGGAACCGGCAGCATGACCGGCGCCTGCGCCGCAGCGATCCTCCTGGTCGCGGCCCGGGACTGGGTCGGCGGACTGCTCGGCGGCCACGGACCCACCCTGCTCGGCCTGGCCTTCCTCCTGCTGGCCTACCTGCCCCGGCACCGCCTCACCGGCCTCACCACCCGATTCCCGAGGAGGCGGACATGACCAGCGCGCTCCTCCGCCTGGAGACCGTCAGCCGCTCCTACGGCGCCCGACGGGCCGTCGACGACGTCAGCGTCGACCTGGATCCCGGGGCCCGACACGCGGTCATCGGCCCCAACGGCGCCGGTAAGTCCACGCTGCTGCACCTCATCGCCGGCACCCTGCGCCCCACCTCCGGCCGCGTCCACTACGCCGGACACGACATCGGACGCTGGCCGGCGCACCGCCGCGCCCGGGCCGGGATCGCCCGCACCTGGCAACACCCGGCGCTGGCCCGCCCGCTCACCGCCCTACAGAATGTGCTGCTCGCGGTGCCCGGCCAGCGCCTGGCCGGCCTACGCACCGATTCTCGCGCAATGGCCGCCGCGTACGAGGCGTTGGCCCAGGTCGGCCTCACCGCGCACGCCGATCGGCCCGCCGGCCAGCTCGCCTACGGCGATCAACGCCGCCTGGAGATCGCCGTCGCGCTCGCCGCCCGGCCCCGGCTGCTCCTGCTCGACGAACCCTCCGCCGGCCTTTCCACGAGCGAGATCACCGACCTCACCGCACTGATCCGTACCCTCCCGGCTGACATCACGGTGCTGCTGGTCGACCACAACCTCGACTTCGTCGCCGCCACCTGCGACACCATCACCGTCCTGCACCACGGCCAGCACATCACCACCGGCACCCCCACAGCGATCCGCGAACACCCCGACGTGCGCCGTGCCTACCTCGGCGCCGACGCTCCCACCAGCCCCGCACCCGCCAGCTCGACCACCACGGCCGCCGTGACGGGGACGCCGGTCCTGCGCGTGCGCAACCTGAGCGCCGGCTACACCGGCGCGCCGGTGCTCACCGACATCACCCTCGACGCGCCGGCCGGACGGGTGACCGCGGTCGTCGGCCGCAACGGCGCCGGCAAAACCACCCTGATCAACACCATCGCCGGCCTGCACCCCGCCGAGCCTGGCACTGACATCGTCCTACACGGGCAGAACCTGACCGGCTGCGACACCCGCCGCCGCGCCCGCGCCGGCCTCGGCATGGTCCCCCAAGGCCGCCGTCTGTTCGCCGGACTCACCGTCGACGAGCACCTCGCACTGCCCCGACCGCACCCCACCCGCACCAGGGCCGTCGACGCCCGGCAGGTACTCGACCTGTTCCCCGCCCTGGCCGAGCGACGCCATCACCGGCCCCACCAGCTCTCCGGCGGCGAGCAGCAGATGCTCGCCCTGGCCCGCGCACTACTCGCGGCCCCCGACGTGCTGCTGCTCGACGAGCCGTCCGAGGGACTTGCCCCCGCCGTCGTCGGGCAGCTCGCCGCGATCATCACCGGCCTCGCCGCCGACGGTACCGCCGTTCTGCTCGCCGAGCAGAACCTCGCCCTGGCCTGCCAGGTCGCCCATGACATCGCCGTCCTGGACCGTGCTCGCGTCGTCCGCCACGTCATCACGGCCGACATCCGCGAGTACCCCACCGACCTACACGACCTGCTCACCGTCCCGACCGCCACACCGACACCGTCATGACTTACTTCGAAGATCATCACCGGCTCGGCGAGGTCACCCCCGAGCCTCGCCACCGTCCGCCCGGCGCGACGGCCCGGCCGCGCCCGGTGGACACCGCCACCCGCACCGCACACCGCGCCGCGGGTGGCGGCGGGTGGTTGGCGACGCTGACCCGAACACCGTCGCCAACCACCCCACCCACCACCGCCCACCCGCCGGTGACGCCGTGACCGACGACGACACCAGCCTGTGGCTACTTACCGACCTGGCCCGCTGCACTACCTGCTGGCAACTCCTCCAGCCCCACACCTGCGCACGCCGACGCTTCTACGTCTGCTTCTGTTTCACCCTCTACGACGCGCAGCACCTGGAGGCCCTTGTCGTCGGGCACGCCGCCGCGTACGACCGTCGCACCGCCACCGAACGGCCCTTCATCACCTACCACCGGTGGCACCAGTCGACCCGGGCCGACCTGCGTCAGCACCTGCTCCGCATGGTCGACCACGCCCTCGTCCACACACCTCACCACCTGGAGCTGCGCTGGCGGCCCCCGGTACCCGCCGCCGCGGTCTACCAGCCATGACCGGAACAACCACCACCACCGCCCCGCCGCAGCGACAAGCCGACCGCCCCGCTACGACCACTGCCCGCACCTGATGCCGCCGGCATCACCCATCGCAGGAGGAACTCCATGACAACCACGCTGCCGACCCATTCCAGCCCGCCGCAACAACTGCTCATCCCATGCATCGACACAGTCCTGGACCGCCTCGACATCACAACCAACCAACGGGTGCTGGAGATCGGCGCCGGTGCCGGCGAGATCACCGCCCGCCTCGCCGAGCTCGTCGGCCGCTACGGGTCCGTCACCGCCGTCGACGCCGAAACCAGCCGCCTCACCGGCACCCCCGTCGTCGACGTCCAGCGACGCGACCCGAACCGTGACCTCCTGCCCGGCCAGGCCGCCAGATACGACCACATCATCGCCCGCTGGCCCCACGGCACCCTGCACGACCCCGCAGACGTCATCGAGCAGATGATCGTCCGCCTATGCCCGGGCGGCTGGCTCGTCCTCGCCGACATCACCCCCACCCCGCCCCGGATCCACCGGACCCCCGACGACGAGGCCGGCACCCTGATCCACGCCGTCATGCAGCAGGTCCACCACGCCCTCACCGGCCCGCACGGCGCGACCTGGACCGCCGACCCTGGCGCTCTGCTGATGAGCCACGGCCTCGCGGAGCATTGCATCCACACCGGCACCGAAACCTGGACCGGCGCCGGCCCCGGATGCCGACTGCTCGCCGACATCGTCACCCACCTGCGCCCCCACCTGGACATCACGGACGCGGACGCGGACCGATTCGCCCACCTCATGACCGACCCCCGCGTACTACTGGGCCGCTACGAATCCCGGGTCATCCACGCCCGCGAGCGCACCTGAAGGGCACGACCCACCATGACCCACCTGATCCTCCCGGCCCGCCGCCTGCTCACCGCGCTACTCGGCGGCAGCCTCGTCCTGCTCACCGCATGCCTGAACAACGGCACCGCACCCTCAGGACCGGACACCACCCCGCCAGCGTCACCGCAGCCGGCCACCTTCCCACCCACGGCCGCCACCACCGCCGGTCTCACCGCCCAGCAACGCCTGGACCTGCTCGCCACCACCATCAGCGCGACACCCGACGACACCACCACCGAGCTGCCCTACACCTACCTGCACCTGCAAATGTGGGCCCGCGCGACGAACAGGATCGTCCGCAGCGACGTCCGACGGTGGCGGCACGCGGACGGATCCGGCCGTGAGGTCACCCGTCGGGCACCGGACCTGGCGGGTGTGGAGCACCAACCACGACCCGATGAGCGATCCCTGTTCGACCACGCCACCCCGACCACACACCGACACCCGCCCCAAGGCATGCACCCGTATCTCCCCGAGCCGGTCCCGGCCGACCCAGCACGGTTGGCCAGGCTGCTGGTGCCAGCCGAGCTCGCCGGCGAGCCCGCCTACCCGAGACTGCTCGCCGGTGGTGTCATCGGCCTGGCCACCAGCCAACACCTCAACCACGCCCAGCGGGCCACGGCACTACGCGTGCTCGCGCGGATCCCCGGCATCACCTACGGCGGCCCAACGACCGACCTCGCCGGCCGCACCGGCCTGGCGTTTCGTGTCACCGCCGAGGGATCTACCACCGTGCTGGTCATCGACCCGAGCACGGGGGAGTTGCTCGCCGCGCACGAACGCATCAGCGGCATCAAGCCGGGCCTGTTCTCGCACGTGCTCATCCTGACGCGAGGCCACACCACCGACACCGCCACACCACCCGCCGCCAGGTGACGGGTGAAGACCTGACCAGCCGCCGCACCTGGACCCGAGCAGCAGGCGACGGCTGGTCTCCCGGCCTGCGGCAGCGGACCGCCCCCGTTGCGCTGCCGCCGGCCACCCACACCAGCACGCCGTCTCGCGGCGGACCGACGACAGCGAAGGAGAACGAGGTGGGGTACCGGATCAGGGCCGCCAGATGGACGGAAAGGGCTGATGCCGCAGAGGTGATCGCCGAGGCGTTGCATCCCAGCCCGCTCGCCGAGTGGCTGGTGCCCGACGACGCGCGGCGGGCCCGCGTCCTGGCCGCAGTCGCCGCGATATGGGTAGAGCACGCCATGTTCTACGGCGAGGTCCACCTCGTCGACGATTGGAGCGCCGCCAGCGTCTGCTTACGCCGGTACGGGCCGCTGCCGCCCCCGGCCGACTACGCCGCGCGTCTCGCCGAGGCCGCCGGCCCGCACACCGACCGCTTCGCGGCGGTGCACGATCTGCTCGCTGCCGCTCAGCCCGACGAGGCACACCACCACCTCGCCTACCTCGCCGTACGCCCACCGTTCCAAGGAACCGGCCGAGGCCAGGCACTGATGGCGCAGGTACACAGCCGCATCGATCACCTCACCATGCCCTGCTGGACCGTCACGCTCGCGGCCGGGCAGCGCCTGCTCACCCGCAACGGCTACCAGCCCGCAAACGCGATCACACCCGCCGACGGACTCACCCTGCACCAGATGCACCGCCCTGCGCACCGTGACACCACGACGACCGGTGCCTGGCCGGTCCGGGCTCCGACGGCAGACCATCAGCCAGGCCGCGCCGTGGAGAGGCCATGAGGCGGTTGCCGACACCATGCGCGTCCTCGCTGCCGGACAGTTCCTCGGCTCCGCGCGCCCACCGCGTCGCTGTCAGCACCGTGCTGCGCAGGCAGCAGTCAAAGGCCGCGACCGCTCGGGTATCGGAGTACGGAGAACGGAGCCGATGACGCATCGCCGAACACGTGCCGGGCGGCGCGCACTGTGGTGCCTCATCCGGCCCTGAGATAGCCCGCGCTCCGCTTCGGTACTATGACAGACGTCGATCACTGGTGATCGCTGGTCACCTGAATGTCACTCGCTGTGGATCATTGTGGTGTTGGATGAGCTTCAATGGGCGGATTCGGTGATCGGTTGGTTGATCGCCATGCACTGGTCCTGCCCCCGCGGCGGTGGTGCACACCGAGTTCATCCGGCAGCACCCCATCCCGTCGGATGTGACCGAGGAAGAGAGACACGTGTTGGAGACGATGGAGGGCGGCGGACGATGTGAGGATCGCGCCATCGCCACGTTGGGGTGGGTGCACCAGCGTGAGGCCTTCGGTGACATCCCGCCGTCCTGGCAGGAACACGACCTCGACCCACTGCAGATCATCCGCCTCGCAGGGCCGGCCGTGATCGGCGCCCAGGTCGCCCAACACCAACGCCGGTTCGCGTGGGCCACCGACGACTGGCAGATCCGCACACCGCGAGCAGCCGCGATGTTCGCCCTCCAGGCCGCGATCGGACTCCGCATCGGCGCGTCACGGGGCACCAAGAAGATCCCCTACACGTCAGGCGACGAGATCCTCGTCGACGCCCGCGACCGCACCGCACTGCAAGGCGTGGACGCCGCCGACCGCGATGTCGTCATGATCTGGGGCACCGTCCACGTCCGTGGCATCGACACCGGCCTGCGGACCCGCGGCTTCACTCCCGCCGCCGGCCCCGAGTGGCGCACCGTCGCCGTCCTGCCCACCATCGGCACCGCACTGTGGCGTCTCATCCGCCGCTCTGCGCCCTGACCGGCCGTCCTACCGGGGCCCCGCCGGGTAGATCACACCAGAGCGTGCGGCACCCAGGCTCGCTGGAGGCATCGCCAGCCCGGCCGCCAGATCCCGAGAGCTGCCCGCCTGCCACCGCCAGCAGATGCCGTACGCGCAGCCTGGTTCCGGTCGGTTCTCGAGGAGCTCGTAGATGACCGAACCGGTGTGGAGGTCATCGACGGGTCGGCACTCGACACGTGCCACTTCCTGGCGGGCTGCACCAGCCTTGGAACGCTTCCAGACGACCTGCCAGGCCTCGACCGGTGCGTCGTCGAGGTCGAACCGGACCCGTACCGACAGCCGGCCGACAGGGCGATCCTCGCCGCTCTCGCGGTAGTACGGCTTCATCGGCGCGTAGACGTCCTCGAAGACGTGCATGATGCCGACATCGAGCTGTCGGCCCCGTCCGATCGGCCCATGTAGGTATAGCCATCGGTGAACCCGCCCGTCCTCTTCCGCGAGGGCAGGATCGAATAATCGATGCTCCGGGAACAACGACGTCACCTGCTTCACCGTGCGGCTTTGTCCGCTCCAGTGTGAACGGATTCCGACTAGTCGGAGGTTGTGCCGGACGGCACGGATACGTTGTCGACGGCTGTACGTGTATCGGTGGTAGTCCCGGCCACACTCACCCTTGACCCGGTTGACGATGAGAAGCCCGTTGAGCTCTTCAATAACGAAGTCTGTGGGCGTGTGGACGTACCTGACGTAGATGACGACCGTGACGCTGGCGACGGCCGCTGGGACAGCCACGATCGCGGTTGTCGCGACATGGTCCGAGATCAGCCAGGTGGCCGCGACGCCATGCAGGGCTACAAGGGCGGTGACGCTGAGAACGGCGAGTTGAAGCAGGTCAGAGCTGCGTCCTGCGAGACGAGCCGGTGCGCTATCGAGCAGTCTCCGTAGCCACATGATTCTTCCCCCGGTTCGCAGCATCCATCCGTGACGGTCCGCGATGCTGAGAATCCTGGACATGTGGCGCCGGAGGCCAGAATGACCGGAGGTCACTCAGTACTCACTCAGTGAGATGTGCCGCGATGATTGCTTTCATGTAGTCCACCGGTGGGAGTACGGATTCAGGTGGACCGCAAGATTCGGTGACACCCTCGCGGTGGCCGTGACGCCGGGCCGTGCCGAGCTGCCCGACGGGGCGGCACGCGCCCCGCAAGCTCGGGGTGGTGGTGTTCGCCGTCTGTAGCCGGTTGCTCACCGTGCTGGACCAGCGATCCAACCTCGCTTCAGCGGGAGGCTTGTACGACTGGACTGTGACATGAGTCACTTAACGATTGTTCCGTTACCGGCATCTAGGTAGACCACCTCCGATGCTTCCGGGGGTCTGGCCAGCCACTTTGGTACCACACTCGGTGGATGGCCCTCAAGGTGCGTAGGCTGATGTCTATTTGCTTCCTTGCCTCCTGCAACTTGCATGCGCCCGAATCGATGCGTTTTGAGGGCATTGCGAAAGCGACAAGAAAGACATAGCGGGCTAAGCAAAACGCACAGATTCTGTGCGACTGCCGTCTTCGGGTAGGAGAAGCGCGGACGTCTGTTTCGCCCCACCGTCGTTACCTGACAAGAACGAGCGGAACAGCTCGGTGGGGCAGGGGCGGCACAAACCGTTGCAGCGGGTGCCGCCCCCTGACCTGCAACCAACTGGAGAAAGTGCAGGTTCAATGAGGCTAACGAACAGGAAGGGAGGACGGACTCCCCCGAAAGGGGGCGCCGCTCTCACCCTTCCGAATCAGCCTGGGCGTCGGCGTGTGCAGCCGTCTAGGTCGTGTGTCATAAGTGCCGTTCGAGGCGCCGGAGCCAGTTGTCGATCATGCTGATGGTGGCGGTGGCTTCGTAGCGCACTGCGAGTTTGTCGTAGCGGGTGGCCACGGCACGGTGCTGTTTGAGCAGGCTGATGCCGCACTCCACGGCGTGACGCTGCCGGTATGCGCTGGGGTCGAAGGCGGGTGGCCGGCCACCCGCCGAGCCCTTCTTACGGCGGTTCGCGGCCTGGTCGGCCTTGACCGGGATGACACAGCCGATACCACGGCGCCGCAGGTAGCCGCGGTTGGCCTTGCTGCTGTACGCCTTGTCCGCCAGGACCCGCTGCGGCCGACACCGGGGCCGGCCGACACCGAGACGAGGCACCCGGATGCGGTCCAGCACAGTGGTGAACTGCGGGCTGTCGCCGCGCTGCCCACCGGTGATGACGAACGCCAGCACCATGCGGCCCTGCTCGCAGGCCAGGTGCAGCTTGGTCGTCAGACCGCCCCGGGACCGGCCCAGCGCGTGATCCGCCGGCTCGGCGGCGCTGCTGCCGCCCGGCGGCTCGACCTGCGTGTGACTGCCCCGGCGGGCGCCGGCGGCGTGCTGATGCGCCCGCACGATCGTGGAGTCCACACTCACGTCCCAGGAGATCAACCCGAGCGCGTCGGCCCTACCCTGCAACCCGGCCAGGATCCCCGCCCACACCCCCGCCCGCTGCCAGCGCCGGTACAGCCCGTACACCGTCCGCCAGTGCCCATAGCAGTCCGGCACGTCCCGCCACGGCGCACCCGTACGGACCCGCCACCTGATCCCGTCAATGAGCTGCCGCTTGCTCCACTTCGGCGGCCGACCCGGCTTCTTCCGCCCGGGCAGCAACGGCTCCAGCACCGCCCACTGCGCGTCGGTCAGGTCGTGCCGCCTCGTCACCGCTACGCTGGCCACGAGGTCTCCGTGCAGATGGTTGTCTTGGTCGATAACCCATCTACCGGAGACCTCACCGCATATCGATCACCGACACACCCAGCCGATCACCTCACAGCAGGGCCACGGGCACTTATGACACACGGCCTAGCGGCCGGGCCCACCCCGAAGTCCGAAAGCACCTGGCCGCCAGACCTTCCAGGCGCCAAGAGCCCGGCCGGGTGACGTCCGCGACGAGGGCACCTGTCTCGGCCCGCGACCGCATCGCATTCCTGTCCGCCTGCGTGGCGGGCACAGCTGTACTCGCCTGCGTCGCCTTGGCCCTGAACGGCGCTGCCGACATGGCGTTCACGGCCGTGGCCGGCATCGGCGCAGCGGCCGCCACCGCCGTGGGCGTCTACTTCGGGCGCCGATGATGACCGCCGTGCCGGACGGGTCCATCGACTCGTCCGGCACGGCCCACCACGAACTCCCACTGCGGCACCAGATCGATGCATACACGCCATGGCAAGGCGCTGCACCGTCGACTCTCGTACACGACGGGTGCTCCCGCCGACCGCGGGGTGGTCATGCGGCGGTGCGGTGTCCGCCCCCTGCCTCGGGGTCGCCGCCGCGGTGGCGGCGGCGGGGGATGAGTTTGGTGGTGGCTTCGGCGGTGGTGTGTTTGAGTTCCTGGAGGACGCTGGTGTAGGTGTCGGCGGTCAGTTTGTAGCTGGCGTGTCCGAGGGTGTCTTGGATTTCCTTGATGCCGGCTCCGGCGGCGAGCATGAGGGTGGCGGCGGTGTGTCGCAGGTCGTGGAACCGGATGGGTGGGAGTCCGGCGTTGCTGACGTGCCGGTCGAAGCGGGTGGTGATCAGTTCGGGGTGCCATGGGCGTCCGTCGCGGCGGACGAAGAAGACGTCGCTGTGATGCCACCGGTCTCCGGCGGAGAGTTTCCAGGCGGCGCGCCGGGTGAGGTACTCGCGTAGCCCCGCCACCGTCTCCTTGGCCAGCGGCACCACCCGGTCACCCGCGGCGGACTTCACCGTCTTCTCGATGACTTTGTAGCCGACGCTGGTGCGTTGGTCGACGATGGTCAACTCGTTGGCGGTCAGGTCGATGTCGTAGTCGTGGAGTCCGGCGAGTTCACCGCGGCGGGGTCCGCGGTGCACGGCGAGGTCGAACAGGGCGGACAGTTCGGGGTCGTGGGCGTCGACGTGGTCGAGGAACTCGCCGACCTGCTGTGGGGTCCACACCATGACGGGGCTGGGACGTCGGCCGGTGTGCCGCCACCGGTTGACGGCGGAGGTGGTCCAGAGTCTGGGCTTGGGTGGGGCGCCGGAGCGCAGGATCACCGACTCCGCCGGGTTGTGGTCGACGAGTCTGTGCCGGTAGAGGCGGCGGGCGTCGTTGAGTGCCTTGCGGAGGGTGGCCAGGATGCGGTGCATGCTCGCTGGTCCGACCGTCCGTACCCCTTTGACGCTGTCACGTACGGACTGCTGGGTGCTTTGGCGGGCGGTGAGGATCTCGGCGTTGCGGGCCTCGATGCCAGCGAACACCGACTGGATGTGCCCGGCCGTGAGGGTGTGCAGCGGTACGTCGCCGAGCTTGGGGATCCAGTACTTGTTGAGGTGATCGCGGTAGCTGCGCAGGGTGGCCGGTGCGAGGCCGGTGACGTCGGTGATCCAGGTGGTGAGGTAGACGCCGAGGGTCAACGGGGTACCGGCGGTGGGTGCGCCCGTGCCGCCGCTTGCTGGGGTGGTGTGGAGGTCGCGGGAGAGGGTGTCGCGGTCGGGTAGCGGTTCGCCGTGCCGGAGGCGGTGCAGTAGGTCGGCGACGTGGCGGCGCAGGAGGTTGTCGGTGCCGCCGAGGTCGAGCAGCGCCTGCGCGTGGTCGCGTTCGGTGGCGGCGGCGTCGCGGGTGTCGAACCCGGCCCGCCGTAACTGCCGTCGGGCTCCGGTGGTGTCGGGTGGGAGTTCGAGTTGGTACGCCCACATGCCGTGGTGGGGGTTCCATCCGTTGCCGCGGCGCAGCTTGGGGCACTTCACGCCGAGGCGTTTGCCGTTGTGGCGGCAGCCGCAGCGTTTGGTGATGGATCCATCGGCCATCGGAACAAGGTCTCCTTCGTGCCGATGCCGAGCGGGCATCGGATTGTCGGGTGTCGTTGGATGGTGATCAACGCTCGGTCGTGGGGAGCGGGTCAAGTCACCTGCGGTGGGCGGTCGAGCTTGGTGGCGGTGAGGACGGCGATGATGGCCGGCACGGACACCCGGTAGCGGGAGCCGATCTTCATGACCGGTATCGGCAGCCTGTTGGACCGGGCCAGCTCGTAGGCGCTGGACCGCGACAGACCGAAGATGGCGCCTGCGGTGGCGACGTCGGTGGTCGTGCCGAGCGCGCGGACCTTGTCGAGGCTCCACGCGCCACTGCCCGACGTCGATGTAGTCGATGAAGAGGTCGAGGGTCGGTCGGATGACATGACTACTCCTTGAATGGCAGTGAAAGTCGGTCGGGGATCTGGCGCGCCCAGAACGGGGCCAGCCCCGAGGATCAGTCGGTATGCCGGAATCGAGGTCGGCGGCGCCAGCCGTGCGCCGCCCGCGGATGCGGCGGAAGGCTGCTGAACGCGGGATCTGGAGTCCACGGAGATGCGCCGGCTGCTGGCGGAGCACGGGCTGGAGATCACCGCGGGCAGATGTCGGCGCTGTGGACGACCACGCCGACGTCGATCCGCTTAGACGACCTCGACGTGCTCTGCGCCGTGCTGAACTGCACCCCGGCGGAGCTGCTGCTGTACGAGCCGCAGCAGGTGAAGGCCCGCCGTGACGAGCTCAAACGGGCCGCCAACGCCGACATCGCGCCGACCGGCAGTCAGGTCGTACCGCGGCTGGGCCGTCATCGATCCCTGCCGCCGGCACGACGGCGCCGCCCAGCGTCCACGCTGCGCGCCTGACCCGTTGCACCGTCTGCTGGCAGCCGCCGGTGGCCATGCGCAGAACGGGACGGTTTGCCCGGCGCCGGACGCCCAGCCGTAGGCACACCTGCCGGATCGGGTCTTGGCTGCGGGACTGCTCGTCGATGTCGATCTTTCGACCAGATGTGACACAATCGACCAGTCCGGTCGACGGAGGGTGAGCTTGATGTCTGACGTTGAGTTGATCCTAAGTGCGTTGATGGTCGGCGCGGCAGCCGGCACGACGGCCGGAGTGACCTCGGCCGCACAATCCGTGGTCGTGGACGCCTACACCGGATTGCGGGAACTGCTACGCCGGGCATTTGTCCGGGAAGGTCGGTCGGATGCGGTGCTGGAGGCGGTCGAGGCGGAGCCCGGCGCCTGGCAGAGCGACGTCAGCGAGGCCCTCACCATCGCCCGCGCCGGTGAGGACCCTCGGGTCCTCGCCGCTGCACAGGCGCTCCTGGCCGCAGCCGATCCGGCCGGGTGGCAGGCGGGCAAATACCGGATAGGAACATCGACGATCAGCGGCGGGCATGTCGGGGACACCATCAATCAGGTCACCAACAACTTGGGAGCGACGGGCGAGTTCCACGCCCAGGTCAGCTTCGGCTCCACTTCGATCCCCCCAGCCCAGCCGGGTATGGCGTAGGGTCACCCACCCCCGGCGCACCGACCGAACTGGCCCAGCGTTCCACGAACGTCAACTTCGGCGCACAGGGAACCTTCCGCGGCCCCGTCACCGTCCATCACCACCAGCACGCAGCGGAGTCTGGACCAGCTCCGGTTCAGGTGGTGCACGGCCTGCCCCCAGGCATTGCCACGTTCACCGGCCGCGGCGAGCAAATCCGGGAAATCACCGATTCCATCACCCCCCCTCACCGGCGGCGTGGTGGCCATCCACGCGGTCGACGGCATGCCCGGGGTCGGTAAGACCGCGCTGGCCCGCCACGTCGCGCACCTGGTGGCTGACAGATTCCCGGACGGGCAACTGTTCGTCGACCTGCACGCCCACAGCCCGGACAGGGCCCCGTCCGAGCCGGGCGACGTCCTCGCCGGGCTGCTGGCCGCCACCGGCTTGACCGCCGAACACATCCCCGAAGGCACGTCGGCCCGCGCGGACCGGTGGCGCGACCGGATGGCAGGAAAGCGGCTGCTACTCGTCCTGGACAACGCCGCCACCGGCGAACAGGTCGCCCCGCTGCTACCCGGCTCAGCGGGCTGTCTCGTCCTGATCACCAGCCGCCGCCGGCTGGCCAGGCTGCGCCGCGACTACGGGGCCACAATTCTGCCCCTCGAAGTCCTGCCCGAATCCGAGGCTGTCGCCTTGTTCACCCGCGTCCACCCCCACCGGCTCGATGCTGCCGGGCAGGCCGCAGTGGTCCGCCTGGTTCGCCTTTGCGGCTACCTGCCGCTGGCCATCACTGTCCTCGCCTCCGGTATCGGCACCGATGGGCAGACCAGCGGGATCACCGATGTCCTGGCCGACCTGGAAGTCACTCAGGACCGTCTCGCCAGCATCGACGAGTACCGCGACAGCCTGGAACTCGGAGTTGCCGCCGTGTTCGACCTGTCTTACCAGCGGCTGACCGCAGAACAGCAACGTGTTCTACGGCTGCTGAGCCTCACCCCGGGCACCGATATCGACCTTTACGCTGCAGCCGCCCTCACCGATCTGCCGGTCACCGCAGTCCAGAGGCATCTGCGGGACCTGTACACCCATCACCTAGCCGAGCAACCCGCTCACCACCGTTACCGGCTCCATGATCTGATCAACCTCTACGCCCGCGCCCACACCATCACCGACGAAGCCGACGCGGCCGCCGGCCGGCTGCTGGACTTCTACCAGCACACTGCCGCCATCGCCGCGACGCGAATCCGTCGCCGGGGCACGACGCCCCACCACACCACCACTCCTGCATGCACTAGCCCCGTACCAGACCTACCCGACCAAGCTCAAGCCACCGCATGGCTCCGCGCCGAACGCGCTAACCTGGCCGCCTGCGTCGCCTACACCCGCCGGCACAGCCAACACGCCCGCACCGTCGACCTGGCCGCCAGCTTCGCCGCTTTCCTCCGCCAAGACGGTCCATGGACCGACGGCATAGCCCTCCAGACCGACATCCTGACCATCGTCAAGGGGTTCGGTGATCGCAACGGAGAGGCCTGGACCCTCAGCGAGCTGGGCAACCTGCGGGTGGCGACCGGTGACTACCCACAGGCCACCGTCCTGCTGGAGCGTGCGCTGACCATCCATCTGGACATTGGTGACCGCCACGGCGAGGCGTACACCGTCACCGAGCTGGGCTGCCTTCGTCGGTTGACTGGTGACTATCTGCAGGCCGCTGCCCTGTTGGAGCGTGCACTTGCCGTCTTCCGGGGCTTCCGTGACCGCAACGGAGAGTCCTGGGTCCTCTGCGAGCTGGCCAATCTGCGGCGGCTCACTGGTGACTACCCGCAGGCCACCGCCCTGCAGGAGCAGTCGCTGGCCATTCGCCTGGATATCGCTGACCGCCACGGCGAGGCCTGGACCCTCGCCGAGCTGGGCAGAATTTGGCGGCTGGCTGGTGACTACCTCCAGGCCGCTGCCCTGTTGGAGCGTGCACTTGCCGTCTTCCGGGGCTTCCGTGACCGCAACGGAGAGTCCTGGGTCCTCTGCGAGCTGGCCAATCTGCGGCGGCTCACTGGTGACTACCCGCAGGCCACCGCGCTGCTGGAGAAGGCGCTGACTACTGCCCGGGATCTCGGCGACCGCCAGACTGAGTCCGAGGTGCTCAACTATCAGGGAGACCTGTTGCGGAGCTCGGGCAATTCTGAGCCAGCGCGAGCATGTCACGTCCAAGCACTTCGACTGGCCCGTGAGGCAGGAAGTCCCCTCGACGAGGCGCGGGCGTTGGCGGGCATCGGTCGATGTGCGGTCGCCACCAGTGTCATCAACGGCATCGCCGACATGAGACGGGCTCTAGAGATCTTCCGGCGTCTCGGCGCGGCCGAGGCCGCCGAGCTGGCGGCTGAAATCGACGCGATCAGCTGATTTCTTCGCCTAGCCCAGCACGTCGGTCGCAGCGCGCAGGCTGTTCACCAAGCGTTGCTGGCCTTGTCTGACCAGACCTCTGGCGGCGACATCGCCGTTGTAGACGAAGGGCGCCCTGAAAATGCGGTCAACACACCCGGGGCACCCTTCAGCGCGCCATCACGAAGCTCAGCACCCGGCGGAGCAGGAAGTGCCGTGCGGCCCAAGGCACGCTGCGCCCCTTCGCAGGGTCCCGGAACGGCGCCTCGATGTAGAGTCAGCGACTGCTGACGCCACTTCAGTTCATGGCTCTCAGCACTTCGGAAATCGCGAACTCACGACCTTTCTGGTGTAGGTGACCAGGCGCCGGTAGCCCCGCGCTCGGGCGGCCCGCCACGTCGCCGCGTACAGCAGTGAGTTCGCGTTGCGGGTGCCGTCGGTGGCGACCCTGGTCACTTCGACCCGGGTGTGTGCTGCGGCTACGAGCGGTAGTGGCCCCCGTCGCCAGGTCTCGCAGTGTGCTGTTCCCGTAGCTGCTGGAGGCTGACGCCGTCCTCTGTGCGGAAGGCTGGCCAGCCGGCGGCGGGATAGCCGACGATCGCCCTGGTGGCGCTGTCCGGCGTGGGGCAAATACGGCCTTGCGCGGTGATGAGGTTGCCGTGGACATCGACAGTGACGGTGTGCTGCTCACCGATGCGTGGCCGGTTCCAGATCAGACGCTGACCGGGTTGCAATATTCCGGCGCGTACGAGCGCGCCGAGCGGTGGCTTCGAATTCCAGGCCCGTCGGTGCCCACCCGGCATGAGCCTCGGTCCCTCCTGATTCAGGTTCAAGACACCGCGTAGGACATCGTTGAAGGTGTCCCCCGTGCGGCCCAGTTCACGCAGCGTCGCATGGACCTGATTGTCGATGTCTATCTGGTGCACGGCGGCCGTCCTTTCCCTTGAACAGCGTGCAGGGTCCGACGCCGATGGATCGGGACCGGTCCCATTCACGCTCGTCTCACGGGGATAGGCAAGTCCGCCGCGACATCCGTTGCCGGCCCGCTGCAACAGCGTGCGGGCATTCCTCAGGTTCGAATTTCCCGGTTGCGGTTGGCGTCAGGCCGTCGTCGAGCATCCGTGCGTCCGGACGCCCGACGACGGCGGTCCCGATGCTGAACTTGTGGTAAGCGCGGCGGCCGGTGATGCCGATGCCAGTCCTCGACGAAGCTGCAGGCTTGGGCGAAGGACACCGGCACGGTTCGTAGGCGGCTCACCCGCCGTCCTCGCTCGGCGTGTCGTGGGGCAGGTGCGGGGTGAGTCGGTGTAGCGCCTCGTCGTGGAACGCGGGGCTGATGTCGACGCCCAGGTACCGGCGGCCGAGGTGCAGCGCGGCGAGACCGGTGGTGCCGGCGCCGGAGAACGGGTCCAGGACCACACCACCGGGCGGGCAGCCGGCCGCGATCGCCCGCAGCGGCAGGTCGATCGGAAACGGCGCCACATGCGATCCCCGGTAGGGGCGGGTCGCGATCCGCCACACGTCGCCCGGGTTGCGTCCCTTCGGATGGGCGGCGGTGTGGGCGTGGCCGAGCGGAACGAGGTTTCCCCGCCTAGCCCGAGGCTCGACCCGACTCTCCTCCGCGCCGTACTTGGCGGCGCCGTAGGCGGTGGTACCGCGGCGGCGTGCGGTCGCCCCGATCCCGCCGGTGCGGCCCTTGCGGGACCCGCCGATGATCCGGGTCCCGTCAGCGGACTGCGGTCTGACCAGCGGGATCCGAATCGGATCGAGGTCGAAGTAGTAGGAGTGGGACCTGGTGAGTAGGAACAGCAGTTCGTAGCTTGTGGACAGGCGGTCGCGGACGGACTCGGGCATCGGGTTGCTCTTGGCCCAGATGACCGCGTTGCGCAGCCACCACCCGCGCGACTGCAGGGCGAAGGCGACCCGCCAGGGCACCCCGACCAGGTTCTTCGGAGCAAGAGCGTCCTGGATACGGGGCTTTGGCGGTCGACGTCCGCCGGGTTGCGGCCGGCCGCCCTTGAGGCCGCGCGCGGCGCTGCTGTAGCAGTCGCCGAGGTTGACCCAACAGGTCCCTGTCGGCGCGAGGACTCGTTTGACCTGCTCGAAGACCGCGACGAGGTTGTCGAGGTAGTCGTCCAGGGTGGCTTCGAGTCCGTACTGCGGGTCGACCCACCGGGCGCGGCAGGCCGGGCAGGTGATGCCGTCGGTGCGGCGGGTCCGGCCGAGCGGGTGCGGGCAGGCCGGGTCGCCGCCGCTCCAGGCGCCGGTGCCGTAGTCGCGCAACCCCCAGAACGGCGGGCTGGTGACGACGCAGTCGACGCTGGTGTCGGGCATAGCGGCGAGCACCTGGCGGGCGTCGCCGAGGTACAGCTCGACCGGGCCGAGCCGCCGATACCGGTAGTCGTCCAGGGTGCTGGGTTCGGTCATGCCGGCACCGCCCACCGGTGCGGGCACAGCAGCAGCCGCAACGCGACGGCCGCCTGTTGAGGGACGACGCCGTTACCGAGCACCCGCAGCGCCGCGGTGCGCGGCACCGCGAGCGTCGGATCGGTCACATGGCCCGCATCCAGGCCCATCAGCCATTCCACGAACGGCGGCGCCAGGACCGGTTTGCCGTGCCGCCCCAATTGGGTCGGCGCCGGTGCCGGACGGCCGAGCAGCAGCTCCCACCGGGCCACCGCCGCGGCGTACGGACCCCACCGGTCGGCGTCGGGCCGGCCCAGTCCGGCGACGGTGGTGCGCAGGTCCGCTCCACCGTCACCGTGCCTGCCGGGCCCGTGCGCGTCGGAGGCACGTGGCGTGGGCAGCGTCCGGACCGGAACCCGCACGGCCGCCGAGGGCAGGGTGAGGTCGCCGTGGGACCCGCGTTGCCCGGGGCAGCCCTTGACGCCGTCGGTCGCCCTGGGGGTGGGCAGCAGGACCTGCGACAACGGTGGCCGCCACCCGGTGCCGGCCCGCCGGCCGGGGGTGCCGGTGTCGCTGGCTCTCGGCGTCGGCAGCAGCTTCGAGGCGACACCGGAAAGGGACGGCCGGCGGGCCGCCCCCGCCGAGGGGGACATGTTCGACCCGTAGGCCACCGCGGTCGGTGTCGGTAGCAGGCCGTGGCGGGTGCCGGTCGGCTCCACCAGGTCCGGCAGACCGTAGGGGTGGCCGGGGCCCTTACCGTCACGGGCGCAGGGTGTCGGCAACGTCGGCACCTCCTCCCCGCGGTGGGGTGGGGGTGGCCAGCAGGAACAGCCGGTCGCGTCGGTGAGCGGCTCCGATGTCGGATGCGCGTAGGCATAGCCAGCTCGTGTCGTACCCGATCGTGGCCAGGTCACGGTGGACGACGTCGAGTCCTCGCCGCAGGAGGGCGGCGACGTTCTCCACGAACAGCAGCCGGGGTCGAAGGACGCGAACGGCGTCGGCGACGTGGTTCCAGACGCTGGAGTGTGCGCCGGTGATGCCGGCGCGGCGGCCGGCGTTGCTGATGTCCTGGCAGGGGAAACCGGCGGTGACGATGTCGACCGGCGGGACCCGCGTCCAGTCGACGGTGCGGATATCGCCGAGGTTGGCGACGCCGGGCCAGTGATGGGCCAGGACGGTGGCGGCGTGCCGGTCGGTTTCGGCGTACCAGGTGAGTCGGCCGCCGAGCACCAGCTCGACGGCCAGGTCGAGACCGCCGTACCCGCTGCACAGGGATCCGATTCGTGGGGCAGTGGTCTGCGCACCGCTCACGCCACCTCCCCGAGCCCGTGGCCGGTCGTCGACGCGTCGTGGGGGCAGGTCCACGGCCCGCAACCCGGCGTGTCACCTGGCCGGGAGCGTGGGCGCAGGACCACCTGGTCGAGCGGCACCCGCTGCCGGTGCAGGAAGAACTGCCCGCGCAGCGGGTGCCCGTCCGCGTTGGCGCGGGCGGAGCCGTCGCGGATGGCGTGGTCGAAGGCGACCGCGTCGGCCCACTCCTGCGGGCTGTGCTCACGCAGCGCGAACCAGAAGGCGTCGTCGTGGAACGGGCACCCCACACACGACGACTTGGGGTGTCGGCGAGACCGTGCCGGGCCAGGAAACGCAGGCAGTCGGTTCGTCGCCAGCCCAGGTCGAGCAGCGGGAAGACGTTACGCATGTAGCCGACGTCGGCGTCGCGGGCGCGGTGGACCTCGTCGACCGAGATACCGATGGCCATTTCGACGACGACTCCGGCGGGCACCCGCCGCGGATGGGGATGACCGAGACGGTGCCGCACTTCTGCCTTGATTGGTTTGATCTTGTATTCGGAGGTGCACTGTCGCCGGGCCATGCCCCGCTCGCCGTTCGGTCCGAGCGTGAACAGGGGCATGCTGGCGAAGCGGTGCCTGGGGTCGAGGGCGTCCGCCCGGATGTCACCGGTGCTGACACGCACGACCTCGATGCCGGCCCGCTCGGCGATGCCGGTCAGGCGGTCCAGATGCCGGTAGACTGCGGCCGGCTCCCACGAGGTATCGGCGAAGATCGCCGCGTGAAACCCAGGGATCTCGCCCTGGGCTGCCAACAGCAGGAGCGTCGAACTCTGCACCCCGGCGCCGAGGGAGAGGATGCGGTGGGTGGGCGCGCTCACGCGACCACCTCGGTGCCGTCCTCCGGCGAGGTTCCCCTGGCGAAGATCAGGACGTCCTCGTGGGCGATGAGGTGCATTGGCACGCCGCCGGTCCTGGCCTTGCGGACTTGTTGGAGTTGGAAGAACGACGGGCGGGCGACGAGGTGCCCGTCGCGGACGGCAGCGAGCAGGGCGACGCACCGCTCGATCGGGACGAGGCCGGCGCGTAGGCCGGCGGCGATGACGGCGCTGGGCAGGTCGATCAGCTCGCCCCGCTTGCGCCACGGCCGGGCGGTGACCACGACGACGCCGCCGGGGCGTAGCAGGGTGGCGCAGCCGTGCAGGATCTGGGCGAACCCGTCGGCGAGGCCGGTCAGGTCGCGGTAGGCGAGGTTGCCGCGGTCGTGGCCGTCGTTGTACCGGTCGTCGTACTTGACGACCCCGTCCGCGCTGGGACGGACCAGGCCGTGCACCGTCGGCCCGTAGGGCGGGGAGGTGACCACGAGCGCCACCTGCCCGGTCAGCGCGGCGGGGACGAGGATGGTGAGGCGGGTGGCGTCGCCTCGGATGACCGATGCGCGTCCGGTGGCGCCGTGGTCGTGGGCGTGGCGGATGTTGGCGTCGGCGATGTTCGACCATTGCGGCTCGTACTCGATGCCGAAGGCGTCGCGGCCGGCGTGGACCGCCTCGACCAGGGTCGTGCCGATGCCGCACATCGGGTCCAGGACCAGGTCACCGGGGCGGGTGTAGGCGCCGATCGCGTGGGCGGCGATCGCGGGCAGCATCCGGGCCGGGTGCTTGACCGACTCCGGCACGTACCGGCCGCGTCGTTGCACGGGGCCGGTGGACTGGGCGGTGGCCCAGACCGACAGACCATCGGGGTCGGCGCGGTGGCGGCCTTCGTACTCCCGATGCCGGCCCGGGTAGTTCTGGCGGGCGGCGGGGCTGGTGGTGTCCGGCTCGTGCGGGCCGGTTTGCCGGGGCGAGGTGTGCTCAGGCACGGCGACCACCGCCGTTGCCGCGTCGTCCCGACTCGTGCGCCGGGGCCGGGTGGGGTGTGAACACCAGCAGGTCGGCGTGCACCCGCAGGTGAGCCACCGTCCACTGCTCGGGGTTGGCGTGGGCCAGGGTGAGCAGTTCCTCGTCGGTGACGAGGTGGTAGACGAACTGGTCCCCGTCGGTGTCGGCCTCCACCGCGACGATGTGCTGCAGGTAGCCGAGCCCTGCGCTGGAGGCGGCGGCCACGAGGGGACCGAAGTCCTCCGGCGTGGGCCGGGTACCGGCGGGCACGCCGACCACGAGGACGAGGCAGCCGCCGGGACGCAGGAGCCGCGCGCAGGCGGCCAGCAGCCAGGCGAGCCTGACCCGCGCGGTGGTGTCCGCGTCGTGTAGCGGCCAGCAGGCGACCACCAGGCTGGTAGCCGCGTCGAGGGGGCCGTCCTCGGGCGGCCGGACGGCCGCGGTGTCGGTGCCGGACAGGTCGGGGTCGGTGAGGTCGTCTCCGAACCATTCGGTCAACTCGGGCGGCTCCTCGCCGTCGCCGTCGCCGTCGCCGTCGCCGGCCTCTGGCTCGTGCGAGGTGGTGGTCTCGGTCGCCGTCGGCAGGCCGGTGGTGGCCGGGCCGATGAGCAGGCCGGAGCCGTCGGTGAACCAGGCGCGGTGGTGCTGGCGTCCGCCCCGGGCGCAGGTCGCAGCCAGGGCGTGGTCGGTGGTGAGGTCGACGACCGCCTCTCCGGGCCGGCTGTAGGCGGCGACGAGGCGGTAGGCGAGGCGGGTGGGCAGGCTGGTGTGGGTTTCGGCGTCGGTACGGGCCGTGCGCCAGACCGTGATCGGTATCGGCGGGTCGCCGGCGATCAGGTCGATCAGTGTGGCCTCGGCCGGCTCGATGTGGTCGGCCGGGTGGTGCTGGTGCGGCGTGTGCTCGCTCATGTGCTGTCGGCTCCGCGCCGCGCCGTGAAGCGCTGACACCCCCGAACCGGGGTTTGTGAGTCCTGGCGAACACTTGCCGCACTCACAGCCGCTCACAGGCACGGGCTCGACGGCGGATCGCCCCGGTTGGTATGGGTTTCTCCGCCTGCTCGATGTGGGGGACGAGCAGCCGCAGGCACCGGGCGCCTGCGAGGTGTTCCTAAAGCCCCGGTACGTCTGTCAGTCACGGTGTGTTACTGACAGAAGCGGCGGGCGGGGGCGGTCGCGACCTCTTTGAAGGTGTGTGGATCGTCGCGTTGACCAGCGCTGTGAGAGATGTGTGAGTGTCGAAGGGTTCGAGCCGATGGCGCCGGCACGCGTGTCTGTCGCAGGTTTCGTCGTGTCAGCGGTGACCGAGGGTCCGCGACTGTCATTGGTGCGCGGCGCACCGGAACGTGTCAAGGGTTTGAGGCCAACGGGAGTTAAGCGGCTTGTTGTTGCGGCTGGGGCTGGGGTTGGTTGATCCAGACCTGTTCGGGCAGGTCGAGGATCTTTGGTGTGGTCCGGGTGGTGGCGCCGAACCGTTCCGGATGCGCGGCGCGGGCTGCGGCGAGAGTGTCGAGGCGTGCGGCGTGGACTTGGTGGTGGCGGCCGTGGTGGACGTCGGCGGGGGTGTGCAGGCCGATTCCGGAGTGCCGGTGGGCGTGGTTGTACCAGGTGACGAAGTCGTTCATGAACGCTCGGGAGTGGGCGAGCGACGCGAACCGGTTGGGGAAGACCGGCGCGTACTTCAACGTCTTGAACCATGCTTCGCTGTACGGGTTGTCGTTGGACGTCTTGGGCCGCGAGTGCGAGCGGGCTACCTGAAGGTCTTCGAGCAGGTCAGCGACCGATTTCGAGGTCATAGACGTGCCCCGGTCGGCGTGGACCACGTGGGGGACGCCGTGGACGTCGAACACCTCGCGCATCATGTTCTCGGCAAGCGGGCCGGACTCGCGGGCGTGCACGCGGACGCCGACGATGTACCGGGAGTAGACGTCGATCATCACGTACGCGTCGTAGTAGATCCCTTTCACGGGGCCAGCGAGTTTCGTGATGTCCCACGTGTAGACCTGCCGCGGCGCGTCGGCGACCAGCTCCGGGCGCTGCCGGGCCGGGCGCCGGGCCTGCCGGCGACGCTCGCGGACCTGCTCGTGTTCGCGCAAGATCCGGTACATGGTGGCGATCGAGCCGACGTACACACCCTGATCCAGCAGCGCCGCGTAGATCTGCGCCGGGGCCGCGTCGACGAACTCCGGGCTGTTCACCAGCCGCAGCACATGCTCCCGCTCGGCCAGGGTGAGCGCGTTCGCTGGCGTGCGTCGCATCGGCCGGGCCGGTGTCGGACGCCGCCGGTCCCGATCCGCGCTGGACCGAGCGATCCCGGTCAGCCGCTTCGCCTCCCGCGTCGGGACCTTCGCGCTGGTCAGCTGGTGGTAGGTGTCCATCAGCGTCTGCCGAGCCCGAACACGTCCGGACCGTCCGGCTCGCTCCTGGAGATGTCCTCCAAGAGCTCGCGCGCTTTTCCCATGATCGTCAACGCCGTCTCCGTCCGCGCCAACTTCGCCTGCGCCAGTTCCAGCTCACGGCGCAACCGGGCGATCTCCGCCTGCTCCGCCGACGGCCGCCCTACCGTCTGCCCAGCCGGCTTGCCCTGCAACAACCCGGCGTCACGGGCCCGGCGCCACTCCGACATCAACGACGAGTACAAGCCCTCACGCCGCAGGAACGCCCCACCGTCACCGGCCGCGACGGCCTTCTCGTATCCGGCCAGTAGCTCCAACTTCTGACCCGGGGTGAACGACCGGCGGGCACGCGGACCACCCGAACGCGGTCCCTTCTTACGACTCATGACCCCATCCTCGGCCACGGCCATGTCAACAGCAGTAGTCAACGCTTCTCAATCCTCAACTCGCCCTGTCCGGCGGACTTGCTATGAACCGCTGGCCTCAACTCACCCTGGCAGACAGGGACCCGGCGGACGTGGACGCCGAGATCCTGACCGGCTTCCTGACCGCGTTACGCGATCGGGCGGACCTGACCAAGCCGGCGCCGTACGCGAGCCTGTGCAAGGCGGCGTGGCGGGCCGGGCGTGACCTGCGGCTGCGGCAGCAGGAGTACGTGCCGGTGGAGGACATCGAGCACGTCACGTCCGGTCCCCGCACGCCGAAGGTGCCGTACGGGCATCCAGACCTGCTGGTCCGCCGTGCGGTGACCCTGGGAGTCCTCGACGCGGAGGACGAGCGGGCCTACATCGACGTGCGGCTCGGGCACCGCGCGATCGAGCCCATCGCCGCCGCGTCCGGCGTCAGCGTGGACGCCCTCCGTATGCGCCTGTCCCGCATCGACAGCCGCATCGCCGAAGCCCTCGGGGACGGGCTGCTGACCGGGGTCGCGTCGCCGGAGACGGTGGCGCAGCTACGGCTGCAGGCCGGGCAGCGCAGCCAACGGCGAGCGGGCCGTGCCGCTGCCCGCCGCGAAGCCGCCACGCAGGCCCCGGGCACGGCGGCAGCCTGACGACCTCCACCTGACCGACTCCAGCGGCTGTGGCCCGACGTGCACCACGTCGGGCCACAGCCGTTTCTGTTGAAGACCGGCGGTGGTACTTGCCGATCTCTGTCGAGGGCTGTGAGCCCCGCCAACACGCACACAACGACGACACCCGCGCGGTTCCCACCGCTGTGAGCCCTCGTCCTTCGAACACGCCTGCTGTGCGCAAGAACCAGCCCTGACCTGCGCTGTGAGCCGTCGCCGCACTGTGTGAGCGGCTCGTGAGCGCAGCAAGTGTTCGCCACGGCTCACAAATCCCGGTTTGGGGGTGCGGGACCTCTACGAGCCATGCCGCTCGCCGGTCCCGCCCGCCGCCGGGCGACACGAGGAGCGCATGCGATCCGCATGCCTCGGGTGCCGCGCCATGTTGATGCGCTGACACCACATTGATGACCGCAAACCACCCATGAGGGAGGACGAGCTCCTCCCGGGGCTCACGCGGTTCGTCCGCTCCTTCACCTGCGCCCGGCGGCGGTCCCTTCCGACCGCTTCGAGCAATCGCCACGCCTCGGTCACGCCGTTCGTTCGGCGCGTCCAGGGCGCGGCGGGAGGTGAATCTCAATGTCCCGCACCCCACTGCGCACCCTTCTGAGAAAGCCCGCCGCACGCGCGGCGCTACGCGCTGCCGTGCCGCTGGCCGGCCTCGCACTGACACTCGCCCTCCCGGTCGCCGCGCACGCCGACCCCGGCGTCGCCGTGGAGCTGGCGGCGAACTCGCTGCCCGCCGTCATCACCAACCTCCGCATGTGGATCATGGGGATCCTCGCCGCGCTCGCCACCCTCTTCCTCGTCCTGGCCGGCGTGTACTGGGCCACCGCGGGCGGTGACCCGTCCCAGGTCGAGAAAGCGAAGCTGGCCCTGCGCAACGCGCTGGTCGGCTACGGCCTGGCCGTCCTCGCGCCAGTCCTGCTGCAGGTCGTCCGAGGCATCGTCGGGGGCTGACCCATGACGGTGTGGATGCTCGACCAGATCCTCGGCTGGATGACCACCGCGGTCCTGGCGTGCCTCGACGCGATCTTCGACCTCATCACCGGTGTCCTGCTCACCACCCCGAGAGTCACCGCGCTGCCGCAGGTGCAGGCGCTCACCGGCCGATCGGTGTGGATCGTGGACGCCGTGTTCGTGTTGGCGTTCGTCGCCGCCGGAATCCTGATCATGGTCGCCGGCGGCGACGAACAGGCCCGCTACACGGCCAAGGACCTCCTGCCCCGACTGGTCGTCGGATTCACCGCCGCGCACTTCTCCCAACTGGTCTGCGCCCAGCTCATCGACCTCACCAACGCCCTGACCGCAGCCGTCGCCGACGGCTACGACAGCGACGGCACGTTCACCGCGATCCAGACCCACCTCACCGCCGCCCAAGACCGTGCCGTGCCCCTACTGTTCCTCGTCCTCACCCTGATCATCACGATCCTCATCGCGACGACCGCGATCCAACTCATCGGCCGGTTCGTCGCTCTACTGGTCCTGACCGCCATCGCCCCACTGGCCCTGGCCTGCCACGCCCTGCCACAGACCGACCCACTGGCCCGCCTGTGGTGGCGCGCCTACACCGGCTGCCTGGCCATACCCGTCGCGCAGGCGTTCTTCCTCACCGCCGGAGAACAGGTCCTGCTCGACCCGGCGACCATGCTGCCCGTGTTCGGGATGCCCGCCGACCCCGGCGGCACCCTCAACCTCCTGGTCGTCGTGGTCCTGCTGTGGACCACCGTCAAGATCCCCGCCCTGATGGCCCGCTGGGCGGGCCAGAACGGACACGGCACCACCGCGATGCTCGGCGCCGCCGCCCGCGTCGTCGTGGTGCAGCAGCTCACCCGCACCGTCCCCGGACTCTCCAACCTGCGAAGGACCGTCAGATGAGCACCCCCGAACCCGACACCGGCCCCGCACGCACGCGCATGCCCGCCGACGTCGACGCCCCCGACAAGGTCGCCTACGGCCTGACCTTCCACCAACTGGCCATCGTCGCCGCCGGAGCGCTTCTGTACTACGGCGTATGGCAAGCCTTGAACACGGTGGTCCCGGTACCGGTGCTCATCGGTGCTGGTGTGGTGTTGGGCGGGCTGGTGATCGGTCTAGCGCTCGGTCGCCGAGACGGCCTGCCCCTGGACGAGTGGCTGCTACACGCGATCCGTCACACCCGTACCCCTCGGTCGCTGGCCGCCGCTGACGTCGCGACGGATCCCGGTGCGCCGGACTGGGTCGAGACGCCGAAGAGCGGCCGGACGCCGCTGCCGGCGCCGTTGCGGCTGCCCGCCGACGCCATCGACGACGACGGGGAGATCAGTCTCGGGGGCGCCCGCGCCGCGATCGTCGGCACCACCACGGTGAACCTCGCGCTGCGCACCCCCGACGAGCAGGCGGCCCTCATCGATAGCTGGGGACGGTGGCTCAACAGCCTGTCCACGCCGACGCAGATCGTCGTGTCGGCGCAGCCGGTCGATCTGGCGTCTCACAGCCGTGCGCTCGCCGCCGCCGCGGATGCCCAGCCGCATCCGCAGCTTCGCGCGGCGTGCGCCGATCACGCCGAGTTCCTCGGCGACCTCGCCTCGCGGCGCGACCCGCTGCGCCGGCAGGTCCTGGTCGTCCACCGCACGACCGCAGGCGAGCGCACCGGTCACGCCGCGCGGCGCCGCGCCGACGACACCGTTCGGGCACTGGCCGGGCTCGGCGTCAGCCCCCGGGTGCTCGACGGCGCGGCAGTGACCGCCGCTCTGACTTCCGCCGCCGACCCCTACCGGCCACCGCGCCCGGGCGGCCTCGCCGCACCCGATGCCGTCATCACCGCGAGCGCCCCCGCTCGCAACCCCAGGAAGAGGAGGAAGCCATGATCAGGAGGAGACGCTCCGGCGGCGCGGCTGTGGAAGCCCCGCCGGCCTCGCTGGCGTCGGCGGTCGCACCGGCCACGGTCGAGGTCACCCCCCGCTGGCTGCACGTCGGCGACGGATACGCCGCCACCCTGGTGGTGACCGGCTACCCGGCCGAGGTCGGCCCGGCGTGGCTGGAACCGCTGCTGTCCTGGCCGGGCCGGCTCGACCTCGCCATGCACATCGAGCCGCTCCCGGCACCGATCGCCGCGTCCCGGCTGCGAAAGCAGCGGGCCCGGCTGGAGTCCTCCCGGCGGGCCGACTCCGAGCGGGGCAAGCTGGCCGACCCCTACGTCGACGCCGCCGCGCACGACGCCGGCGACCTGGCCGAACGCCTCGCCCGGGGCGCGGCGAAGCTGTTCCGCGTCGGCCTGTATCTCACCGTGCACGCCCGCACCGAAGACGAACTACTGCAGGCGTGCGCGCAGGTCCGGGCCGCCGCCGCATCAACCCTGCTGGAGGTACAACCCGCGACCTGGCGGCAGCTTCCCGGATGGACCACCACCCTGCCGCTGGCCTCCGACGGGCTGCGGATGCTGCGCACCATGGACACCCAAGCCCTGGCCAGCTCGTTCCCGCTGGCGTCACCGGATCTGCCCGCGCCGCTGCCCGGTGACCCGCCAGCCACCGGTGGCGTCCTCTACGGCGTCAACCCCGCCAGCGCCGGGATCGTCTGGTGGGACCGCTGGACGCAGGAGAACCACAACTCCATCGTCCTCGCCCGAAGTGGGGCGGGGAAGTCGTACTTCGTCAAGTTGGAGATCCTGCGCAGCCTCTACCAGGGTGTGCAGGTCGCGGTCGTCGATCCCGAGGACGAGTACCTGCGACTGTGCGACGCGGTCGGCGGCAGCGCCGTGCGCCTCGGCCTCCCCGGCGTGAAGATCAACCCCCTGGATCTGCCGGCCGGCGACCGGCGTCCGGACGTGCTCACCCGCCGTGGGCTGTTCCTGCACACGCTGATCAGCGTGCTGCTCGGGCATCAGCCGCCCCCAGCGGAGCGGGCCGCCCTGGACCGGGCCATCCTCGCCGTCTACCGGTCCGCCGGCATCACGGCGGACCCGGCCACACATCACCGACCGGCGCCCCTGCTGCGCGACCTGGCCGAGACGCTGCGCGCCGACGACGACCCGGCCGCCGCGACTCTGGCCGCCCGGCTCGCGCCGTGGGTACAGGGCAGCTTCGCCGACCTGTTCAACGGGCCGACCACCCAAACCCCGCTCGGGCACCTCGTCGTGTGGTCCCTCCGTCACCTGCCCGACGAGCTACGCACGGTCGGCACGCTACTCGCGCTGGACTCGATCTGGCGCACGGTCGACGCGCCGGTCGGCCCGCCGCAGCGGCGGCTCGTCGTGGTCGACGAGGCCTGGTTGCTGATGCGTGACGGCGAGGGCGCAAGGTTTCTCTTCCGCATGTCGAAGGCGGCGCGTAAACGCAACGCGGGCCTGACCGTGGTCACCCAGGACGCCGCCGACGTGCTCGGCACGGACCTCGGCCAGGCGGTGGTGTCCAACGCCGCCACGCAGGTGCTGCTGCGGCAGGCGCCCCAGGCCATCGACGCCGTCGGAGAGGCTTTCGGCCTCACCGGCGGCGAGCGGCGGCTGCTGCTGTCGGCCCGCCGCGGCCAGGGATTGTTGATCTCCGGGGTGAGCAGAACGAGCTTCGAATCCATTTCCTCGGAGGCAGAGCACGAGCTGTGCACCACGAACCCAGCCGAGTTGGCCGACCTCGACGAGGAGGACGACCTGTGACACCAACGACCGAAGCGTTCCGAGCGGTTCTCGCTTCGTTGCCACCGACGCCCAGCCCCACGTTCGGGCCGGGCGCCGATTCCGTTGCGCCACCCGCAGGACCCGGCGCCGCCCTGGTCGACGCCGCCGTGTGGGTTACACAGCGGCCGTGGCTGGCCGGTGTCGCCGCTGGCCTGCTCGCCGTCTGGGTGGCTGGCCGCAACCTGGTGGAGATCTGGCGGCACCGCCACCACGCTCACGGTGCACGCCTCGTGACGATCGCGCCGCCGCCGCAGGTCGACCCGCACAGCGCTGCCGCATTGTGGGCGAACCTCGCCGGAGTGCTGACCCCGTCCCGGCGGCGGCGCCTGCTTTACGGCGCCCCGCACGTCGTGTGGCAGTACACCTGGCTCGGCCGACAACTGCTTATCTCGATCTGGGTACCCGGCACCGTTCCGCCCGGGGCGGTCGAGGCGGCGGTGCGAGCGGCGTGGCCCAGCTCGGCCACCACCACCGACGACCATCCGCAACCGCCGATCCCCTTGGACGCGCGTCCCGCCGTAGGCGGACACCTGCTGCCGGTGTACGCGGAGTGGCTTCCTTTGGCCACCGACCACGACACCGACCCGCTACGCCCGCTGATGTCCGCCGGCGCCCAGCTCAAACCCGGCGAGTACGCCTGCGTGCAGATCCTGGCCCGTCCCGCCACCCCGCGTAGGGCGGCACGGGCCCGCCGGGCGGCCGGGCGGCTGCGGGCCGGCAAGACCGCCGTACCGGCGATCAACCCGGCCGCGCCGGTGCTGTGGCTGCTGGACGCGTTCCTGCCCGGCGGCGGTGCCGGCCGCGCCACGTCACCGGTCTCCCGCAGAGATCCGACCGTGGAACGGGACGTCCGGGCGATCCTCGACAAGACGGCGCACCCGCTGTGGCAGACCGGTATCCGGTACGGGGTCGCCACCACCAGCCGCCGGCCCGCAGCTGACCCGTCCGGTCGGCTGCGGGGCATCGCCGACACCCTCGCGTCGGCGTTCGCCATCTACACCGGCCGCAACCGGCTCTCCCACCGGGCCCGGATGTCCGCGCCGGTGACCGTCCTCGCCGCCCGCCGGCTCGGTCCGGGGTTCCTCACCTCCGCCCCGGAACTCGCGGCACTCGCGGCGCTACCGCAGGATCTCGCCGTTCCCGGCCTGGACCGGGCGCGGGCCGCGTCGATGCCGGCGCCGGTCGCGGTTCCCGGTGGTGGGCGTGGCGTGAAGATGTTGGGCGACGCCGAAATCGGTGGCCACAGTGTGGGGCTGTCGGTGCCGGATGCGAGGTATCACATGCATGTGATCGGTTCGACGGGCTCCGGCAAGACCACCCTGCTGGTCAACATGGCCCTCGACGACATCAAGGCGGGGCGGGGCACCGTTGTCATCGACCCGCACGGCGACCTGGTGCTGGACATTCTCGACCGGCTCCCCGCCGACGTCGGCGACCGCGTCGTGCTCTTCGACCCCGACCAGGACAACCCGCCCACGCTGAATCCTCTTGAGGGCGAGGACCCGGACCTCGTGGTCGACAACCTCGTGTCGATCTTCGGGAACATCTTCGCCAAGGCGTGGGGGCCGCGAATGGACGACGTCATGCGCGTCGCCTGCCTGACCCTGCTACGCCACAACAACGTGACCCTGCAACACATCCCGCCGTTGCTGAACTCGCCTCTTGTGAACACGAACGTGGAAAGCGAGGCAAAGATTGATGACGGTCTCGTGGACTGCGGTGCTGTATGGGAGATGGAGGTTGTTTGGCCCTCCGGAGCCGGCTTGCGGAAGCAGGCTTCAAACCACCACGAGGGGCGTTGGCTGAAGACCGTCGTCCTGAGCGTCGTTGGAAAAGGCGTGACTGTGATCGCGTCAGGTATGGACCGGGAAGATGAGCGATGAACGTCGAGTTCTCTGTCGTTGACGTGTCGAAACTCAGTCAGACGACATCAGAACCGAGGCCGGAGGTGAGTCTCGGGATGAGCCTGGGGGATATCCGCTTACTGAGGTGATCTCTTGTGAACACGAACGTGGAAAGCGAGGCAAAGATTGATGACGGTCTCGTGGACTGCGGTGCTGTATGGGAGATGGAGGTTGTTTGGCCCTCCGGAGCCGGCTTGCGGAAGCAGGCTTCAAACCACCACGAGGGGCGTTGGCTGAAGACCGTCGTCCTGAGCGTCGTTGGAAAAGGCGTGACTGTGATCGCGTCAGGTATGGACCGGGAAGATGAGCGATGAACGTCGAGTTCTCTGCCGTTGACGTGTCGAAACTCAGTCAGACGACATCAGAACCGAGGCCGGAGGTGAGTCTCGGGATGAGCCTGGGGGATATCCGCTTACTGCCCAGGTGGTGTCCGGCATATAGGCAGCATGAGCCCGGTCCAGGCTCTCATACGGAACGTGTGAAGGCGGACCCCGATACCGTCCGTCGGTTTACCGGCGGCGAGAGGGAGGACTCCAAGCGGAGGAAACCGCGAGGAGCAGAGTACCGATGCGGGGACGCTGGCGGACTCGCCCGTAGTAGCTGTGAACCGCCTGCGTATCGCAGTGGGTCGGGGAGCGAAGGGGCGGGGTCGTTCAGGCTGGTTTGTGCGGTCAACCGTGAGGGAGGAACCGCGTGAGTCAGCCAGGGTTGACAGGCAAGTCGCACGATATCCCAAAGCGGCTGATCTGGGCCGCGTGGTTGAAGGTGAAAGGTAATGGCGGAGCGGCCGGGGCCGACGGAGTGACGATCGAACAGTTCGAAACGAGGTTGGCTGACAACCTCTACCGACTGTGGAACCGTATGTCGTCGGGCAGCTATTTCCCCGGCCCGGTCCGGGCGGTGGAGATCCCGAAGAAGGGTGGGGTCAGGATTCTGGGCATTCCCAATGTGGTCGACCGGGTGGCGCAGACGGTGGCGGTGCTGGTGTTGGAGCCGGAGGTGGAGAAGGTGTTCCACGACGACTCCTACGGATATCGTCCCGGACGGTCCCCGATTGATGCGATTCGGGTGTGTCGGCAGCGGTGTTTCAAGAAGGACTGGGTCGTCGATTTGGACGTCAAGGCCTTTTTCGACTCCGTGCGGTGGGATTTGATGCTCAAGGCGGTGGCGCGTCACACGACTCACCCGTGGGTCATGCTGTATGTGGAGCGCTGGTTGAGAGCGCCGATGCTGATGCCCGACGGGACCCTGACCCATCGGAACAAGGGGACACCGCAGGGTGGTCCGATCTCCCCGTTGATCGCCAACATTTTTCTGCACTACGGCTTCGACACCTGGATGGGCCGTGAGTTTCCCGGGGTCGGGTTCGAGCGGTTCGCAGACGATGTGGTGGTCCACTGCGTGACCGAACGTCAGGCGCAACAGGTGCGTCAGGCGATCGATCGTCGGTTCGCGGACATCGGGTTGCAGTTGCACCCCGACAAGACGCGCATCGTGTACTGCAAAGACGACCGGCGCCGTCTCGACTACGAGCTGGTGACGTTCACGTTCTGCGGGTACGCGTTTCGTCCCCGGAAGGCATGGGACAAGATCCGCGGAAGGGCCCGGACCGGGTTCCTACCCGCGGTTGCCCCGGGGAAGCTGACCGATATGAGCCGCAAGGTCGCGTCCTGGCGGCTACATCGACGCACGACCGGCAACCTGGCAGACCTCGCCGTAGAGGTCAACCCTGTCCTTCGGGGCTGGTTGAACTACTTCACCGTGTTTTACCCGAGCGCGGTCTACCCGATCGGCAAGCGCATCGATCGTCATCTGATGCGCTGGGCGAAGTGGAAGTACAAGCGACTCAAACGCAGCGACGACAGAGCTCGAGTATGGCTACGAGACGTCCGGCAACGGTCGCCCGACCTGTTCGCGCACTGGGCGATGCGGTACACGACCTGACAACCGAACGGCACGAGCCGGATGAGTCGAGAGGTTCACGTCCGGATCTGTGGGGGACGGCGGGTGAAACTCCCGCCGTCTACCCGGCAGTTCAGAAGCGCGATGACAGTGGACCTGGACGACCCGGCCGGGCTCAGCGGCTTCTGGCAGTGGTACGACAGCCTCAACGACAGCCTGCGCTCACAGGTCATCGGGCCGGTCCTCGCCAGGTTGCGGTCCTTCCTGCTGCGAGACTTCGTGAAGCGGACTATGCGGTACCCGAAGTCCAGCTTCGACATGGGCCGCGTGTTGGACGGCGGCGTGCTGCTCGTCCGTATCCCCAAGGGCATCCTCGGCGAGGACACCAGCCGGCTGCTCGGCTCCCTCGTCCTCGCACAGGTGTGGCAGGCCGCCACCGCCCGCGCCGCCACCGCCCCCGACCGGCGACATGATGCCACATTGATCATTGATGAGGCGCAGAACTTCCTCACCCTCGCCAACAGCCTGGACACGATGCTCGCCGAGGCACGCAAGTACCGGCTCTCGCTGGTGCTCGCCCACCAGGACCTGGCGCAGTTTCCACGCGACCTGCTCGCCGCCGCGTCGGCGAACGCCCGTAACAAGGTCTACTTCACGGTGGCGCCGGAGGACGCGAAGGTGCTGTCCCGGCACACCGTGCCCGAGCTGGGTGAGCACGACCTCGCCCACCTGGACGCGTACACCGCGGCGGCGCGTCTGGTCGTCGATGGCCGGCAGACGCCGGCGTTCACGATGCGGACCCGACCGCCGAGGCCGGTCGTCGGTGAGGCGACCGCCATCCGGCAGGCAGCAGCGGCGGCGGTACCTAGTCAGGACACCAGCGCTGTCGACGACCTCGTCGAG
This sequence comes from Micromonospora craniellae, assembly GCF_014764405.1. Taxonomy (NCBI): domain Bacteria; kingdom Bacillati; phylum Actinomycetota; class Actinomycetes; order Micromonosporales; family Micromonosporaceae; genus Micromonospora; species Micromonospora craniellae. Next base: position 2,886,564 of record NZ_CP061725.1, on the reverse strand, counting down.
CGGCTCAGCCGTAAGCCCGACGATCGGCGGCCCCGGCCGAAGAGTGACCGCGCCTGACTCATCGGTCAGCCGGTGGCGTCGCCCGGGTCGCGCACCGGCTCGTCACGGGGATCGTCACCGGTGACCGCCGGATGCCAGCCGAACAGTGCTGACCTGGGCTGTCAGTGCCGCACACGCCCCCTGACAGACCCTCCGCACCGCCCTCCTCTCTGCCAGACACCCTCCCGATCGGGAGGGGAACCCTTCCTGCCTAGGAGCAAACCGTGTACTCCCGTGTTCCGTCCGCCTCCAGCAAACCTGATCCCCTCGCCGTCTTCGGTCGTATCGTCCCCCGCGACCATGCCCTGCTCGCCCTGCTGGCCGAGCACTACCTGCTGTCCACCGACCAGATCACCCACGCCCTCTTCGACGGCCGTCGCACCGCCCAGCGGCGGCTCACGATCCTGCACCGCCTCGACGTGCTGCACCGCTTCGGCCGCAGCGGCGCCCACGGCCGCTACGGATCGCTGCTCTACACCCTCGGCCCGTCGGCCTGCAACTACACCCGAGCGCCTACCACGACCCCGCCGGCATCGGCGGCAAACCGCCCCGCAGCTCCCTGGAACGCAGCAAGCGGATCGCCGCCAGCGGCCAGGTCAACCACCTGCTCGGCGTCAACCAGTTCTTCACCGACCTGATCGCCACCGCCCGCCGCCGCGCCGACGCCGACCTGTCACGGTGGTGGTCCGAGCAGCACGCCACCACCGTCTACGCCCAGGCCGGCATCCGCCCCGACGGGCACGGCATCTGGACGACGACGGGCACCTCGACGGGCTTCTTCCTGGAGCACGACAACGACACCGAGAACCTGGCCCGGGTCGTGGCCAAGCTCCGCGGCTACGAACGCCTCACCACCTTCGGTCCCCGCTACCCCGTGCTGTTCTGGGTGCCCAGCCGCCGCCGCGAGGCCAGCCTGCTCAATGTCCTCGCCGGACTGCGCAGCGCCAGCCCGATCGCCACCGCCGTGCACTGCCCCGACCCCGCCGGCAGAGTCTGGACCCTCGTCTCGAACCCCACCCACCGGCGGCACCTGCACGAACTGCCGTCGGACCACGGACCCGACACGGTCACCAACCCACAGCGCTTCGACGACCTGTAGAACGGCCTACTGCCCACGTCTACCCAGAACGAGATCATTTGTGAGAGTCGCGGAGTCTCACAGCGACCCTGCCGACATCCGCGAGACAAGCGCCGTTTGCTCTCACAGCGCAGGTCAGCCCCACTAGTCGGCGATCAACTCGCCGGACCGGCCTGACAGAACCGGCCGCTACCGTTCACGGCACCAACCACACCTCCATATTTCTCCACCCCGGTTCGGTCCCACCTCAGGGATCCCCGCCGCACCCTCCGGTGCGTCCCGCCCACCCGCTCACGCCGGTCGGCAGCACACCGCGCGGCGACCCCGAGGTCGCACCAACCACCCGCTCCACGGCGCGCAGTACGCGCCGGCATCACCGACCCGCCCCACGTACCCGGTGGACGCGGTCACCCCCGCGCCCTGCGCGCAACTCGGTCCTGTCGATCACCCGACCCACGCACCCCCGGTGGGCCGGGCCGCCGTCATGCCCACAACCCCTACCTGGAGGTTTCATGTCCCACGCCAACGGCACCGCGCTGACCCGTCACGGCAGCCGCGTGCAGCGCCTCACGCCACCGCCCGCCGAGCGACCGAAGAAGACGAACCCGCGTCCCGTGGTCGTGCCGCAGGCGGTCATCCGCCAGATGATCGTCTGCGTCTCCGACGACCTCACCGCGGTCCTGCACGCCAGCACCCGCAACCTGGACCGTCACCTCGGCGTGGGCGGCACCAGCTGCCGCAGGTTCTGGGCCACCCCGACTCTGCGGCCCTGGCAGCGCCGCCACCTCATCGACTGGCAGAAGGCCACGACGGGCCCGCAGTGCTGCGCTGGCGGCCCGGTGCGTCTGCTCGACCTCACCGGCATGGGACACGCCGCGCACATGGGCGCGGTCCTACGCCACCAACAGTGGTCCCACGTCGTCGCCGGCACCCGGCCGGCCACCCCGTGGGCGGTGTTCCTCCAACGGCACCTGACCGACCCGTCGGACTACCCGATGCACCTCGCGACCGCCGAGTTCCACCGGCAGCCGCGGGTGCAGGCCATGCGCATGCACAACGCCACCGCGTACGGCCCGGGCCTGGAGGTGGCGGACCTGGAGATCTTCCAGGCCGGCGCCAGCGCCTACGCCAACTACCACGCCCTGTGGGCGTCATGCACCGACGCCCTGCTCACCGAGGACGGCCACCGGCTGCACCCGGCCAGCGCGTTCTTCGCCGACCGGATCACCTACCTGCAGCAGGCCCACCACCACCTGCAGTCCCTGCACGGCACGCAGCAGCTGTTCGCCATCGACCTGCGAACGCCGTAACCGCACTCGACGCGGTGGCTCACCCAACCCCCGCCTACCGGAGCGCCGGCGAGCCACCCGCTCGAGCCAAGCCTGTGCCACGACCGCATCCGGAGAGGCCGACACACCTGCGCCTCGCAAACGAAAGGCACGGGTGCCGCCTCGTCCGGAATCCGCCCCATTCCCCGCACCCCGCTGGAAGGAGCATCATGTCCCGCTTCCTGTACTTCGACCTGCCCGCCGTCGCCGCCCACGCCCAGCATGCCGTTCTCGCCGACCGCAACCAGCCCACCCGGGGCACGGGCGCGAGTGGTCGCCGTGACGCCGAGCCGGCGCTGCAACTGTTCCGCCACGGCGGATTCGTCTGGCTCGCCGGTAACGGCCTCGACCGCGCGCATCATCCGGCACCCGCCTTGGCCAGGGCGCTGCACCACCTGACCGTTCCCGCGGTCCGACTGCCGGAGATCACTGATCCGCAGGACTTGCCGCTGCTCGACAGCGACGGACCGCAGCTGATGGACCTCATCACGCGAGGCGTCACCGACGGCGCGAACCTGATCATGGTCGACCCGAACACGCTCACCGTCGGCGTCGGCCGCCTGCGCGCACGCCGGGCCCCGCGCTGAACCACCCGCCGCCCGGACGGCACCCCTGACCTCGAAACCCCACAGACCCCAGGGGCGCCGTCCGGTGCTCTCGTCCGACGCCACGAAGCGCGTGTCCCGCCTCGACCACAGCCCGCTCCCGCCCACAGCCGCGCTGGGGCTCGCACCGTGACCCGCAGATGCCGGGCCCGCCACTTGACCGGGAGACCTTCCCCACCCCCACCACGCCCGACCGCCCTGGCGCGGTCGCATCCGCCTGCCCGGCCACAGAGTCGTTCACGGCCGAGCGCCCCGGGCCAGGGGTGCCCCACTGCACCACGGCCTGAGACAGGCCGCTCTGTTCCTCTTCCCACCATTTCCCCCTTCCACTCGAGGAGGTCTATCCACCATGTCCCCACGACTGTGGTTCCGCGTCGAGGACGTGCTGCCCTTGGCGGAGCACGCCCTCGCCTGCCCGACCCGCCGCCTCACGCGCGCTCAGCTCATGGCCGGTGAACACAACACCCCCGCACTGGCGCTGCGCCGTCGAGGCAGCAGCGGCGACCTGCGATCCAACGGCGTTCCCGTCTGGTTCACCTCCTACGGCGTCGAGCAGGTCGCCGACGGCGCGTCGTGGCGACGCGTCGACGAACCCACCGCACCGGACGAGCACTTCTTCCTGCCCCTGCGACACCCCGACCCGCAGGGGCGCCGACTGATCGACGTGCTGCGCGCCGCAGCCGACCTCGGACACTCCTGGATGGCGATCGACACCGACGTGCCACCGAACGCCACGATCGGTCTCGCGCAGGTGGAGTTCGCCGACCACCGTGGCGAGATCACCCCGCCGGGAACGCGCTGGCGACCGGGCATGGTCACCTCACCGCAGGTCGACCATCTCGACTATCCCGCGCTGGTCGCCGACGGCTACGACACCGGCGACGACAACCACCTCATCTGCCGCTTCGACCCGCGCACCGCACGACGCATCGTCGATCACCTGTCCGGGCCGTGGCGTGCCGCCACGATGCCGGGGGAGTACCCGCTGCCGCGCTTCGACGGCACCACCCTGGTGCTGCTGGAAGAGACCGACCTCGGCGACACCGTCGACCTGACCGTCGACGACCGCTGCCACCCCGACCGCGACGGCTACTACAGCATCGGCGCCTACCGGTGGCTCTGGCTCCCCGCGCCCGCCACCCCAGGCCGGGCCACCCGGATGCCCGTGCGCGACCGGCTTCGCCTGGAGACCACCGCGCTGTCCGGCCGCCTCCGCGAGCGCACCACCACCCGCCGCCGACCTTAGCGGTGACGCGACACCGCAGGCCCACACCTGGCCTGACGGCCTGCACCGGACCGCCCCCCGGGTGCCATCCCGACATCCGGGCATCGCACTTGATCGACGCCCCGAACGAAGCGTGGATCAGTGCCACCTCGACCGCAGAAGGGACCCACCTCATGACCGATACGACGGAGCCGGTACCGGCTCACGCGATGTTCAAGGTCCTCGCCGCCCTCGCCGACCTCGGTGAGGCCACCGCCGCCGCCGTGGCCGACACCGCCGGCCTCGGCTACTCCACCGCCACCGCGAAGCTGCGGGCGTGGGAGTCGACCGGAAAGGCCGAGCGCGTCCACACCGACAGCAAGGTAGCGGTATGGCGCCTCACCGCCGACGGCGTCGCCACCGTCGGCGCGCACCAGAACCCGCCACCCCAGCCCGCCACCTCCGCCCCGACCTCTGAACAGCCGACGAATCCCCCGCAGGAGGAGAACGCCGACGGGCCACCCACCGTCGCCTCGCAGACGCCGACAGCCGGTGGCGCGGCGGACGCCTCCACGTCGGCGGCCGAGGAAGACTCCTCCGACACCGCCGACGTCCACGGGCACGCTATGGCCGCCGCCGACGACCAGACGGACCCGCCGCCCGCCGCCCAGCCCGAACGTGACGCGCCCACCGCCGACGAACCCGAGCGGGAAGGACCCACTGCGGACGAGCCCGAGCGGGATGCACCTGCCGCCGATGAGCCGGTCACGGATGCGAAGAGTCGACGCAGCAAGGGGTCTCTGGCCGGGGCGGTGCTCGACGTCCTCGAAGCCCACCCCGACCGGGCATACAAGGTCAGCGAGTTGTGCAAGCTCATCGACGCCGCGAACGCCGGCACCGACGCCAAGAAGGCATCGGCAGGTGCGGTCGTCAACGCCGCCGACAAGTTGGTCAACCAGGGCAAGGCCGTGCGGACCGTCGAGCGGCCCGCCACCTTTCAACTCGCCCCCGCCGAGCAGTAGCCGGCACCCAATCCGTGAGCAGCCCGGGGGCGGGCGTCAAGTTTGACCGCTGTCCGCCCACCCCCGGTGCTCCTTCATGCAAAGGAGCCACATCAGTGTCGCAAACCGTGCAACAGATGCTCGCCGGCGTCGGCGGGATCCTCGCCGGCCTCGCCCTCGCCGCAACCGCGCTGTGGCGCCAACGGCAGGCGTTGCGGGCAGCCCGCTACGACGCCACCCACGACGAGGTCACCGGACTACCCAACCGCAGGATGTTCCTCGACCGGCTCCGCGCCGCCCTCGACGACGACACCGCGGTCGGCGTGGTGCTGCTGGACCTCAACCGGTTCAAGACCGTCAACGACACCCTCGGACACGAAGTCGGCAACGACCTCCTGCACCAGATCGGCCGCCGCCTCGCCGGCCTCACCGCACCGGTGCGTGCCGTGGCGCGGCTCTCCGGCGACGAGTTCGCCCTACTCGTGCACGGCGACCGCGACGACACCGAAGCCGCCGCCCACGCCGCGTGGCAGGTGATCGCCGCCGCGCCGATCCGTGTCGTCAACGCCACCCTGCCCGTGACCGCCTCAGTCGGCCACACCCACAACCGCTACCCCGACACCAGCATCCGGCGACTGCTGACCGAGGCCGACAGCGCCATGTACGAGGCCAAGGCCGGCGGTACCCGGGTGCGCGAGTACCTGCCCCACCGCACGCCGACGGTCCGCAGCCGCGACCGCCAGCGCCACTGACCCCACCCTCGCCCGAAGTCCCCCCCGCCGGACGACCCCGCAGCCACCCCGGCTGCGGGGTCCCTCCGCTGTGTCCACCCCGACAGGAGACCGCAGTGCTGTCCTTCAACGCCGTCCACACGCTCACCGAAAGCCTCCTGGCGGTCGACGCCCGCGTCGATCGCCTCGGCTGGGGACGCCCATCTCGCCTGCTCCTCGTCCACGATCGCCCCGCCCCGGCGGAACCCCGGTGCGGCAGACGCCAGATGCGGACCGTCCACCTCCCGCTCAACCCGGCCCGCCTCGGCCGATACCGCGCCGGCCTCGCCGACTTCCTCACCGACCTCACCGACGCGCTGCCCGCCGGCCGCCCACCCGCCCGGCCCACCCTGGCCGCCTGCGTCGACCTGCACCTGATCACCACCCTGCTCACCGACCCCACCCCCGGCGTGCGCCTGCTGGCCTGGGCACTCGACTACGAGGACGTGCTCATCGAACCCCACAGGCTCCACGAGATCCGCCGTATCGACGCCGTCGACAGCGATCACCGCCGCTACCAAGTCACCCGATGGCGCACTGAACCCCACCCGACCGTCGACATCGACGAACACGACACCAGCCAGGCGATCCACGCCGCGCTGGCCACCCTCGTCGACACCACCCGCCTTGACCCGCGCGCGCCGACAACCGGTTGACCGCCAGTCGCGACGAACAACCACAGCCCTCGGCAGCCCCCCGAGGCCCCGCCTCGAAGCCTGATCGGGCCGCGCTGCCTCACCGCCCCCGCCCCGACGACTTGACCTTCATCAACAGATGAGCGTCGATCAACGTGGTCATCGGTCGAGCCGGCCATCAGGCACAACACCCCACCCCGGTCCGGACGGTGACCCCTGCCCGAAACCCGAACGAAAGGCCATCCCGCCATGCCGGACCGCAACCGACCCTCACGACAGGCCCTCCTCCCACGCGATGTCACCGACCCGCTGCTGTGGCGACTGGCCCTCGACGTCCTCACCGCCCACCCGACCGGACCCGACGACCGCTGCGTCAACCTGCAATGCGCCGACCACGCCGGACCCTGCGTCCCGGCCCGACGCGCCCACCGGGCGATGCGGGCCGCCCGCACCACGCCCGCACCCCCACCGCATCGCGTCACCCGCGTCCCCGAGCGGTTCATCGGCTGGTTCACCGCCACCGCCACGCACCTGCGATCGCGGATCCCGCAGCGACTCCCAGACCGGATCCCCGGCGCGGCCAACACCGCCGCCCACGCCGCCTAGACCCCCATCCGACCGCTTCACCGGCCCCCGTTCAGGAGGACCCATGACCTTCCGCACCGAGAACACGCTCGCCGGCTACGCGCGAGCCGCCGTCACGATCAAGACCCGCATGCACGAGTACTGCGCGAGCATCGCCGGACGCGAGTATCACCGCGCGTTCGTCGAGACCCACTGGACGGGCATCCCGCCCGTCGACGGCACCGACGACACCGATCCGCACCACAGACTCGTCGACGTCCTCGACCGCACCGCCAGCAACGCGTGGGCTCACGGCGAGGCCTACGTCCTCGCCCCCGCCATGACCGCGATCGTCGCCGCCGCCGCTGCTGCACTCGACCTCACCGGTGACCTGCTCACCGCCGACGCCGCCCCCACCGACCGCGGCGTTCTCTTCCTGCCCGAACCGATCTATCACCGCGCCCTGTCCGGCCAGGTCAGCGGAATCGCCGCGATCACCTGGAACACCATCTCCTCACCCACCGGCAGGTCATGGCTGATCTGCGGCTGGGCCGACCGCGACGACCCCGACGACCCCCACGCCGCCCGCATCCAGGACTACGCGCGGCAGGACCCGACCCTGCTGTCCCGACTCGGCCCCTACGTCCTCACCGACGTGAACCTGCTCCCCATCGCCACGCCCGTGCCCACCACTATTCAACCGGACATCGACGAACCCGACCGCGACTGGGAGACCGCACCCGACGGCCGCTACCTGATCACCGACGCCACCGCCCGCACCCGCGTGTTCGCGGCGATCGCCTACGCGTTCTGGCGCATCCAAGCCCAACCCATCGCCGTCGCCACCCCGGCACCCCTGGACCGCCCCACCCGCCGCCGCGCCGCACGCGCCTCGATCACCCACGACACCCGCGTGGTGATGCTGCGCCGCACCTCCGCCCTCACCGAACCCGCCACCGGACCCGCCAGATGGCACTACCGGGTCCGGTTCGTCGTCCGAGGCCACTGGCGTCGCCTGCTCGACAGACACGGACAGGCCTACCGGATCTGGATCCACGCCCACCTCAAAGGCCCGGAAGACGCCCCACTGCTACACGGCGAGAAGGTCGCCGTCCTCGCCCGCTGACACCCGTCCACCGACACCGATGACCGCGCGGCCTACCCATCGGCCGCGCGGTCATCCACGCCCACACCCCACCCGCGCCCAGCGCCTCACCGCCCGCCGTCACCACCCCGCCCCGACCACGCGCAGACCCTCGGAGGAAGGCCATGCCCCAACAGGATCCCGACCCGCACCGTGCGGAACACCTCGACACGACCGCCTCGAACGACCACCCCGCCGACACGCCACCCACCAGGCAGACGCCCTCGGGCCATCCGCTGCGGCACAGCCCGCTGCACCTGCCCCACGACCGACTCGCCGTCACCAGCCTCGACGAGCGGGACGGTGACCACTACGTCGCGTTCACCGCCACGCTCTGCCTCGACGGCACCCCGGTAGGGGAGATCCGCAACGAGGGCGACGGCGCGGCGACCCGGCTGCGATGCCACGACCCGGCCCGGTTCACCGAACGCGACATGCACGAGTTCGTCCGCGACTGCCGATACCGGCGCCAACCGACCGACGAGGAGACGGTCCTGGACCGCCTGGTCGCGGAATACGACCTCGACACCCGCCTCGCGACCCTCACACCGAACTCCACCATGGCCAGGACAGTCGACATCGACGGCGACTACTGCGGTGACATCGTCACCGTCGAGACCGACGACCTCGACCGACTCGACCAGCCCACCGGGCGGGCCGGCCTCGCGATCTACCTGGCGACGGCCACCACCAGCCCGTGCTGCAGAGGCTGGCAGATATGGCGTCACGACACGTGGCACCGCGTCGCGCCCCTCATCAGATGACCCAGGTCGACACCTGCACACGCCTGACAGGCCACCACCCTGCGACACCCTCCCGCGCGGACCACCAGACCTGGGCGCACCAGCCCGGCACCACCGCGGCAGGACACGGTCCGCGTCGCGTCGACGGCCACGTAGGGGCCCTTCTCCGTCACGGCACCGGTCACCGCAGTCCCCACGGGCCGCCGCCCACCCGACCACAGAGGCCCGATGCGGCTCCGCGGAGCACACCACCTGACGGCAGGCCCTCGCCCGGGACGACCTCCGCAACCCCATCCACCAACAAGTCCCTGAGAGGAAACAGCACGTGAGCACACCCACCCTGATCGGCGTCGCCGCGTTCCGCGGCGCCTACACCGCCCGCTACCTGCAGTTCGGCGAGGAACCCGAGAAGTTGATACCGCTGCTGCGCCGGATCTGGACCGACACGTTCGGCCGCGACACCGACGCCATGGCCACCGCGCTGCTGGCCCACCACTGGTGGACCCTCACCGCCACACCCAAGCCCCGCCGGTGGTACCGGCAGCCGCCCGTGCCGGGACTGGGCTACCCGGCCGACACCGACGCCGACCCCCGCAAGGGCTCCCTGCGCGAACCCGTCGCCGGGGCCCTCGAATGGCTGTACCTGCTGCACCTCGACCAGCGGCGACTCGTGGTGTACGAGGCGACGATCCACAGCCGGTGGCTGCGGCACAGCGCCCACCATCTCGACCCGGCCGAGGACCTGTTCGTCACCGCACCCGCCCTCGACGACGGCGGCGCGGAGATGACGGTGTGCACCGCCTGCGGCGCGGTCGACGAGATCGACCACATCACGGTGCCGTCCATGGCCGGCTACGGCCACGACACCGTCACCTGCTGCACCCGCTGCGGCTCCTCGGTCGCCACCGACCCGATGTTCGGCGACCACGTCACCCGCAAGCCCTGGCCGCCGCACCACCCCACACCGGACAACACCCGATGACCTTCCACACCTCAAGCGCCGTCTCGCCTCAGCGGCGGCAGCCTGTCCATCGCTGCGATCGGAGAGCACCGTGATTTACCAGCCCGGCCAGCGCGTCGCCCTGGTCCACACCAGCGACCCGCACACCCTGCTGCGGCCCGGCGACACCGGCACCGTCCGCCGCCACGACCAGCGGCACCACATCGTCGAGGTCACCTGGGACAGCGGCTCCACGCTGTCGATGTGCCTCGACGACGGCGACCGCCTCACACCGACCACGAACCCACCACCTCCCGGCGACCCCGTCGGTGACGCCACCGCATGGGCCGCCACGCTCCAGCGGATGCGCGCCGCCGGCACCGAGGCCGGACAGACCGCCGCCGAACGATGGGCTCAGCACACCATCGGCGCCCGCGCCGGCGGCGACAGGCGCCCTGCCGCGCGCCGAATCCTGGCCGGCATCGCCGACGGCGACCCGGCAGTCCTCGACGCCCTACCCCACTTCACGATCGACGATTCGGTCGACACCAGCGGATGGGAGCTGTTCGCCGACGCCACCGGCGACGTCTCCGGCTGGTTCGGGCTGCGCATCCCACAGCGCGACGAGGCGATGACCGTCTATCGCGACGCCTTCGACACCGCCGCCGCCGACCGGGCCGCCGACCTGTGTCGCCTCGCGGCCAGCCCCACCGGCCGCGACGTGTCCCACCTCCACCCCGACCAGATCCGCCTCGGTGACGTCGGCGTGTTCTCCGGCGACTGGGCGCACACCGAAGGCCCTGACGGCGGCGACCGCGTCGCCGTCGGGTTCGTCGGCACCCTCATCGACCACTGGAACGGGTGGGCGGTGTTCTCCTGCACCCGCACGGCGGCCGAGGCGATCGTCGACGACCAACAACGCCACCGCGACCAGCACCGCCGGCACCTGCGCGACGAGGGCGTACCGGCCGACGAACTGGACGGGCGAGTCGACACCACGCTGGCCGACCTGTCCTTCGACGGCGACGTCATCGTCGCCGACCAACGCGCCATGTTCGACGACCCGGACGCCATCGACCGCATCACCCCCGACGCCGACGGCCGCTACGTGGTGATGGGTTACAGCTGGTGCTGGGAGGCCGTCGACCCGTACGACTGCGACCGGATCGTCGGCGACCTCCCGGACCACCCGAACCCTCGCTCGGATGGCTGACGCAGGACAGCGCGACCCACAGGGCTGCCAACGCGGCGCGCCGACGGGCAGCGACAGGAGCACATCGCCGGAAACGGCAGCCCCGCACGGCCGTCACGGTGACCACGATTCCCCGTTCCACACCCGACGCCCATCCGACTTGATCAATCTATTCAAGGTGTTGCATCGTCGGCGCTGACACCGCCCGCGCGACGCCGCCCCCGACCAGCACGCACCAGCGGCGAACCTGCGCGTCGCCGTAACCCTTGAACACCACCAGCACCACCGGGGTTTGGTCGCCCATCTGCCCGGCCCGAACAAGGCCGCCAGGGGTTGGCCCCACCCGTCTCCGCTGTGCGGCACCCACCGCCCGCGCACCCGGAGACGGGTGCGCGGGCCCGACCTGCGAATCGAGGCAACCACATGACCACACCACACCCGCCGACACCGCCCGCCGCTTCACCCGACGTCCCGGCGAGCACCGGCGCCACGCCGACCCCCGATGCCGCCTCCGGCCGGTCCGGCTACCTCTACCGCGCGGTCGCCCTGCACCTCGCCGGTCACCCCGACGACATCCTCAAGGTCGGCGAGATCACCCGGGCGATCGGCGCACCGTCCTCCGGCGCGGTGTTCGAGGCACTGAAGAAGATGGCCGCCGCCGGACACGCCACGCACCTGACCGGTCCGCACCGCTTCCAGATCACCCAGGCCGGTATCGACGCCGCCGGGACGATGCCACCACCGGCCCCACGCGCAGCCCGGCACGGACCACGCGGGACGGGCCGACGGCAGCCGGTCACCCGCCCCAACGGCGAGCTGTACTTCCCCCGCAAGCTGGCCGGCGCCACCGACGTGGACGTGCTACGTCGGCTGCGGGACAAACGCATCCCGGTGCTGCTCTACGGCCCGCCCGGCACCGGCAAGACCGCCCTGATCGAGGCCGCCTACACCGACCTGCTCACCGTCGCCGGCACCGGCGACACCGTCGTGGAGGACTTCCTCGGCAACTTCATCCCGCTGCCCGACGGCGGGTTCGAATTCGTCCACGGACCGCTGGTCACCGCGATGCGGCAGGGCAGGGCGCTGCTGGTCGACGACGCCACCCTCATCCCACCCAAGGTCCTCGCCGTGCTCTACCCGGCGATGGACGGCCGACGGGTCATCACCATTCCCGGCTACCGCAACGAACGCGAGGCCGTCGACGGGTTCTACGTCATCGCCGGACACAACCCCGGCGTGCACGGCGCGATCCTCACCGAAGCCCTCGCCTCCCGCTTCGACGTCCACATCGAGGTCACCACCGACTGGGACCTCGCCCGTCACCTCGGCGTGTCCCGACCCGCCGTCGAAACCGCCGTCGCCCTCAACGGCGACCTCGCCGCCGGCCGGATCAGCTGGGCACCGCAGCTACGCGAACTGCTCGGCTTCACCCGCGTCAGCAAGACCCTCGGTCCCGCCGCCGCGGTGGCGAACCTCGCCGGCCGCGCCCCCGCCGAGGACCGCGACCACGTCCTCGCCGCCCTGCGTCAGCGATTCAACGGCGACATCACCCCACTGACCCTCGGCAAACAGCGCTAACCCCATCAGAGAGGCCACCGTCATGCCGCATCCCTCAACCCACCGCACCACGGGCCCCGCAACGGCCGGCGACCCGGACTGGCGGCCGTGGAGCGACGCCTGGACCCGGCACCTGCCGACCCTGACCGGCCGCCACGACCTGACCGTCACCGTCGCCCCCGGCGCCGGCGGCGCAGCCCCCGCCCGCTTCCTGCCCGGCGCGCGCCGCATCGAGGTCGACGCCACCCACATCGGCGCACCCGAGATCACCAACCCGTACAAAGCGGGTCACAAACGGGTCGTGCCCACCGCCTACGGGCTACTCGTCCACGAGGCCGCCCATGCCACCCACAGCCTGTGGGACACCCCCACGAACACCCCGCCGGTCGTCGCCGACGTCGCCGCCGTACTCGAAGAGTCCCGCGCCGAGAACCGCCACCGCAGCAGACGTCGCGGTGACCGAAAGTGGCTTCGCCACGCCGCCACGACCCTGCTGCAACCGGACGACACCCCGGTGGACGACGCATGGCACGCCGCTCACCTCGCCGGCCTCCTCCTGGCCCGGGTCGACGCCCGCATCGTCACCGCCAAGGACGTCAAAGGCGTCCGCGCCGCCATCACCACCGTCCTGGGCCGCACCACCCTGCGGCAGCTGCGGGACGTATGGCGGCAAGCGCACACCGTCGACGACACCGACGCCGCCACGATGATCGACCTGGCGTGGCGGTGGTGCCACATCCTCGGCATCGACCCCCACCAGCGTCCACAACCCCCACGACCCGACCCCGGCCAGTTCGCCGGGCACCTCGCCCACGCCATGGCCGACTACCTCGCCCACGCCCTCGGCCTCACCCCCGCCCAGTACGCCGACCAGCAGATCCAGTCCCGACACGGCGCCCCCACCACCTGGACCCGCCGCGAACCCACCGACACCGAGCGGGCCGCCGCCCACCACCTCGCCGCCCGGCTCCGCCGAGCCCGCACCCACGTCCCCGAACCCGACACCCGCCCCAGCCCGACACCGCCCGGACGGCTACGCACCCGCCATGCCATCACCGCGAAGGCACAGATCGCCGCCAGCAGCATGCCCACCGCCACACCGTGGCAACGGCGCACCCAGACACCGCCACCCAAGCCACACCTGCACCTGGGCGTACTCGTCGACACCTCCGGCTCCATGTACGCCTACGCCGCACCCATGTCCTCCGCCGGATGGATCCTCGCCCACGCCGCCCGCACCAACCAGGCCACCACCACCACGATCAGCTTCAGCACCGGCGCCACCCTGCTCGTCCCGCCCCGCCGCCACCCCACCGAAGTCCTGGAGATGGGGATCGGCGGCGGGAGCACCGCGTTCCTCGACGCAGTCAAACTCGCCGACCAACTCCTGCACCTGCGGCAACCCGGCCGAGTGCGGATGCTCGCCGTCGTCTCCGACGGCGACCTACCCAACCTCGACTCCGCGCAACGGCTCATCACCACCCTGCACCAGTCCGGATGCGCGGTGCTGTGGCTGCGACCCGCCGCCCTGACCGGGCACACCTTCACCCACACCACCACGCTGCTGGTCGACGACCCGGTCCACGCGGTCGACGCCATCGCCGACGCCGCCGTCACCGCACTCGAACAGGCGTGATCCCAGCACCCGCCCCGGCTCCCGCCCAGGGCGCCAGCGAGGTTCTCGACCTGCTGCGCTCGCTGCCGCGCATGCTGCCGCCACTCACCCGAGCGACCAGCAGCCGCCACGTCGACCCAGGCCCGTCCCGCCGTCGCCGCCTCCGGCGAGGCAGGGCACTGACCTGACCTGATCTACACCGCACCCACCACGGCCGATGCCCGGCCACCCGCGCACCAGCGCACCCCGGGCACGGCCGTACGGCCGTGCCCGGGCTTCTCTGCCTATCGGAAGGACACCCGGATGTCACAGCCGCACATCCCACCCGGCCACGCGCCGCGCCCCACCTACGCGTCCCACCCGCGAGGGCCGCAACCACGCATCGCCGTGGTCGGTGGCTCCCTCACCGGCGCCACCACCGCCCTGCTCCTACTACAGGCCGGCTTCGACCACATCACCGTCTACGAAGCCGCCCCCGCCGCGGCACCGCGCGGTGGCGGACTCATCGGCCTGGAACACCCCGCCCTCGACGTCCTCGACCGCCTCGGCATCGACCAGAGCGAGTTCATCACCAACACCTCCGAGACCGTCATAGAGGTCACCGTCCGCGCCCGCCAGCCCATCCACACCACCCGACGGCGGTATCCGGGGCGCTCCACCACCTGGTCGCTGCTGCACCACGCGCTCACCCGCCGCCTGCCCGACGGCGTCCTGCAGACGGGCCGACGCCTCACCCACCTCGACCAGCACCACAGGCAGCCACGACTCCGATTCGGCGACGACTCCCACGCCCTGGCGGACCTGGTGGTGTTCGCCGACGGCCGATCCTCCACCGGCCGTCGCCTGCTCGACCCGCGCCGCCGACTGCACTACGCCGGCTACGTCGCCCACCGCGGACACACCCCCACCGGATCCGGGACCATGCGGGACTTCCTGCGCCTAGAGGCGGGCACCGGCTGCCAGTACAACGTCGCACCGGTCCCCGACGGACTGGACTGGACCCTGTACCTCGACTGCAGCCCCGCCGACTACACCCACCGTTTCGGGGCGCCGCCGCAGCGACGGATGTTCGCGATGCCGCACCACGTCAGCGCCGCCGCCCGCGCACACGTCGACATCCGCGCCGCCCAGGTCCTGCCCGCCCCGCACGCCGCCACCGTGCACGCCACCACCACCCGGATGGCCGTGCCGGTGATGGACATCGACGCACCCACCCGCATGGTCTGGCCCGTCGGCGCCGGATGGGCGGTGCTGCTCGGCGACGCCCTGGCCCCCGTGCGGCCACACACCGCCCGGGGCGCCAACAACGGCATCGAACAGGCCGCCGCCCTCACCGCCGTCTTCACCCAACACCACCGGTGGGACGCCGACCTCCCGACAGCCCTGCACGGATGGCAACGCCGCTGCCTACCCGACGCCGTCACCGCCGTGCGGCAAGGGCCACCGCTCGGCGCGCACCTCGGCAACCACCCCTGACCTGCCCGACAACCCCTTCACCACAGGAGAGCCCACCGATGGCACTGCATCTCTACTTCGATCTCACCGCCACGCTGCGACTGGCCGAGCACGCCGTCGCCGCCGACCAGCACGTCCCCTCCTTCACCGAACGAGAGGACCAGACCTCCTGCGCGGGGGCGTTGGAGTGGGTTCACGACGACGGCGTGTACCTGATGTCCAACGGCCTGCCCCGACTGCAGGACCCCGACCGGCCCGGGGCGAACCTGACCGTCCACGCCCACGGTTGGAACCCCCGCGTCGACGGCCACCGCGCTGACCGTGACCTCGGTGGCGACGACTTCGTCGAGCATCTGCACCTCACCGAGGAACCCGCCCCGCTGATCGAGGAACTGCGCGCCGCACACGCCGCCGGCTTTCGGTGGCTGGACCTGGTCGTCAGCGCGGAGACCTTCGAGGTGCGGGTCGCCCGTACCCGCCGCCCCGACTGAGCCCCGCCACCCGACGGCCCCGCCCGCACCGCGAGGCGGGGCCGTCGGGCCTGCACATCGACCCGACATCCCGTGTACGGGTCCTCATCCCCGCCTTCCGACACCGCGACCGGCATCGGTCGCGGTGTCGCCGTTTCCTGAGGAGTTCCGTGTCCAACACGAATCGCGCCACCAGCGCCCAGGATCCCGTTACCAGCCCGGATTCCGTGGGCGGAGCCGCTGCGGACACCGACAGCTTGGCCTACCCCATCTCGCCGGAGTACGTGCAGTCGTGGACGCCCGTACGGGCGCTGTCCGAGCTGATCGCGAACGCGCTCGACGAAGACCCGAACGCCCAGGTCAGCTGGGCCGAAGGGACGCTGACCATCGCCGACGGGGGACCGGGTATCCCCGAGGAGGGCCTCATCCTGGGCGTCTCGACCAAGTCCGCCGAACAGATCGGCCAGTTCGGCGAGGGCAAGAAACTCGCCTGCCTCGTGCTGGCCCGCAGTCCGCAGATCGGCGGCGTGCGCTGCGAGACCGTCGGATACGGCTTCGTCCCCACCGTCGAACGCCGCAAGCTCCTCGGCGGTCTGATCCCGTCGCGCTCCGCGCAGGGCAGCGAAGTCCTCGTCTACCGCTTCCACCCCAACACCCGCACCACCTTCACCGTCGAGTGCCCCCAGCAGTTGGCGCAGGAGGCCATCGGACGCTTCCGTGCCCTGGCCGAGCCCGGCTACCAGCCGCCCCCAGCACCAGGCGTGTGCGTACGCGACGGCCAACCGGGACGGGTATGGATCGGCGGAGTGCTCGTCACCCGCATGCCAGGCTTCCTCGCCTCCTACGACCTGTCCCTAAACCACAAGGCGCTGCAGAACCGCGACCGCACCCTCGTGGAAGCCGCCGCGTTACGCACCGCCGTGCGCCGCATCCTCGCCGACAGCGAAGACCCACAGACCATCGACCTGTTCGCCCGGCATCTGCTCGGCGGCGGGAAGCTACGCGAACAGGAACAGTTCTTCGACGCGGTGCGGCTGCCCCGCCCCCGCGCCGCGTGGCGGGCCTGGGGCCGCACCCACCTGCCCGAGCAGACCTACTTCAGCGTGCCGGGCGGTGAGGAGGCGGCACTGGACCTCAAAGACACCGGCCACGCTGAGCTGGCCACCACCGGCCTGGGCAGGTACGAACAGATGGCCGTCATGAATCTCCTCGGCGTCGAGGCGGCCCGCGCCCGCCAGAGACGCCACCACGCCCGCAACCGCAACCGGACCAACTGGGTCAGCCAGAAAGCCCTGACCGACGCGGAACGCGCCCTGCTCGACGAGTGCTGCCAGCTGGTGCGCTCCGCGATCGGCCCGTTCGCGTTGCACCACGTGAAGGTGTACGACCACAGCGACGAGTCCCCTGCGCCGACGGCCTCTACCGGCCGCTGACCGGACACGTGGCCATCCACCGCGATGTGCTCGCCGACCGACACCAGACCCTGCTGGTGCTGCTCCACGAATCCGCGCACCGGGTCGGGCACCGCGGCGGCGGCCACTGGACACCGATCCCCGACTACCACGACCGCAGCCGCGGATTCGAACACCTCCTCAGCGACTTCGCCGCCCGGCTGCTCGGCATGCTCGCCGACGGCACCACGCTGCCGCACATCGACCCCACCCCCGCCGCTCGACGTGCCGGCCGGGACCGCAACTGGCGGGCCGACGACCCGAGCGTGCCCGCCGTGCGCCGGGAACTAGCCCACCTCCTGCTCGACCAGCTTCCCCAAGCGCTGACCGATGGTGGCTTTCGCTCGGCGAAGGAACTGGTCGCCTCCACCGCGGTGTATCCCGGCTACTGGCGCCTGCTGACCAACCCCCGCCCGGTCGGCCACCGCCCGTTCCGCGGCGACCAGGCCGGCGACTACGACAAGGTCGCCCTCCTCGCCGAGGCCAGCGGCGTGCACCCACCCGTGGTGTGGCTGGCCTACCACCTGTGCGAAAGACCCATCCGCGGACGCCGCCGCGACACCTGGGGCCGACCCGGCCCATGGACGGCGAAGATCCGCACCGACATAGCGCGCGCCTGCACCGACCTGGCCGCACTCGGCGACCCGTACGCCGCACACATCCCCGCGCTGCAGGCACTCGCCGACGGCACCGTCCCCGCCCCACTCGACGACGACACCTGGCACCAACCGGCCCGCGCGCTCCTCGCCGCCGAACGCCGACGCCTCAACCTCGACAAGCCCTGACCCGCAATGCGCGTCGCGGGGACCGCGCACAGCAGCGTCGCCGCCCCGGCCACGGCAACGACTTGATCAATGCCTGAAGTCGAGCGTCACTGCACCCGGCCCACCACCGCCCGCGGCGTACCCGACCGCGTCGACCCATGCCGCCGGCCTCGGGCGGTGACGGGCCACCACCCTGCCCACCGTCAACCCGGAAAGAGGGCTCGCGCTCATGGCCCGTCACCGCCGCGCGATACCACGCCCGGTCACCGACGCCCTGTTATGGCTGCTCGCCGCCGACATCGCCGTCCACCACCAACCCCAGCCGCACGAAGGCCGGCGGTCACCGCTGCGGACGAGCGTTGATCTGCTCAACGGGCGGGAACTGCCGAACGGGTTCGTCGCCGATGGAGTAGGTCTCCAAGCAGGACAGATAGCCCTGACCATCGACGAGTAGCACGACGCCGGCGTAGAACTCGCCGTCACTGAGGTCAGCCGACACCGGCGCACCGGACAGTACCGGGGCCGGCGCTGCGGTGTGGGCCACAACAAGGTTGACGGTCGCACAGCCGCAGCGGCACTGACCCTCAACAGTCGCGAACGGCAACTGGGCGCGCAGCTCATCGCGTCCAGGGAACGGCACCGCCAGCAGACGCGCGATGACGCCTCGTTCAATGTCACTGAGCGGACGAGGCATGTCGCCGCTGGTCACAGCGCCGCCTGGTGAGGCAGACCGGCGTGGAACCGCAGCAACCGGACCTTGTGCTCGCCCAGGATCGGGCGAGCATGCTCGATCAGCTTGTCGAGTTCGGCCGCACGCTCGCGGGACGGCCCGTGGTAGATCGTGGCCGCCTGCCGATCGAGCCACCCGGTGAGGTCCGCCCGCGCACTGCCACGCAACCGGTCGTCGAGATCATCGATCAGCCGCAGGTTGGTGACCAGCCGTTGCCAGGCGTTCCCCGCCGTCAGAAGCCGATAGCCCGCGAACCGGACATGAGCCGGGTTGCCCGGACCGAGCAGCGCCTGCAGCCTTCCCGGGTCAAGGATGCCGAGATCGTGTCGCAGGGCGACCACCACCTGGCGGGTCACCGCTCCAGACTCGTCGCGCAGCAGTGGTACCAGTTCAGCCGACGGAGTCACGCCGAGGCGACGCAACGCTCGGACCGCTTCGACCCGACCACGCGAACGTGGATGCGCCAGCCACCGCTGAACCAGGCGGGCGTCCTCGGCGTCACCGGTCTCGCCCAGCCCCGCAATCGCCCCCGGCGCCGGTAGCTCCCACCCGGCGAGCGTGCGATAAGACTCTGCCGGATCCGCGCCGCTGCGGCGGAGCACGGCCTGAGCGATGGCCCGCACCAGGGGATGCCGATCAGGCAGAGCCGCCTCAGCCGCCCTCAGATCACCGACTGCGGTCACGGCCTGCAGCGCCTCAGCCCGAACCAGCGCAGTACGGCTGACAAGCAGCCCACGCAGCTGAGCCGGACTCGTCGCGGACTCCACAGCAGCCCGGGCGCACAGGGCCCGAATCGGCAGGTCGTCGTCTTTCATCGCGGCCGTTGTCAACCAGCGCAAACCCAACAGGCCCCCGGTTGTCGCAGCGCGGTACGCCGCCCGCCGGGTCCGTCGATCCCGCGCCATCAGCAACGGCTCCAAGCCATCCAACGGCAGGTCCCGCAGGACACCCTCGACGCGCTCGGCCAACCAGGCGCCCTCACCCCGACCGCGCAGGGCGAACGCCATCTCCGCGAGCTGGGCCAACGACCCCTGCGATGACGACAACCAACCCTGCACCGCACTGCGTGCCCGCTGACGCACCTCAGCGACCCAGTCGACCGTCCGAATCGCCAGCACCGCCAGCGCCGCCGGGTGCGCGTGATCAGCCAGATGAGCGACCGCCGCCTCGCGGATCCGCCCGTCACGGTGGCAGCCGGCTATGACCAAGTGCAGCAGCTCCGCCTCGCCGTCAGCCAAATCCGCCGCGAGGCTCCGCGACCAGCGCGGCGCCGACCACCACTGCTCCCGCAGCCCTGCATCCACCGCCAACCACCACCGCGCCTCGGCGGAACCAAGCGCATCCACGGCCGCGGCCCGCATACCCGGCTCGCCATCGCGGGCCACCGTCAGCAACCCGCCAGAGAACTCCGCTGGACTAACACGTCGATCGAAGCCGCCAGCCCCAGCCCACAGCCACTCGGCAGGCGGCAGGCGGCAGCTCAGGCAGATAGTCACGTTCAGGCAACTCGCTCGAGCCGACACTCATGTTGCGCAGCCACCGGCGCAACGTCGTTCCCAGCGACACCCCGCCCACCGACGCCCCGTCCCCACCGCCCGATCACCATGGTCGCGGCCATTCTGTCGCCCTCGCGCCGACCGAGCGACCGCATTCCGCAACGCGGCACTGACGCCGCAGCGGCGGCCCGGCCACGTCCCGAATTGGTGCCAGGTTGATCTGCATGAGGACGAAGGGGCGTCAGGCGGCGCCGATCTCGCCTTGGGTCAGCTTGAGGTTCGGGAACTCGTATCGTTCCCGCATGGCAGCGGCCAGGTCCGCGGTCGGTTGGTCGACCATGACCATGACGCCGGATCCGTCGGCGCGGGGTGCCACGACCGCGATGGCCACTCCTTCGATTTGCCAGTACGGGATGTCCTTCTTGATGCTGTCCGACACCTCGTTGAGCACGGTGCGTGGATGTTGCGCGTCGGCGAAGGCCAACTGGACCTCCGGGTGTCGAAGGCGCAGATCGGTGTCGATCTTGTCCACTCGTGGCACTGGCACGCGGTGGATCACCAGCGCCGCTCCGTCGGCGCTCATGCCTGAGTACGAGTTGGTGGGATAGGTGCGTTCGGCGTCCCGGATCAGCAGTTCTCGCGGTGTGTCACCGAGAGTCGTGGAGGGCGTCGTCAAAAGTTCCCGGTTTTGGGCCGGTTTTGGCCCCGCCGGTTGTCCAGGATCGTTGGCTTCGGATCCGGCGCACCCTGCTGTCGCCGCCAGGAAGCTGGCTGCTGCGACCAAGCCGATTCGTTGTATACGCATGGCAAGATTCAGCATAGCTGCGGACCTGCCGTCGGGCCACATCGATGTGTGGCCCGACAGCAGGTCATAGGGTCAGCTGGTGGCGATGGTCAGGTTGAAGTGCGACAGAATGCTGCCGATATTGATGTGCAACGCGACCCGCGAGCACACGCGCCCGGTGTAGTCATACCCCTGGCAGGTGCCCTCGAACTGCTGCCCGGTCGCGACGGCGCTGATGATGCCCAACGCCCTGAAACCGCCGGTGTCATAGCCGATCGTCGGCCCACCGCTGTCACCCTGACCGACGGATGCAACCCCTGCCAAGTGTTCGGTGACAAACGCTGGGCCAGTGACGTTTCCGTTCAGGTTGAAGTAGATGTTGGTTTCCGTGATTCTGGTGTTGCAGTCGTTGCCGCTCAGGCCACCGGAGGTGCAGGCCACGTCGTTGAGGACGGCACTGGCCCAACCTACGATCGGTACGCCGTAGTTGGAGTTGAAGGGGCCGGTGAAGACGGCGCCCTGGTAGGTCTGCTCGCTGATGGTCATGGCATCGAGAGCCGCTGAGCCACTGTTGGAGCGCCCGACGTAGAGTTGGTAGAGCGGGGTGTACCAGTTGGTGTTCGCTCCGCAGTGCCGTGCGGTGATCATTACCTGGGCGTTAGTGGACGTTCTGGCTGCGAACCCGGCGGTGCAGAGGCTGCCGGTGCCTGTCCAGATGACGCTGCCGCCCCAGAACGGCGTGACATCGTCCCAGCGTCCGGCCGGCTGAATCGCCGATCCGGCTGTCACCTGAACGGGAATCCTGTTCGCGCGTAGGTTGCTGGTAACCGCGGCGACGCTCGTGGTGCCAGCGACAGAGAGCTTGAGCCCGCTCGCGTCTGGCAGTGGTGCCGCAGTCACCAGTTCACCGCCAAGCTGTGAGGCTGGAGCCTTGAACAGGCGATGGATCTCCGCAGTCAGCTCGGCCAGCGTGAACTTGCTGCCGACCACCGCGACCGGCACGTCACGGCGTCCTGCCCTGACGGCCTCGTCGACCGCTGCGGGTAGGTTGCCCTTCCAGCGCAGTTCCACCGCGCCGGTGTCGCGAACCAGCTGCAACGAACCGAACCCCTGATCGTGGCCCTCGTCGATGACCTGCTGGATCTGCCGAGCCACGCTGGATGCTCGCAGTACTTTGGCGTCCACGTCGGGTGGCTGAACCCCGAGTTCATCGACTAGCTGCCTCTCCTCCGTCGATCGAACCTCGGAGGGCAGCGGACGGCCGCCGGGATCGGCTGCCGCAGGGGCTGCGGCGGCGAGTGCCGCCACCAGCACGCCTGCGATAGTTGGAACGAGCCTCCGGGAACGCTTCCGCACGTTTCTGACCTCCCCAGGGTCACAGCGATGAAGCCCCAAGCACGTTGCTGGAGCTTCCGCCTCGCTCATCGGCGGTGGCGGTAAGTACCGACCACCAGGATGGCTCGTTTCTACCGATCGATACGACGAGTGTCAATGCCTATCGGTAGCGGTTTCACTACCGTGAGCCAAACTTCTGGCCATGTTGCGGCTCGTCCGTGTCCTCGAATTCCTATCCGTTGCCGCAGGTACGGCCTGGACCATGGACTGGGAGGGCTGCATCAACTGCCATTCGACCCTGCCCTACGCCGGCAGCCCGGTCCTACCCGCCGTCTGCTGCGGCTTCGCCGACCGCCTCCTTGCTATGGGCGCCGCCGGCTGGCAGGCATGTCAGCCGGCGGGCCCTCGCGCCGTCCGGAACCCACAGGGCGTCCATGCTCTCGCGCGACACCTGGCCGCCGGGGATAGTCGGCTGGCAGGTGTCGGTAGACCGATCGCAGTGACCTGCCGATCTTTTCGGCGAGGGCTTCAGGTGCAAGGTCTGGTTCCTTTCGTAGCCAGTAGGCCACCGCCTCCGCTGTGCTCGTGGGTTCTCCGTGGTCGCTGGCGGGCCCGCCAGCGGTGCTCGGCCCGGTCGACGTGCTGGGACAGGGTGTGGGCACCGACTTCCTGTCGTCTGGTGCCGATGTCGGATGGGTATCCGTCGCGGGCTGCTGTTTCTGCTCGGCAGGACCTGGCGCGCTTGGCGCACGTTGCGGCGGCACCGTAGTCGGCGTCGCTGAGGGGCGCCGGTCCCACCATCGGCGGCGGCGACCGGCATGCTGTCTCGCGATGATCGTTTCAGGTGCTAGGTCCGCGGCGAAGAGCGTGGTCAGCCCGGCGTAGTCGGCGGTTGCCGCGAGCCGCTGCGCGATCTCGTCGAGGTCGTAGACGTGTACGGCGATGGCGGCGGTGGTCGGATCCACGGCCCTGCGGATCTTGCGACGAAGCACGGCGGCGATCGCGTGCTGGCGATGTTCCCGCGAGATCGCGACGCGGGCTGCATCCAGGGATTCGTACAGGTCGAGGCCGTCGGCTTTGGCGATCGAGCGGGCGCGGACGGTGATGGCGGGGTGGCGGAGCCAGTGGCCGAACAGCTCGTAGGCGGGTGGGGTGGGTGGGAGGTCTCCGGTGGCGCGGAGGCGGTCGCGGCGTTGGTTGCCGGCGTGCATGAGCCAGACGAGGTAGCCGAGGGCGGACATGGCGGCGTAGAAGCCACCGAGGAGATGGTCGGGGTGGACGATCCAGTTGAAGGTGACGGCTGCGGCGGCGATGACGGCGGACAGGATCCGGGATGCCAGGGCGCGTTCGCCGAGGCGGCGTCGGACGTCGGCGTTGGCCATGACGACCACACCGCCGAGTTCGAGTGCGGCGACGGCGGGGATCGCGACGAGGATCGGGATGTCGAGGGTGTGGACGCTGCCGGTGACCTGTCCGACGAGGGCGACGAGGAGCACCAGGACGTAGAAGGCCTGCCGCATGCGAGCCGTGCGACGTACAGCGGTGGCCAGATCGGCGTCGAGCGCGTCGCGGGACATCGCGTCGGTGCTGTGACGTCTCGACGACGCGGACCGACCGCCGAACTCCGGTGCGGTGCCACCGCCCACCGGGGAGGCCGTCGTCGCGGTCGTGTCCCCGCTACTGCCGGCGGGGGCGGTGTACGCGCTGGCGCCGATGCCGGCGGCGGTCTGGTCGGAGGTGCCGCGGACAGCGCCGGATGCCGCTGGGGAGTGCCGCGTCATGAGCGCCGCCCGCCGTTGTCGGATCGAGCGTGTGTAGGGCTGGTGGTGAGTTGGTCGGCGAGGTCGAGGGTGTCCTTGCTGGGGGTGGCGTCGATGTCGTCGAGCCGGTGGATGAGGGTCTCGCGCAGGGCGCGGACCTCGTCGAGGTGTCCCAGCGCGGCGTGGGCGCGCATCGCCTGTTGGTAGACGGGTTCGGCGTAGGGGTCGTGGCGGATCGCGGCCTGCAGCACGGTGACGGCTTCCGCCGGGTCGCCGGTGGCGGCGGCGAGGGCGAGGTGGGCGTCGAGGGCTTGGCGGCGGATCGCCTCGCGGTGGACCTCGATCCATTCGTAGTCGAATCCGTCGGCGAGAGCACCGCCGTAGGCGTCGACTGCGGTGCGCAGCGCGGCGAGCCGGGTGTCGGGGGTGGTGGCGCGGTGCGCGGCACGCAGGGCGTCGCGCATGCGCCACAGGTCGACGTCCATCAGGTCGCGGGTGAGGGCGTAGCGGCGGGCGGGATGGGTGAGGTAGCTACCGGGTCCGCCGGTGCGGGTCAGGGTCTTGCGCAGGGCCGACACGTAGGTGTGCAGGCGATGCGGTGCCTTCGATCGTGGGGCGTCGGGTAGCAGGTCGTCGAGGATGGCGTCCTGGGTGGCGTCGCCGTCGTGGACCACGAGGTAGACGAGCAGTTCGAGGGCCTTGGCGCGCAGGGGGATCGTGGTGTCCATCTCGACGATGCGGGCGGTGCCGAGCGTGCATACCGCCACGCGGCCGCCGGACTGCGTCGTGTCGGGTTGATCGCTGTTTCTCGACGGCGCTACTGCCTGTCGGCCGCTGGGGAACTCGGCGCCTTCTGGTGCCGAGTAGGCGCTGCCGGCTGCGGCGGTGCAGGCGTGGCCGTCGTCGGGCACAGCTTCTGCGGTGCTGTCGGCGCGCGGGCCGGGTGTCGGTGTCGGGGCGGCGGGGAGGTCGACCGAATAGGTCGACGGGGGTTGTCCCGTGTGCGTTTCGGCGAGGGTGGTGATCAGGTCGACCGTCTCGGTGGGGGTGAGCACGGTGAGCCGGCCGAGATCGGCGGGGCCGGTGGCGTGACGGCTGGTGCCGTCGGCGGTGGTGGTGCCGTCGGTGTCGACGACGAGGGTGTCGCCCTCGGGCCACCGGCCGAGCAGGACGCCGTGGATGTCGAGGCGGTTCCCTTGGGCCAGGAGCGCGGCGACGCGGGCGCGTTCGTGGCGGGCTGCCGCGTCGGCGATGAGCAGCACCGGCGGCAACGGTTCCTCGTGGCCGGCGTCGGGGAGGTCGGCGACGGTGTCGACCTCGTGCTGGTAGAGCAGCCGGGTGCGGTGCAGTGCCTGCGTCTCGCAGAGGTCCAGGGCGGCGGCGAGTCCGTCGGTGACGGTCAAACGGGGACTATCCGGCAGCACCGAGGTCTCCAGGAGGGTGGCGGCGGTGGTCGCGGGGATGACCACCGTGCCGCCGCCGTGAACGGCGAGGGCGGCGGTGAGGAACCCTCGACTGGCCGCCGGTGCGCCGGGGCCGGTCAGGCCGAGGCCTGCCGGTGGCCATGCCGCCGCCACCGCGTTGTCCCGCCCGGGCACCACCGGCCCCCGTCCGCCAGCGAGATCCTCCTTGCCGGTCGACTCACCGTCTGTGCCGGCTGACGCTGGACGGTCAGCGCCCGCCGAGGAGGTGGACCGGTCGTCTGTCAGATCGTTCCTGGGGGGATCGGTGCCGAGGATGTCGACGTCGTCTGCGGTGTGCCGCTGGCGTAGGCCACGTCGAATCTGGGTGACGACGGTGGGAAGCGACGCGAGGTCGACGTCGCCCCGCCGCTGCGAGCCGGGCGGCTGTGGCCGGTAGCGGCGGCGTCGCAGGGCCCAGACCAGGGCGGCGGCTGCCGTGATCGCGGCGGCGAGGCCGAGGTCCATCCAGCTCCCTGTCCCCACCGCGATGCCCTCGTCTGCTGGGCCTGAACGGCTGCCCGGCGGCGACGGGCTGGTGGCGGGCGTGCCTGAGACGGACGGCGCCGACGGGGACGCTGCCGTGGAGCCGGAGTCCGCGCCATCGTCGTCGCTCGGTGGGTCGGCGGGTGGGCTCGGCGTGGCGGCGGGTTCGCCCGGCTCGGACGTCCCTGGGGCGGGCGGGTCGACGTCGGGTCTGGAAGGTTGGGGTGTGATGGCGGTTGGGGGGATCGCGTCGTGAGGTAGGGCCAGGGTCCAGCCGGGGTGGATCAGGTGGGGGCTGGTGAACGTGCCGCCGACCGTGGCGAAGTGCCTGCCGCGGTTGAGCGCCCAGATCTCCGGCCAGCGATCGGCGTCACCCAGCCGTCGCTTGGCGATCGCGGACAGCGTGTCCCCGCGCCGCACCACGCAGGTGTCGCCCGGCTCGGACGTCCTCTCGGTCGAGCTGCTGGCAGCAGGCCGCGCCGTGAACGAGAGATTGTCAGCTGTACGGGAACCGTCGGCGGCGACGGTGCCGATGAGGCCGGATGTTCCGTCCGAGGAGAGGCCGCCGTCAGCCCAGGCTTGGTCGGGCTGCGTCGGAACTGCCATGCCCGCACGGGTCGCGACTGGCACCGCCGTGCCTTGGTTCTGCTGCGCCTCAGTGGTGCCCTCGGTCGATAGTGCGTCAGGGTTCGTGTCGGCGGCCGGGGCGGCGTGTGCGGCGACGGGCAGGGCAGCAGACGTGACGGCAGTGGCGCCCAACACTGCCGCCGCAAGCCCCTGCATCGGACCGGGCAGACGCACCGCGAACCGCCACCGCAGCCGAGCCGCGAGACGCCGACGTGCTCGGTGCGTGACGACGGCGCCGAGCAATGCCCAGAGCATCCACGCGGCGGCCTGAAAGACCACCATGAGGAACCCCGAGGTCAGCGGCTGATGCATCCAGGCGCGCACCTGCCCGACCGTCGGTACCGAGACAACCGGCCCACCTACCAGATACAGCACCACCAGGGGTGCTGCCGCGACCACGACCGCCGCCGAGAACCGTGCTCTCATCCCGCCACCTCCTCCCCGGACGCCCCATCGGCGGCCGCAGCGGTGATGACACCGAACGTAGGAGCGAGACGGAACCATGGGCAGGGTTCCGCTGCTGACAGCACCTCACACCACCTGACACGACCTCACACCAGCAGGTCAGCGCTGGGAGGCCACTGCAGGGCGGCCGAGTTCCGCGGCCGGCTGGCTGGAGCGATAGAGCAACGACCGCTGCGCGGACAGGTGCCGCTACTGAAGCAGGCGCAGGTTCACGGACAGGTGTCGCCGTCCGAGGAACAGCCTGTGCCACTGGCTGTCGGCTTACCAACCTCCGCGCCGATGTCCACGCTCGGTCAGGAGGTGACACGAGCGACGGCTACCGTCCCGAACTCGACGAGGTCGTTGACTTCGTGAAGCCGGGCGATGATGTGGCATCGGCGCACCGATACGGGCGGCCTGTACCGCCGCCGACCACATGTACGGCCCTCCTTGCCCTCCGCAGTGTCAGAACTGGGCCGCCCACGGGAGCTCCACCTAGCCGGCTGCAAGCCCTCGGTTACACCCACTCCGGGAAACGCTGACCGTCGTGTTGCCCAACCCCTAGCGCTCGACCGCCGAAGCGGGTACGAAGCCTGAGAAGCCCTTCCACACGTCGACTAGATACCATTCGCCGTCTAGCAACACGCCAATCGGGGCAAGGTCTTTCCCGACGAACTCTTCGTAAGGTTGACCATCCAGCCCGACGGTGATGCCTTTCGCGTCATGTGAAGGCCGCTCCAGCGGCGTAGTACCCGGTGCCACAGTGCCCCGCGCCGACCGCAGTGGCGTGATCACGACGGGCTGACACGTCTCGAAGACGTCTCCGGCGCAATACTCCCAGTGGGAAAACGAGTAGCTACCCTGCCGCATCGTGTAGACGGAGTAGAGCGGCTCCTGGCTGACGAACTTCTCCGTCACGATGACGTCCTTGGCGCTGCCGCTGCCTGAACGTGTCCTCACAGTCGCCTTCGCCATCTCATCCCCCACGCCGAACATGCCGACACTGGTGTAGGAGCCGAGCGACTGGGTGAGGTACACAGTGGTCCAGCAGCCCGCGGAGCCGCAGTACAGAACCGTCCTGTCGAGCACGATGAAGTCGAGCAACGCGTCCCCGTCGAGGTCATCGGCCACGACGACGTCGAAATCGAGGTCGTCGGCACGTACCCCGAGCCCGTCGTCGAGATGCTGTGCGATGAACCAAGTCTCAAACGCCCTCCGCTGCCGCTCAGTAGACATCCGGTCGCCGACCGTCGGCGACAGCGACAATGGCGCGGGCGACGGTGAGGCCGACGGGGAGGCCGACGGCGGTGCCGGAGGACGCTCGATACTCCAGAGGTTGAGTTCCAGGCCGGGCAGGGGCACCTTCGCCTCGCCCTCCCACTTGAGGAACCCGCGGCCAAGCCGTGCGCCGACGGCGACGGTCGGGACTGCCTTGAAGTCGCCACGGAAGCCGGCCGAATCGCTGATGACCGTCGGCCCGACCTTCACATCCAGAGCAACCGTCAACTCGGCGATGCCGAAAGGATCCTTGCCGGTCAGCTCCGCGCTGAGCCCGGCGCTCACTCCGAACGAGAACTCTACCTGCGGGGCGGTCGGCTTCTCGGCGAACTCTTCGCCGACCAGGAACCGGTCACGGTGAAAGCCGCCGCTTTCGGAGCGGTAACCGACCTCGAACCCGAGCGAGGTCCGCGACCGCATGGCCTCGGACTTCCAGCTGCCCTCGGCCGCCGCGAACGCTTCGCCGACGACCTTGAAGTCGCAACCCAACCGTATCGGTCCGATTCGGACGATTCGCGCTAGCACGCTGGCGCAGCCAATCTGGATGTCGTGCTCACTCTTGACCGAGCACTTGACCGCCATGGTGAACTCGGCTTCCGACCGGCCCTCCAAAGTCATCGCCGCACCGATGAAGGTCGACACGGTCGGATTGACAATGCCGTCCCAGGCGAACTCGCCGTCAAGGTCAAGGTCGACTGTGTCGAGCTTGTAGGCGAGGCTGCCGGCACTGCTCCGCTCGCCGCTGGAGCGCCCCGGCGGGTTCTCAGCCGGCGAGCAGTCAGAATCTTCAAAGCTCAGTGTGCGGCTGAACTCCACGAGCGGCTCAGGCTCGTCACCGTGCGCGAACGCCGCCGGGCGGAGGAGCGTGAGCCCGTCGACCAAATCCAGCCGGATGACTCCGGCGGGCAGCGCCTCGTCGAAGGTAGCCGGCTGGGTGTCCACCACGACCCGGTCACCGTCGTAGTGCATCGCCGCGACCCTTCGTACCAGCATGTGGGGTACGCGGGTGCCTATGCCGGAGATGAGATGGTCGCCCGGCTGAAGGGCTGCCGCCTGAGGGGAGCCTGCGGCGAACACCACCCGCAGGCCACGGATCTCCAGGATGCCCGGGTCGTCCGGGTCGAGCACCTCGGTTGTGTCCGGGATGGCGACCCGGTACGGCGCGGCGGCGAGCGTGGTGCGCCCCGGCTCTACCAACACCTCGTGCCGCTCGTCAGCAGGGTGGAAGGTGGTGTCAACGCTGCGGACCGACTCGATCGTGACCCTGTACACCCCCGCAGGCACGCGCCGCTCGTCAGTGGCGGTGAGCGTGTAATGGGTCCCTGCCGGCCCGGCCACTCCGACGTGCGCCACCACACCGGGCGGCAGCCCGGTGATCGCCACCCGTAGGCGGGTCGGCACCGGCCTACCGCTGGCCGCGAGTCCGACCGTGGCCAGCAAAACGATCACGACCGACAGAATCGTGCGCCGGAGCATCGTCGATCTTTCCACCGACAGCATGGCGTTCAGCGCGGATACTATCCACATCGCCGCGCTCGCCAGCGCATGATACCCGCAGCTTCAACCGTCAGGTCGTCTGCCAAAACTAGACCTCATGCATTCGGATAAGTGATGCCCGCGATGATGTCAGGTATCGGAGACGTTCACTGTCGGGTGAGCGACCACAACGGTCGTTTCAACGTGATCCCCAAGAGTCCGCGTCTCTTTCAACGCAGGTCGCCAAGACATGCCTCCGAGTAAGGATGTCTCGGGAGGCGAGAATGATCTTCTCTGTTGACGCAACCGATTCCGGACAAGTCCTCACAAGATCCGGGGTGGTGCAGTGCGCTCACGTCAACGGCGGCCGTACCTGCCACAGCTACGCGACCGCCGCGAGGGCAGCAGCCGTAAAGGCCGTGAATAGCCCGGGGGTCTTTGCGTGAGTGGCGTGCCGGTGGGCCGCCGATATGAACCGTCGCTGAGGCCTACCCACAGCCAGTCCCCCGCTACATCCTCACTGGCAGTGGTATCTATACCGAGTGGTGCTGGGTAGGAGGTCGAGTGTGAGGCCGGCGGTGGTGAGTCGGCGCGTGTAGCGGTCGGACAGATCGGCGGCGGCCGCATGCTCGCCCAAGTGGCTGAGGATGTCCACGGCCCGTTGGTGTAGCCCTGTCTGCCAGGGTGAGTTGAGGCCAGCGGTTCATAGCAAGTCCGCCGGACAGGGCGAGTTGAGGATCGAGAAGCGTTGACTACTGCTGTTGACATGGCCGTGGCCGAGGATGGGGTCATGAGTCGTAAGAAGGGACCGCGTTCGGGTGGGGACTGTAAAAACAACGGTGTAACTCCGATCAAGGGAGTAGCACCTGATGACGATCACGACCGATGCGGTGGACACTGCCGCTGTGCCCGGTGACGAGAAGGCCAAGCGGCCGCGTACGAAGACGACGCCAGGGGGTGTCGACCCGGCGCTGGTGTCACAGCTGGTGACCCAGGCTCGTGAGCAGGGGCTGCAGCTGTCCGGTGAGGGTGGGCTGCTGCAGCAGCTGACGAAGATCGTGCTGGAGTCGGCCCTCGATGGTGAGATCACCGACCACCTCGGCTACGACAAACACGACCAGGCCGGCGCGAACTCCGGCAACTCCCGCAACGGCAACCGGTCCAAGACGGTGCTCACCGATGTCGGGCCGGTGCAGATCGACGTGCCACGCGATCGAGCGGGCTCGTTCGAACCGGCCATCGTCAAGAAGCGTCAGCGCAGGTTGTCCGGGGTGGAGGACCTGGTGCTGTCGCTGTCGGCGAAGGGCCTGACCACCGGCGAGATCTCCGCGCATCTGGCCGAGGTCTACGGCGCCGAGGTCTCCCGCCAGACGATCTCCACCATCACCGACAAGGTGATGGACGGTATGACCGAGTGGCAGAACCGGCCCCTCGATCCGGTCTACCCGGTGGTCTTCCTCGACGCCATCAACGTCAAGATCAGGGACGGGAAGGTCGCCAACCGGCCGATCTACGTCGCTCTCGCGGTCACCGCCGACGGCCACCGAGACATCCTCGGCCTGTGGGCCGGCGACGGCGGGGAGGGCGCCAAGTTCTGGCTGCAGATCTGCACCGAACTGAAGAACCGGGGCGTCGACGACGTGCTCATGGCCGTCTGTGACGGACTGACCGGCCTGCCGGATGCCATCGGAGAGGTCTGGCCCCGCACCGTGGTCCAGACCTGCGTGGTGCACCTGCTCAGGAACTCGTTCCGCTACGCGGCCCGCCAGCACTGGGACGCGATTGCCAAGGCACTCAAACCGGTCTACACCGCACCGACCGAGGCCGCCGCTACCGAACGATTCCTCGAGTTCGCCGAGGCATGGAGCAGCCGCTACCCGGCGATCGTGAAGCTGTGGGAGAACGCCTGGGCCGAGTTCGTGCCGTTCCTGGCCTTCGACGCCGAGATCCGCCGGATCATCTGCTCCACCAACGCCATCGAAAGCGTCAACGCCCGCATCCGCCGCGCCGTCCGCGCCCGCGGACACTTCCCCAACGAGCAAGCCGCCCTCAAGTGCGTCTACCTCGCGGTGATGAGCCTCGACCCGACCGGGCAAGGCCGCAAACGCTGGGCCACCCGCTGGAAGAGCGCACTCAACGCCTTCGACATCACCTTCGACGGACGCCTGTCCGCCGGCCGCAAGTAGAAGATCAACCAACCCCAGTTACACCGTTAACTTGACAGACCCGCACCAGCATCCCCACCGTCGCCGTCACCACCGACGACACCGGGAACGCCAGGAACCGCGACCAGCCACCCACCGGCGTACGCCACCCGCGTATGGCGATCACCGCGAGAACCGCCGCCACCACCACGATCGGCACGATCGGCACCACCGACCAGCGCAGGAACGGCCCCAGCTCCATACCGATGTACTGGCTGCCCACCACCGCGTACATACACGCCACGGCGACACCCAGCCAGGAGGCGGTGAGGATGCCGGTGGCGACCTGCGCCCCCGGCGACAACGGCAACCCGGTGTCGGTACGCGACGCCAACGCCGCACCCAGAACCGTGCCCACACCGAGACAGGCGAGCATCGCGAAGACCGACGCCATCGCCAGCTCGCCCCAGTTCAACGTCGCCCACTTCCCCATCGCCGCGCTGTTCCACACCGGGGTGAACAGCATGTGCGACACCAACGCCAACGACGCGAACCCCGACACCGCCACCGCCAGCGCCCGCCCCACCGACGGCAACGGCTCCACCACCACCTCCGGGCCCTGGCCCGGACTCCGCGCGCCGGCGTCCGCCGCCCCCTGCGCGGCCGCGAGCGGCGGATCCTGCACCAGGAACGGCGTGAGACCTGTGTCGGTGGCCAGCACCTCCGCCACCAGTCGCATCTGCGCCGTCCCACCCGCACACCACAACCCCGCCACCGTCGCTGGGTCGACCTCCGCCGCGTCCACCGCATCCCGGACCAAATCGGCCGCGCGTTCCAGGACCGGACGGGCCGCCTGCGTCAACACCAGGTCGTTGACCACCACCGCCGGACCGGACGGCACCGCAACCGTCACCGCCGCATGCGCGAACAGGGCATGCTTCGCCGTCCGGACACTCGCCGTCAACGCCACCTCCTCACCGGTCCCCGCAGCGACCGGGACAGGGGACAGGGCGGCAGTCATCGCCGCGTCGATGGCGTCACCACCGGCATCCGGGTCCGCGAGAGTGGAGAGGATCTCGAAGCCGACCGCACTGCGGCGGACCACGCTCACCTCGGCGCCGCCACCCAGGTCACACACCACGATGACCGAACCCACCGGCAGAGGCACACCTCCGGCGAGCAGATGCGAGGCCACCGCCACCGGCGCCTCCACCAAACGCGGCTGCGGCAGACCCGCCCGATGCGCCACGTGACGAAGCCAGGTACGACGCCGCGGCCCCCACCCCGCCGGCACCACCAACCGCACATCCTCGACCTCGCCGCCAGCGAGCCGTCGTGCCTCGTCAGCGGCACGCCGCAGCGTCGCCGCCACCAGATCCGCCAGCGCTATCTCCCTACCGGCCACGCTGACTTGCTCATCGGCGGGGCGACGGGGGACGGGAACGAATCTTTGCGGCTGCTTCACTGCCGCCTGCCATGCTTGCTGCCCCGTCACAACCGACCCGTCGTCGGCGACCAGCACCGCACTCGGTAGTCCTGGCTCGCCGTCGAACGACAGCGGCGACCACGACCCGTCCGTCCACGCCACCACCCCGGTTGTGCTGGCACTTCCGCAGTCGATCGCCAGCCGTACCTGCCCCGATCGCATGCGCCATAGTCAAACATGAATCACGTAATCACGTGAGGGCATAACTACGCAGCGGCAGCCATCGGGTTCAGGATGCGAGCCGAGCCCACATCGACGAAGCAGCGCCGCACACCCTCGGCGTCGGCACGCCGCTTCATTCCCAGCGTCCCTCGGGCGGCACGGCTCTTCTCCGCCACCCGTTACCGAACCCGGGCTGGCATCGGCGGCGCCGGCAGTGACCATGCCTTCCCGGGAGACCACCGGCCTGCAAATCGGCCGCGTCGATGACGGAGGGTCATTCGCGGTCGGATCCGGCCAGGCCGAGGCGATGGCGGCGGCCAGCTGGCGTACGCGTGCACGTCGGGCCAGGTTTTCCGATTGTCATATCCGGGTCGGGCGATCTCCAGGCGGAGCCTGCACGAGTCGATTATGTCGAACTCCGAGCGTAAGCGGCCCGTCCAGTGCCGGGTAGACGGCGGGAGTCTCACCCGCCGTCCCCCACAGATCCGGACGTGAACCTCTCGACTCATCCGGCTCGTGCCGTTCGGTTGTCAGGTCGTGTACCGCAGCGTCCAGTGCGCGAACAGGCCGGGTTTTCGTTTTCGGACCTCTTGTAACCATGCACGCGTACGGGCTTGGCTGGGTTTGAGTCGCTTGTACTTCCACCTTGCCCAGCGCATCAGATGACGGTCGACGCGCTTGCCGATCGGGATGACCGCGCTCGGATAGAACGCGGTGAAGTAGTTCAGCCAACCACGTAGGGCTGGGTTCACTTCTTCCGCGAGATCGTTCAGGTTCCAGGTCGTGTGTCGATGTAACCGCCAGGACGCTACCTTGCGGCTCATATCGGTCAGCTTCCCCGGGGCCACCGCCGGCAGGAACCCTGTTCGCCGACGTTGCCGTATCTTGTCCCAGGCCTTACGGGGACGAAACGCGTACCCGCAGAACGCGAACGTCACCAGCTCATAGTTCAGCCGGCGGCGGTCGTCCTTGCAGTACACAATGCGCGTCTTATCAGGATGCAACTGCAACCCGATATCCGCAAACCGACGACCGATCGCCCGGCGCACATACTGTGCCTGACTTTCGGTCACGCAATGGACCACCACATCGTCCGCGAACCGCTCGAACCCGATCCGGGGAAACTCCCGGACCATCCAGGTATCGAAGCCGTAGTGCAGGAAGACGTTAGCGATCAACGGAGAGATCGGCCCGCCCTGCGGGGTTCCCTTTTCCCGATGAGCCAAAGTTCCGTCGGGCATCAGCATCGGCGCCTTGAGCCAGCGCTCCACATACAACATGACCCACGACTGGGTCGTATGCCGCGCCACCGCCTTAAGCATCAAATCCCACCGCACGGAGTCGAAAAAGGCCTTGACGTCCAAATCGACGACCCAGTCCTTCTTGAAACACCGCTGCCGACACACCCGAATCGCATCAATCGGGGACCGTCCGGGACGATATCCGTAGGAGTCGTCGTGGAACACCTTCTCCACCTCCGGCTCCAACACCAGCACCGCCACCGTCTGCGCCACCCGGTCGACCACATTGGGAATGCCCAGAATCCTGACCCCACCCTTCTTCGGGATCTCCACCGCCCGGACCGGGCCGGGGAAATAGCTGCCCGACGACATACGGTTCCACAGCCGGTAGAGGTTGTCAGCCAACCTCGTTTCGAACTGTTCGATCGTCACTCCGTCGGCCCCGGCCGCTCCGCCATTACCTTTCACCTTCAACCACGCGGCCCAGATCAGCCGCTTTGGGATATCGTGCGACTTGCCTGTCAACCCTGGCTGACTCACGCGGTTCCTCCCTCACGGTTGACCGCACAAACCAGCCTGAACGACCCCGCCCCTTCGCTCCCCGACCCACTGCGATACGCAGGCGGTTCACAGCTACTACGGGCGAGTCCGCCAGCGGCCCCGCATCGGTACTCTGCTCCTCGCGGTCTCCTCCGCTTGGAGTCCTCCCTCTCGCCGCCGGTCAACCGACGGACAGTGTCGGGGTCCGCCTTCACACGTTCCGTATGAGAGCCTGGACCGGGCTCATGCTGCCTATATGCCGGACACCACCTGGGCAGTAAGCGGATATCCCCCAGGCTCATCCCGAGACTCACCTCCGGCCTCGGTTCTGATGTCGTCTGACTGAGTTTCGACACGTCAACGGCAGAGAACTCGACGTTCATCGCTCATCTTCCCGGTCCATACCTGACGCGATCACAGTCACGCCTTCTCCAACGACGCTCAGGACGACGGTCTTCAGCCAACGCCCCTCGTGGTGGTTTGAAGCCTGCTTCCGCAAGCCGGCTCCGGAGGGCCAAACAACCTCCATCTCCCATACAGCACCGCAGTCCACGAGACCGTCATCAATCTTTGCCTCGCTTTCCACGTTCGTGTTCACAAGAGCTGATCTCAGCAACGCATATGGGTTGATTGGCGCGACACGGGCGAAGGCGGCGAGTCGGGCGGCAGTGGAGACAGGCGTGGAGCCATCGATAGACATGTCCTTGCGACAGATCCACGTCTTCGAGAGGGCTCCACGTGATTGCCTATCGTGCCATGATCGACGTCCCGAGGGAACTCGTGCAGCATCTCGCGCGGCTGCTGTACGTGCAGCGCCGGGCCTGCGGCACTCGCCGTGGCACTCGTGCGTTGACCTGCTTCTACCAGGCCCTGATGGTGCTCGTGTGGTTCCGCAAGGGTGAGGACATGACCTTGCTGGCAGCCGGCTTCGGTATCTCCCGGGCGACGGCGTACCGCTACCGCGACGAGGGCATCACGGTGCTCGCCGCCCAGGCGGCCGACCTGCACACCGCTCTGCGTCGGGCCGCCGCCGACGGCTGGTCCCACGTGATCCTCGACGGCAAACTGTTCGACTGCGACCGGCTCACCGAGACCACCCTGTCCGTCAAGGGCGAGACCATCGACGCCTGGTATTCGGGAAAGCACCGCGACTTCGGCGCGAACATCCAAGCCGTCATGCGCCCGGACGGGCTACCGATCTGGACATCGGCGGCGATGCCCGGGCATCTGCATGACACCAGCTGCGCCCGCGAACTCGGCGTCACCGCCGCCCTGAACTGGTCCGCCGCCGAACTCGACCTGCCCGCCCTGGCCGACTCCGGCTACGAAAGCACAGGCCACGGCATCAAGACCCCGATCAAGCAGCCCACCGACGGCAGCCGCCTCGCGCCCGACAACCGCGCCTACAACCAGCTGCTCCGCGGCCTGCGATGGCAAGGCGAACGCGGCTTCGCCATCCTGATCGGACGCTGGAAGACGCTCCGCCATACGAACATCAGCCCACGCCGAATCGGCGACATCGTCGCCGCCGCATTACACCTGACCCACTTCGAGTACAAATACCTACCAGAAAGTCGTTGAGATCACTTCTTGTGAACACGAACGTGGAAAGCGAGGCAAAGATTGATGACGGTCTCGTGGACTGCGGTGCTGTATGGGAGATGGAGGTTGTTTGGCCCTCCGGAGCCGGCTTGCGGAAGCAGGCTTCAAACCACCACGAGGGGCGTTGGCTGAAGACCGTCGTCCTGAGCGTCGTTGGAGAAGGCGTGACTGTGATCGCGTCAGGTATGGACCGGGAAGATGAGCGATGAACGTCGAGTTCTCTGCCGTTGACGTGTCGAAACTCAGTCAGACGACATCAGAACCGAGGCCGGAGGTGAGTCTCGGGATGAGCCTGGGGGATATCCGCTTACTGCCCAGGTGGTGTCCGGCATATAGGCAGCATGAGCCCGGTCCAGGCTCTCATACGGAACGTGTGAAGGCGGACCCCGACACTGTCCGTCGGTTGACCGGCGGCGAGAGGGAGGACTCCAAGCGGAGGAGACCGCGAGGAGCAGAGTACCGATGCGGGGCCGCTGGCGGACTCGCCCGTAGTAGCTGTGAACCGCCTGCGTATCGCAGTGGGTCGGGGAGCGAAGGGGCGGGGTCGTTCAGGCTGGTTTGTGCGGTCAACCGTGAGGGAGGAACCGCGTGAGTCAGCCAGGGTTGACAGGCAAGTCGCACGATATCCCAAAGCGGCTGATCTGGGCCGCGTGGTTGAAGGTGAAAGGTAATGGCGGAGCGGCCGGGGCCGACGGAGTGACGATCGAACAGTTCGAAACGAGGTTGGCTGACAACCTCTACCGGCTGTGGAACCGTATGTCGTCGGGCAGCTATTTCCCCGGCCCGGTCCGGGCG
The DNA here is from genome assembly GCF_014764405.1 of Micromonospora craniellae. Lineage (NCBI taxonomy): Bacteria > Bacillati > Actinomycetota > Actinomycetes > Micromonosporales > Micromonosporaceae > Micromonospora > Micromonospora craniellae. Next base: position 2,848,163 of record NZ_CP061725.1, on the reverse strand, counting down.
GTGGAGATCCCGAAGAAGGGTGGGGTCAGGATTCTGGGCATTCCCAGCGTGGTTGACCGGGTGGCGCAGACGGTGGCGGTGCTGGTGTTGGAGCCGGAGGTGGAGAAGGTGTTCCACGACGACTCCTACGGATATCGTCCCGGCCGGTCACCGGTGGACGCGGTGCGGGCGTGCCGGCAGCGGTGCTTCGAGAGGGACTGGGTCGTCGATCTGGACGTCAAGGCCTTCTTCGACTCGGTGCCGTGGGATTTGATGCTTAAGGCGGTGGCGCGGCATACGACCCAGTCGTGGGTCATGTTGTATGTGGAGCGCTGGCTCAAGGCGCCGATGCTGATGCCCGACGGAACTTTGGCTCATCGGGAAAAGGGAACCCCGCAGGGCGGGCCGATCTCTCCGTTGATCGCTAACGTCTTCCTGCACTACGGCTTCGATACCTGGATGGTCCGGGAGTTTCCCCGGATCGGGTTCGAGCGGTTCGCGGACGATGTGGTGGTCCATTGCGTGACCGAAAGTCAGGCACAGTATGTGCGCCGGGCGATCGGTCGTCGGTTTGCGGATATCGGGTTGCAGTTGCATCCTGATAAGACGCGCATTGTGTACTGCAAGGACGACCGCCGCCGGCTGAACTATGAGCTGGTGACGTTCGCGTTCTGCGGGTACGCGTTTCGTCCCCGTAAGGCCTGGGACAAGATACGGCAACGTCGGCGAACAGGGTTCCTGCCGGCGGTGGCCCCGGGGAAGCTGACCGATATGAGCCGCAAGGTAGCGTCCTGGCGGTTACATCGACACACGACCTGGAACCTGAACGATCTCGCGGAAGAAGTGAACCCAGCCCTACGTGGTTGGCTGAACTACTTCACCGCGTTCTATCCGAGCGCGGTCATCCCGATCGGCAAGCGCGTCGACCGTCATCTGATGCGCTGGGCAAGGTGGAAGTACAAGCGACTCAAACCCAGCCAAGCCCGTACGCGTGCATGGTTACAAGAGGTCCGAAAACGAAAACCCGGCCTGTTCGCGCACTGGACGCTGCGGTACACGACCTGACAACCGAACGGCACGAGCCGGATGAGTCGAGAGGTTCACGTCCGGATCTGTGGGGGACGGCGGGTGAGACTCCCGCCGTCTACCCGGCAGTTCAGAGGGCACTTTCTATATCCGGGGTCTTGCCAAGCCGAACTTCATCGGTGGATCGAGGCTGAGTTCGGGGAAGTGGCAAGCAAATTCGATCGGAGTTCCGGTTCTCTTGCCAGCCTCGTCTCGGTAACGCCGGAGAACCAGCCAGGCGACGAATAACTGATCCGCGAGCTTGGTAGTGACGTGAATTCCTACTACGGAATCGATGATGCATCGTCCGCCATGCAGCTCTTGTGGAACGCGTCCAGCAGTCTCGCTCATGGTGAGACGTGGTTCTCGCTTCTCTCTGGTGGGCTTCAGCGTAAGCCGCTCGCCGAGATCTTCACGGCGCAAAGCTTTGACATCGTCTGCAGTGGGATCAACACGACGTCTCTGCGCATTCTCCAACTTGCAACGTTTCCACCCGCCCAGGTGCAGCCGCCGGCCGCCACTTCATCAGCGGCCCATTCGGCGTCGACTTCTTCATGATCACTCCTCGCCACGTTCGACTTACAGGAGTGCGCCTATTTGGTACGGAACTTCGATCGTCCCCGACAACTGCCGCTGTCTCTGAGGCTGTGGCAGGCGAACTGTCACCACCAACTCGCTGCGCAAACTCACATATAACCGGCGATGCTTGCGACGTCGCGTGTCCGCGCTCGCTTCCGTTCATTTGCATGCGTTCTCACGGTCTGGACGTCTTGCAGCGCGCGACCGAGCCTCTGGAGGATGAGGACAGCCATGGGAACTGCTCTTTGGCACAATTGGCGTGCACACGACTCCGGAGTCGACTTGGTCGAACGTATGTACTTCACAGTCGCGAGCGATGCCACCCTTGTAGGCAAACTTCAGGCCGGACCGCTACGCGTTTCTCACAACGAAGAATTCGTCGACCCGCAGAGTAATGAATGCCCAATTATGCGCACCGATATCTACTGGACACCGCCCGACTTGATAGCTTCTGGCGAGCTCGCTGCCACGGACTTTACCGCCTATCACGGCGGAGATATGGCGGACGAGGCCACAGCACTTTTGTCACTTGCACTACGAGTACGATGCAAGCCGGGCGGACGCTGGTGGACTCACGGCATCGGATCGGGCGGTCTCGAAGACCCGCCATTCTCAATGGACCACCCTCAGCCAACCTCGCCTCTTCACCCACGTGGCCACGAGGTGCTTCCCCGGCTCACGGGTCAGCGAGATGTCAGTGGTGCGGCGTCGCTCATCGCCGCTTATCCAACGTTGACGGAGAATAAGAGCGTCGCGGTCATGAAGGCGGCCCGGCAGTATCAGCTGGGAATGTGGGTGGCGAACGAGGACCCAAACCTGGCATGGATACGGCTTGTCGGCGCGCTTGAGGTCGCGGCCAATGAAGTCAAAGCTCCCAAGCAGCCGTACGTAGAGCGTGCGCGAGACCTGCTGCCGGACTTCGCCAAGACGCTCGAAGGACTCGATGAAGAGATTGCGGAGAATATCGCCAAGTCAATTGCTCCGCTGATTGGTTCGACACGAAAGTTCCTGCGCTTTCTTGAATTGTATTGCCCCCCGCCTCCGAACCTGCGTCCTAGCGAGGGTGACCAAGTCGACTGGACAACGCTAAACGAGACATTCAAATTGATATACCAATATCGGTCGATCGCACTGCATGGAGGGCGGCCATTTCCTCAGCCAATGTGCGAGGCGCCGAGGCAATTCGATGACGGCGTACCGATAGAGCGGCCTTCCGGTCTCGCGTCTGGCGCCAATAATGCGTCCTGGATCGCAGTGGATTACCCCATGCTCTTGGCTACTTTTGAGTACATGACTCAAGGGGCGCTTGTCGCTTGGTGGAGTCAGCTTGGCGCAACTTCCTAGCTCCAAGGCCATCAGATTTTGTGCAGCGATCTTGGCGTCCACATCTGCCGCGAGACGCTCGTAACCGAAAATGTCATCGACACCTCGGCGTCCGGACGTGCCGATGTCAGGGCGTTCACCCATTCGCCGACTTGCCCGGCTGATGCGGTTTCGTGACCTCAGGCTACGTCAATTCTTCTCAGTAAAGCCCAGCGGACCATTCGGCGTCAGATTCCATTCGTGAGCGTGGACGAGCGGTACGCGCCCGAACTTGCCGAGGGCCTGAGCTGCGGCGAGAATCTGCTTCTCTAGGGCCTCATCCTCTAGTTCCGTAATTCCCGCATGTTCGAAGAACTCATGGCAAGCGTCCGCGGTTTCGAGGAATAATAAGGGTAGCTGGTAAAGCGCGAAGCTGGTCCGGTACTCGCGAAATTCTGGTTTCAGGGTGACCAGCTTTCCGCCTGGCTCGCCCCAACCGTTGCGCAAAACTTCGCCCATCGAGAAGTGCAGAGCCCGACTCGCCGCGGCATGCAAGTAGTCGTACAGGTCCTTATGGCCGGTCTGCTTTGCGACCCAGCTCGCGCTCGGCAGCGGGCGTCCCGACCAATTGAACTGCTCGCGGATCTTCGCCAGCTCGTCGTTGACACGAGTTAGCTGCTGCTCCTGGGCGTCTAAAAGCGTTACCGGATACCATAGCTCCTGCATCACAGCGTCACCGACGTAGGCACGTTGGGCGAGCAGTGAGCGGATACCGTCGGAGCGCCCCATGGCCATAAGCAGATTCTGGACATCCTGCTGCGGCAGATCCTTCACCCACAGCATCCAAAGCAACTCATCGAGCGCAGGCCGGACAAACCCGACCGCCAGATGACCCAGCCCGACCTTGGCCAGCACCACGGTGGCGTCAAGCGCTTCGAGCTGACGCCGAAGGATGTAGTTGACGGCAATGCGGCGAAGGTCGGGCCAGGCTGCATCCCAGGTCAGGTCGCCGATGATGAGCGCCTGTTTCGTCGCAGCGATCCACGCCTCGACGGCCGCCACCCGCGCTTCGACGTCGACGTCCTCATTGACAGCCACCGAGAAATAATGACATGTCCCTGCCTGCTCACAACGAAGCACGTTCGCGGCCCCATTCACGAGCCGACGGTGGGGTCCTGGTAGCGCGAAATGAGCCGTTTCGCGAGATTCTCTTTCGCGGCATTATGTGACGGCAGTCCGGCAAGCACTACTTTGCCGCGGGGAGTTGTACAAGGGCGGTCCTTTGACTTCCCGTTGAGCGGTGATGCCCTGCTGTGCTGCTGACAAGGCGGTTGCGCGACGATCGGCTGGTGCAACGTTTCGACAGCGTCGCCGGTGATCTGGTGTCAGGCATCGCCGTCCGCGCGACGATCGTCAGTCACGAGCCTTGGGGGGTCATGGCCGAGGTTCTCGGACATGAGTCGGTGGGCGCGTCGGCCGACGCGCGATACATCGACAGCCCGTCGGGCTCGTCTCGGGCGTTGACTGCGGAGTACCCGCCCGTCGGTGAGCAGGTCGACGCGGTCGTGCTGGAGATCGAGCGGTACGACCCGCCCGCCTGGATACGTCTTACGACGTGTGCTGCAGATCTACGTGAGTTGCGCTGGCCGTGTGGATGCTGCGGTCAGCCCACGAACCTGAGCCCCGGCGGCGACGGCGTCACCGTCGATGTGCGCAGCAGCGAGGGGCCGGGATGCGCGTCGTTCGCAGCGCACCGTTCCTGTTTGGCCGAGCGTCTCGATCCGGAGTTCCCGGGCGACCGCGCACGGGTCAATGCGGTGGGGCGCGTCCAACCGCCGTACCCACCGACCGGAAACTGAGCGCTCGGACAGCGGCTACGCTTCCGGACGCACATCAGGTATCCGCTCATGCCGCCGAGCGGGCGCGCTACCTGCCGACCGCCGCCTCACGCTGCGTGGCTGGACTTCGGTCCGGCCGACGTCCCGAACTGCCGATGAGCGGATGCTGTCCCGGGCAGTGCTCGAATGATTGCTTAGCCCGTCGGGGCGTCGGCCCGTTGGACGTCACCGAGCAGCAGGCGGGCACCGTGGCGGATGAACCTCCAGTCGGTCTTTGGGGAACGGTCAAGGTTTTTGGCAAGCCAGTGCCGGCGGTCTTCGTGTTCCCGCCGCAGTTGAGACGGGCATTCACCGGTCGCGTGGTCCGGGGATCATCATCGCCTGCGGCAAGTACACCGAATGGCCGTAGCGGTACGTCAACGCCCGCCCATCGGGTTCGCAGCCTGGCGGGCGGACTAGACGGCGCGGCGCCCACCTAGCCGCCCGGTACGACGGCACACTGCCCGCCATGCCGTCGATCAACTGGGACACCGTCGCCACCGCCGCAGCCACCGCCATCTTCGTCACCCTCGCCGTCGAATACGCCGCCAAACCGCGCCTCGAAGCCCGCAAAGAACGCATCCTCGCCGCCCACCGATCCCGACGTGACCTTGCCGTCGCAGTCAGAGGCATCGCCGTAACCTCAGCGTTCCTAGCGTTAGACCTGCCCAAAGACGCGGCCGGCGACGTCCGAGCCCAGCTTCTGGCGGAGCGTGCCCGCAAACACGAGCAGATGCGAGACCAGGCGCAAGCGATGTTTGACCTTGTGGATAGCCACGCCGCCACCTACCCGGGCTGGGTGATGGAGTCGGTGATGTCGTACATCACCACCGTGCAGGGCGTGATGTTGTCGGCCCGCACCCAGCACGACAAGGCGTGCCTGATCCGCGATCTGTCGCAGCAGATGGCGGTGATTGTGGATGCCCGCATTCTGCGGCCTATCGCATTCATGAACGCGAGGGCTGGCCTCGATGCGCTGGTCGCGAAGACTCACGAGCGGGACGGGGAGCCCAACCCGGTGCCGGCCACGCGCCGTGGCTAGTCGTCTACTTGACAGCCGCGCCGACCAATAGGCCAATAACGATCAACGCGGGTGGTCTGCACACTCCCACGGGTGAGCCTCTACCCGACCCCGAAACCTAAGCCGACAAGGAATCCCAGCGCCCTCCTCAGCGGCGTCATAGCCCTCGCACTACTCTGCTGCGGCGGTGGGCTTGTCGCCGCATTCAACGACGACAGGAAGCCGCAACCTGGGCAACCGGCCGCCTCGGCGAGCGTGCCGCGTGCCGCTGAAATCCCACCACCCGCGCCCACACCCACACCTGCCGTCGAACCTGAGCCGGCGGTGGCAACGGCGACCGCTGGCAGCCCGACCGCCACGCCGTCACCGACCCACAGCATCAAACCCACCAAGTCGCCGACACCGAAACGCACCACGCCCGCCCCGAAGACGACGAAACCGAAGCCGAAAGCCACCACCGAATATGTGGCGAAGGGCGTGCATCCGGGTTCGTTCTGTTCGCGGCAGGGTGCCCGCGGAGTGACGAAGACCGGTAAGCCGATGGTGTGCACGACGACGGCCACGGATTCGCGAAAGCGCTGGCGGGCCGCCTGACCCGAATCACGGAAACGCCCCGGACCTACCTACAGGTGCGGGGCGTCGCCATGTTGAAGGGTCACTGGCTTGAGTCGAGCAGCGATCCGAAGATCTCGATGCCGTCGGCGCACACGATCCTGACTCCGCCCGGCTTCGAGCTGCCACCCCACTGGGCGTAGGTTTCGACGCTCTTGACGCCGTCGTGGCTGGCGCCGGTGATGGCTTGGGCGAGGGCGTCAGCCCATTCGGCTGGTGTGCGCGGCGATGCTTCCACCACGGGCGCAGACACGGGACTGTCATCCCAGTCGCGGGGAATCTGCGCAGGGTTGCCGACGATCGTGCCGCCCTGCACAAGCTGCAACCGCACCTGGCCGATGCTCAGGCCGACAGGTTTCGGGCCGCCGCCCGGCGACCAGCGGGCCACCTGACCGGCCCACGGCTGTGGTGCCAGGATGGCGGCGATCCAGCCCTCCGCGTAACGAACCTTCACCGCCTACACCCCCCCCCTTCACGTCGGCAGCGACAGCGGAACGATGCTGTTGCACGCCACCACGCGATCGCGTTCGTGGACGAAATACGAGCACACCACCATCGTGCCGTCCCGCAGCGACAGCGGCACATGCCCCCACCACAGGTTGTCGAAGCCGTCCTCGCGGCGGACACCCTGGAACGGGTCTTCGAATCGGGACAGCACCCACGCCGTTACCAGGTTGATCAAATCCTGGTCGGGTTTGAACGTGGCAATCCACAGGTCAAGGTGCATGTCGAAGCCGCGCAGCACCCACAGGGCGGGGTCAGACACTCGCGGTGAGCCTCGCCCGCAGGGCTTCCACGCTGTCCACGGGGCCCGGCTGATGGTTGGCGGCGGCCTCGTGTAGCCAGCCCCGAACTTGGGCGGTGTCGAGGACCGGCCCGTCGATGGCGGCGCCTTCCGTCTGGAAGTAGTTCTTGATCCAGTCGTGGCGGATGGTGGTGCTGCCGCCGGGGGCGCGGCTGGCGTCGGCCCACTGCCACGGGGTTTCGCTGTGCGTCAACCGTTCGAGGTCGTTGCCGGTGAGGTTGCCGTAGCGGGAGATCACGTAGCCGATCGTATTGAGTTCGGCTTCGCCTAGCTCGGCGGCGGGTTCCGGCGTGTCGCCGTTCTTCTCGTCCCGCCAGAGGCTGCCGACGACGGGGCCCATGTCCCACGCGGAGATCGTTTCGGCGAACAGGGGCCGGTCGAAGGTGGCGAGGTGGTGGCCTTGGCAGTAGTAGAGCAGTTTGTGCAGTTTCTTGGTGCCCAGGCCGGGTAGCCGGCGGCGGAGTTCGGCGGCGATGGTGTGGGCGGATGCGGGCATGGCCTCAGTCTACGGCCGGGTGTGACATCTGGCTGACGTCGAAACGATGTCGTTTCGGGGCCGGTTACGGGCTGTGAACTGCGGCTTTGCTTGGCTGTGACGTCGCAACGGTGCCGGGCGGCGGTTGCGACCCGTTAGGCCGCGTTCTGGTGGTCTTGCTGCCGCCACACCAGCACGACATGTTCCTCGTCAGGCTGCCCGTCGGCGTTCATGCCTTTGCGGTGGGCTGGGGCGCGGGTGGTCTTCATTACGGTGTGAGGCGCCGCGTCACACAAGCAGCCTCAGTCGTCCGCCCCCAAACCGCTCTCGGCCCCCACCGCTCGATAAGCGCCCTTGATCGCTTCCCGTAGCCGCACAAGCGTCGAGCTGTCCGACGGCACGAGATCCCTCGGGTCGGCGTACTCGTTCATGTACCAGCGCAGGTCGTGGAGGGCATCCCCGTCGCTGCCCACCCAGTCGGCGCCGACTGTCCGAGTCGACTAGGGACTCGATCGTACGGATGAGGATCACCGCCTTGCGTGGTCTAGGCATCGACCAGTCGATCGACTACGTTTCGGTTCATGGCGGCTACAGGCGGTGACGGGGACCCGTTCTTCGATGCGGTCCGCCTTCTTCTATTGCTCGATGCTGCGGTCCAGCCAGTTCCTCAGGACCGGGTGCGGTTAGCGCCGGAGACTGCGGTAGGGGTGCTCAACACCCAGACGCTGCTGCAGAAGCTCGATTTCTGGCTTCGGTATCCCGACTACCTGGCGGACGAGCTGCTCAACGAGTTCGAGCGGAGTCGAGAGCCGGTGTTGTTGGAGTTCGCGGGTCGGATTCTGGAGTCGGAGGAGCCGGAGCTTCGGGCGATCCCCATGCTGCGGTACAAGTTCGGTGCTTACGAGCCACTGGATATGGCGATGAGCATCCTGGCCACAAGTGGCCTAGTGGTGGTCCGCTCAACACGAACCGAGACCCGCGTGCGTGAGCATCACTACTACCTGACTCAGCGGGGGCGGGACACGGCTCGGTCGGCGGTGACCGACTTCCCGCAGTTGGGCTGGTATGGGCAGCGTACGAAGTTGGTGGTCGCCCTGGCGCAGGGCACTGGGATGAGCGGGACGGCGTTGCGGCGCCGGCAATACCTGCAGCGTGACTACGCGGGCACCGGCATCGGCGAGGAGTTCGCCTCGATCGCCGACCGGGCGCGGCTGCGACTCGATGTGCTGAAGTCGGCAGTGGAGGTATAAGCGAGATGGTGGACGGCCTACCCAACGAGAGTGACCTCATGACCTCGATCGCCACCGCGGCAGAGGTCTCCGAGGAAGTCGCGCGCGAGGTGCTCGTCGAGGCTGATGTCAGTCTGACACCTCCTCTACCGGCGCACCGGAGCCTGGTGGCACACCGGCTCTACGTGTCCGGCGTGAAGTCAGGCACCGAGAACGGCACCGACGGGCCGTTCGAGCGGGACATCCCCCTAGGGCCGGGTGCCTGGGCGGTCGCAAGCCGCAATAACTCCGCCGGCAAGTCCAGCATCATGTGGGCGTTGACGTGGGCGCTGCGAGGCGATCAAGATGAGCTCTATCTACGCACGGATACTCGGCGGTGGTTCCGTTACATCCGGGTGGATGCGGAGGTCTCGAGCGTGCCGGTCTCTTTCCGGATCCGGCAGAACGAGCACGGACTGTGCGAGGGGGTCCTGCTGACCGCCGACGTCATCGGCCAGCTCACTGGTCTTGAAGGCGAGTCGCAGAGTGGTCCGGGCGTGCGCGTTGTCGAGACGGTCGAGAGCCAGGATGCCTACACGGCGATGGTGGGTCGCTTCATGATGCAGCGGCTGGGGTTACGTCCGTTGCAGATGTTTAGTAGTGATACTGGGGCACCGGATGAAGCCGGAGAGCGGGATGGCTCGGTTCAGGTGCATGGCTGGCCAGCCTACTTCTCGGTTATCGCGCTCGCGTCCGCTAGTGACTCGATCTTGTTCGGCCGGACCGCGATCGGTCAGCTCCCGACCCGGTTGATGCAGGTCTTCCTCGACGTGCCGTTCACGACAGATTGGATGACGGCAGACATCTCCGCGAAGGACTCCCGGCAGAGCACCCGGCATGTGATCCGCCGGTCCAAGGCCGACGCCGCCGCCCGCGAGCAGCGCTGGCAGCCGTTACAGGAGGAACTGACAAGGGCGCAGCGCAATCTGGAACGGGTAAGGGCGGCCCGGCCGGACCTGCCGGCGCGGATCGCCGCAGTGGAGGACACGTCGCGGGCGTTGCTGGTGATCAAGACCCGGCTGGGCCGCGCCAAGGCCACTGCCGAAGAAGCCCGGCAAGCGCGCATCCAGGATGAGCGCTCCATGCGCCGCGCGTCGGAGTCGGCTGCTGCCCGTAGCTTGTTCGCCGCGCTGGATCCCCACGCCTGCCCGCGCTGCGAGACCAGCATCAGCGACGAGCGGCGAAGTCGGGAAGACAGTCACCACCGATGCGCGGTCTGTGCGAATCCGTTGCAGGTCGAGGGCGTCGACGAGGACGAACGCGAGGCGGTGCTGAGTGGGCTACGGAAGCGGCTTGCCGCGTCACAAGACGCGGAGCGGGCAGCGAAGAGCGCGGTATCGGCCCTTGAACGTCAGCTCGCTGAGGCACAGGCAGCAGCCGGGAACGCGGTCGTAGCCGCTGAGCAAGAACAAGGGCAGGCCGCCTACCTTGCGGAGTTGCGAGACGCAGAAGCGCACGTCGAGCGACTGAAGGGCGCGCTCGACGTCGTGTCGCAGCTCGGGCAGACGCCGACGCTCGATGATGCTGCCGAACGAGTCCTCGCTGCGGCTGCGGCGATCCTGAAGGACCTCGCGTCATCCACAACGCGGGATCTCTTCGTTGAACTGAACCACCAGATCGTCACGCTTGCTCGTGAGCTGGGGGTCACGAACCTGCGGTCGGTGAAGCTCGATCTCGCGGGCAGGGTCAACGTGATGAAATCCGACAACACCAAGCCAACCTCGTTCTCCAAACTTAGCCCCGGAGAGCGGTTGCGCCTGCGTATCGCGGTGATCGTCAGCCTGATCCGCGTTGGCCGCAAGCACGGCATCCACTCCCATCCCGGTCTGTTGGTCATTGACTCCCCCGCGGACGTCGAGATCGTCAAAGGAGATATGAAGATCCTCCTGGAACAGCTCCGGTCCCTGGGGCAGGACGAGGGTCTGCAAGTCGTCATCGCGACGATGCATGAGGCGGTGTGGGACGTGTTCCCGGGGGAACGTCTGATCGTCGGGCCCGATCAGCAGCACCTGTTCTAGCGGACAGGATTGGCTAGGCGGAGGAGGTGGGCAGATGGTGGCGCAGCCAGCCGTCGCCGCCCTCCTGGCCTGGGCCGAGAACGCCGACGAGGCGTCCCTGATTGCCGGGCCGACCCCCGTCGATGTAGGTGGACGGGCGGCCGTCGCCGACGCGGCGAACGAACTCGCGGCCAGCCCCTGGTTCGTCTACCTGGTCGATCTTGCCGGCAACGATGATGCCGAACCTGGCCGAGACGATATCGGGCGCCGAATCGATAGGGCCGTGGTCGAGGGCTTCGCCGGTCACGACCGGCACTCTTCCTACATCAGCGCCGCCGCTCGGTTGCTGACCTACCCACAGCTCGCCCAGCGACTCGGCCGGCCACTCGAGAAGGCGCTCCTCGCCCAAGCCGAAGCCGCCGCCGAGCCCGGCGTCGAGCCCGCGCAGGCATCGATCGGCGCAACCGCCCTAGAAACCGTCCTGCACCTCAGCACGACCGGCGTCTGTAAGCCGTACCAACTCCTGACAGTGCTGACCGACCTGACCGACCGCATCGCCACCGCCCCCGTCGAGCTGTGCATCCGACTACCCCGGGTGGCCGGCCTCGCCCACGAGCACTTCGGCGACGACACACTCGTCACCCTCCTACAACGACTCCTGTCCATAGCTGACGCTGAACCCGACGCCGGGTTCGAACTCGCCATGGCCGACCTCCGACGCGCCCTCGACGCTCCCGACGAGGCGACCATCGCGCCAAGCCTGATGGACGCGCGCAAAGGCTTCGCCGCCGTAGAGGCCGCCGACGAAGACCGCCACGACGCCCGGGCATACGCCGCCGCCATCGATGCAATCATGGCCTTTCGTCAATCCGACACCACCCCGCTTCGCGAGGCCGCCGACCGCCTGCAAGCAGCCGTCACGCAGCGCCACGCCTGGCTCGGCCGCACCTACTCTCCGCCCTGGAACTGGGCACGAGGTCAGGCAGAGATCGCCTGGCTGCAACTCGCGCAGACGCTCACCACCGCCGCGCAACCCGCACACGAGGCCTGGTACTGCCACCCCAGCCAAGCCATCGCCGCGCTGCTCGACGCCTACCAGGCCGGCCGCAGCTTCATCGCGCACACCCAGTCGCCCGGCCAACTCCACGCCGTCGAAACCCTCGTCAAACCCACCATCGAAGCCGCGTTCGTCCGCGACACACACCGACTCACGCTGCTCGACCATGCCCTCGAACACGACCCGGCATTCACAGACAACGAAGCGGCCCGCAGCCTTCACCAGGCCGTTCATGGTGTATTGGACCGGTCAGCCGCGGGCATCACCAGCCGAGACCCGGGTGGTGGTGGTGATCAGGGAAAAGCACCTACCCGCCTCACGGCGGTATTGCACCGGATGGGAGTCACCGACGCGCATGAACAACTACGCCACCTACCTCCACAGATACAAGATCAACTGGAAACACTGCTATGGAACGAGGAAGTAGCACAAGCATCGAGCGGCAACATCAAGGTGGAACGCAAGCTCCAGGAACTCCTCAGCGAGCTCTCGACCGCCCCGGACTGGGCGATCCCACAGATCGCGGGCCCGTTCAAGATCCTCCTCCGTCAGACGCTGCTTTACCTCGACAGTCGCTTCGACATCGGAGGTGAAATGGGCGGCGATCGCACAGCTTTCCTTCGCGCCACCCCCGGCAGCCGCCCGGCGAAAGAACGCCCAATGCACCAAGACTACAAAGACTGGCTCGACCAAGGCCCTCTCTACAACCAGGTCAGAGCCGAGGTCTTTGACCGAGGCGGAGGGCGAGCCGACATCGTCGTCTACTTCCCCCACGCCAGCTTCAGCGTGGAGTGCAAACGCGAACAGGACGACGCCAGCAAAGACGGCCTACGCATGTACGTCGGCCAGGCCAGCGCCTACACCCAAACGGACGCCGCCCTCGGCATCCTGCTGGTCCTCGACCTCACCAACCACAGCACCGGCACGCCTGACCTCTTCGCCAACGTGTGGGTAGAGCACGTGCGGCGCAGTCCGGACGAAGACGCCCGCTGCATTGTCATCGCTAGGCTGCCGGTCAGACCCACGCCACACGCCACGCCCGCCCCGCCCCGCACGTAGGCTTGGTCAAATCCGCTTGATGGGACGCGTCAGCCGGATGGAGTCCCGACGCTGGCCGCCCCTGCCAGTTCCAGCGGCTGACGTGATCCACCCAGCCGCCGCGCAGCGAATCACACAGGCTGACCGCACACCGGCCCTGGAGCGCCGTGGCGTCGATGAAGCGGCCGGTGAGTGGCGCGACTGGTGAATGCCCACCATCGTGAGCGGTGAATGATCTTTGTCGGCGGCACACACCTCATAACCCCGTATGGGGACGCGGAGGGACGCGGATGCCATCGATTATCCGTCCAAGGGGCGAGGTGCCCGCTGATGCCGCGATCCGGGCACCGAAACGACTCGACTGATAACTCAGCGTGAGTGGCGGACTTCGGGCACTACGGTTGCAACCGAAGCGGCAGACGACCCACCTTGTGTACGTCTGGCGTACCCGAGTCTGCACTGGAACCCGTACGCCGACACGTGGCCGTCGCGCCCGTTGACGTCACTTGCTCCGGCCCGCGGGTTACTGTCGTGTCCGCGCCCTCGCGATCCCCGGTCGCCGGGGGTAGTCCTGCGGCAGGTACCGGTAGATCGAACGCAGCGACTTGCCGATCCTCTCTGCTAGCAGTTCAGGGTCCAGGTTGGGTTCTTTGCGCAACCAGTAGGCCACTGCCTCCGCGGTTCCCTTGGGCACCTCCGAGTCCCTGTCGTCGACCTCGCCGCCGACGGCGTCCTGATCGTCGTTCATCTCGTCGTTGTCGCCATCGCCGGCAGTGTCTGTGCCGTTCTCGCTTCCGCCTGCCGAGTCCGCCACGACTGGTCCTTCCAGCGGTGGTACGTGTGCAACTGCGTCGTGGCTCTCGGCCGGCTGCTGCTGATCGTCATCGTTCGGGGCGGGCTGTGGCTTCTTCTGGCCGGTGCTTGGCGCGGCTGCCGCAGGCGGGGTGCGCTCAGGCGCGGGCAGCGCGTCGGCGGGGCCATCTCGCCTGAACCGGCGACGGCGGCGGCCGGAGCTGTGTGCCGTGATGATCCGCTCCGGGGCGAGGTCGGCGGCGAGGAGCATGGTCAGCCCGTTGTAGTCGGCGGCGGCCGCGAGGCGCGCCGCGATCTCGTCCAGGTCGTACACCCGCACGGCGATGTCGGCGGTGGTCGGGTCCACCGCGGTTCTGATTTTGCGGTGTAGCACCTTGGCGATCGCAGCGTCGCGGCGTTGGCGGGCGATCGCGGCGCGGGCCGCCTTCAGGGACTCGTACAGGTCGAGGCCGTCGGCCTTGGCGATGGACCGTGCCCGGGAGGTGGTGACGGGGTGGCGGATCCAGTGCCTGAACACCTCGTATGCGGGCGGTGTGGGTGGCAGCCCTCCGGTGAGGCGCAGCCGGTCGCGGCGCTGGTTACCGGTGTGCATCAACCAGACGAGGTACCCGAGGGCGGACATGCCCGAGAAGAAGCCACCGACCAGATGGTCGGGGTGAGCGGCCCAGTTGAAGGCCACGGCGCCGGCGGCGATGGCAGCCGACAACAGGCGGGAGGCGATCGCCTGCTCGCCGAGCCGGCGTCGCACGTCGGCGTTGGCCATCACGACCACGCCGCCGAGTTCGAGGGCCGCGACGGCCGGGACCGCGACGAGCACCGGGACGCCCAGCGTGTGGACGGCGCCGGTGACCTGGCCGACGAGGGCGACCAGCAGCACCAAGACGTAGAACACCTGGCGCATCCATGCCGCGTGCCGAACGGCTCTGACCAGGTCGGCGTCGAGCGCGTCGCGAGTCATGGGAGACGTGGCGCGACGACTCGTCGCGCCCACCTCGCGGTCGCTGTCCGGTGGGATATTGCTGCCGGGGATGGTCGCTCTGGACGGCCACGCGGCGCCGTGGTGGCCGGCGTTCGCCGCTTTCACGCCGTCACGGCCGGGCGAGGGCTGATCGGGACGACTGCCGCGGGTCGTTTCGTATCCCGGTGGGTGGAGTGTCATGCGCGTCGTCCGCCGTCACGAGGTCGCGGTCGCCCGGCTGGCCGGCGCTGTTGCAGGCCGGCGATGAGCCGGTCCGCGAGATCGATGGTGTCCTCGCTGGGCTCGGCGTCGATCTCGTCGAGCCGGCGGGTGAGGGTCCGACGCAGGGCGCGGATCTCGTCGAGGTGTCCCAGTGCGGCGTGGGCGCGCATCGCCTGCTGGTAGAGGGGCTCGGCGTATGGGTCGTGGCGCATCGCGGTGTCCAGCACCGTGAGGGCTTCGGCGGGGTCGGCGGTCGCGGCGGCGAGGGCGAGATGGGCGTCGAGGGCTTGACGGCGGATGCCTTCGCGGTGGACCTCGATCCACTCGTAGTCGAAGCCGTCGGCGAGCGCGCCACCGTAGGCGTTGACGGCGCGGCGCAGTGCGGCGGCCCGGTCGGCGTCGGTGGTGGCCCGCTCGGCGTCGCGCAGCGCGTCGCGCATACGCCACAGGTCCGTGTCGAACGCCTCCCGGTGGAGGGTGTAGCGGCGGGACGGGTGGGTGACGTAGCTGGCGGGCCCGCCGGTGCGGGCGAGGGTCTTGCGTAGCGCGGACACATAGGTGTGCAGGCGGTGTGGGGCCTTCGCCGCGGGGGCGTCGGGGAGCAGGTCATCGAGGATGTTGTCCTGGGCCGCGTCGCCGTCGTGGACGACGAGGTAGACGAGCAGTTCGAGGGACTTGGCGCGCAGCGGCACGGTGGTGTCTATGTCGACGATGCGCGCGTCGCCCAGGACCCGCACCGCGACGCGCTCCTGCGGCTGTGGGTCGTCGCTTCCTGGCCCGTCTTCGCGACGGTGACGGCTGTCCGTCGCGGCCGGCGGGACGGTGGTGTCGGAGGCGGGGACGGGATCATCCGTCGACGTCGGCGGCACCTCGCCGGCGGCGGGCATCGGGGCGTCGGTGTGTTCGTGCGGTGCGCGGTTGTCGGCGTCGAGGATGGCATCCGGTTGCGGCTGCGGGCACTGTGTGGTCGTCGCGGTGGTGGGTCCGTCTGGTGTCGGCGTGGGGCGCTCGCCTGTGTGCGCCTCGGCGAGTGTGGTGATCAGGTCGATCGTCTCCTCCGGGGTGAGCACGGCCAGCCGGCCGACATCGGCGGGATGAACGCCGTGGCGGTTCTGTCCGTCGGGCCGGTGGGTGGTGCCGTCGGTGGCGACGACGACGGTGTCACCGTCAGGCCAGGCGCCGAGAAGGACGCCGTGAATGTCGAGGCGTTGACCTTGGGCCAGGAGAGCGGCGATCCGGGCGCGTTCGTGGCGGGCTGACGCGTGGGTGATGAAGAGGATGGGTGGTGGCGGTTCCTCGTGGCGGGCGGTGTGACGCAGGTCGGCGGTGGTGTCGACCTCGTGCTGGTACACCAGACGGCTACGGTGCAGGGTCTGCGTCTCAAGGACATTCAGGGCGTCATCGAGGCCGGCGGTGACGGTGAGACGGCCAGTCTCGGGAAGCGCCGTGGCGGTGCCCAACAGGGCTGCTGCGGTCGGCGCGGGGATGACGACCCGGCCGCCGGCGTGGGAGGTGTTCACCCCGCCGGCGAGGGCGGCGGTGAGGAAACCACGCCCGGCCGCGTCCGCGCCGGGTCCGGTCAGCCCGAGCCCGGCGGGAGGCCACACGTCGCGCAATGGGTGATCCTGCGCGGGAACCACGGGCGCGGCGTGCGGCAGCGGCTGGTCGGCCGCTTCGGGGCAGTCGACGGGCGTGTGCTCGGCCGTGTCGTCGTCGGTCGCGACCCGATCATTGTCGTAGGCTGCCTGCCCGGATTCGACGGCGTCGAGGATGTCCAGGCCGTGGGCGTTGTCGGTGGCCGGCCGGCGTAGGGCACGTCGCACGCGTGTGACGATCGGGGGCATCGGCGTGAGGTCGGGATCGCCGGATCGGCTGTGCGGGCCAGGCGGTCGCGGCTGGTAGCGGCGCCGACGCCACGCCCAGACCAGGCTGGCGGCTGCCGCTATCGCAGTGGCGAGACCGAGGTCCAGCCAACTCCCGCTCCCCACCGTGATGCCCTCAGGACGGGACGATTCAGCCGGCGAACTGGTGGCTGGCGGTGGCGTACGGGTAGCGCGGCTGCTCGGGGTGCCGGCCGCGGCGGACGGTGCGGCGGCGCTGGTGGTGGGACTCGGCGGCGTGTCGCTGCCCTCGCCGGTGGCCGGATCCCCGGTCGGTCCGACCGGCGAGGGCGGTTCCTGTGTGCGAGATGGGTCGGGCTCAGCCTGGCCTGTGGGGGCGGGGCCGGCCGCGCCAGGCGGGGCCGCATCCGCGGGTAGCGCCAGGGTCCAGCCCGGGTAGATCAGGTCAGGGTCGGTGAACGTGCCTCCCACGG
This sequence comes from Micromonospora craniellae, assembly GCF_014764405.1. Classification (NCBI taxonomy): domain Bacteria; kingdom Bacillati; phylum Actinomycetota; class Actinomycetes; order Micromonosporales; family Micromonosporaceae; genus Micromonospora; species Micromonospora craniellae. The sequence goes on along the minus strand of NZ_CP061725.1, from coordinate 2,830,781 downwards.
TGGCGAAGTGGGTGCCGCGGTTGAGCGCCCAGATCTCGGGCCAGCGGTCAGGCTCGCCGAGCCACCGCTTCGCGATCGCCGACAAGGTGTCGCCGTCGCGCACCACGCAGGTGTAGACGGACCTGGCCCTGTCGACGGAGGTGTCCGCCCGCCGTGTCGTCGACGGTCCTCTCGCCGTGCGGGATGCGTCGGAGGAGACGACCGTACTGTGGCCAGCGGCGCGCTGCGGAACGCGGTCGCTGTCGCCTGCGGCGTGGCCGAGGTCTACCGGGGCCGACCGGTCCGCGTCGATGCGGTCCGGCGCGGGCCGGTCGGCGGCGGGCCACTGCGCGAGGGCATCTTCGCGCGGTGTGCTGTCAGGCGATGTGTCGGCCGTGGAGGTGGCGTGCGCGGCGGCGGGCAGCGCGGTGGAGGTTACCGCGGTGGCGCCCAGCAACGCGGCCGCGAGACCCTGCATCGGTGCCGGCATTCGCAGCGCGATCCGCCATCGCAGTCGAGTCGAGACACGCCGGTGGACGCGGCTGGCGACGGTGGTGGCGCACCAGGCCCAGAGCAGCCACCCGCTGGTCTGCAGCAACGTGGTGAGGAACCCGGCGGTCAGGGGCTGGTGCAGCCACGCGCGTAACTGACTGTTGGACGGCATCGTGGGCGTCGGCCAGTCCGCCAGGTAGATCAGCACGAGTGGCGCTGCGGCGAGCACGAACGCTGCGATGCCCACTGTCGAGAACGATGCTCTCACGCTGCCCTCTTCCCCCGCGTCCTGCATTCGTGGCGACCGATGCGGTCGTGGCACCGAACGTAGGAGAAAGGTGGGCGGTGGAGACCCGATGCGAGGCTGACAAGACCTCACACCGCCTTACACAACCTCACAACCGCAGGTCAGACCCCGCACTGCCGAACGAGTCGTCGTCACGAAGGCTGCATCGTCGAGAGACATCGCGGTCGCCGGCAACAGGCCGCAGATCCACCGCGCCACGCCGCCGGCCGCCCACCTTGCTCTTCTCGGCGCGACCCGGCCGATCGAGTACGGCCGGCTCCGGAGCCGCGCGGAACGGCAAGGTGCGGGGACGGGACGGATTCAGCGGATCAGGTGCCGTCGGGCACGAGCGGGCCGTCGAGGCTGAGACCGGCGGCGGTGAGACGCCGTCTGTACCGATCGGTCAGCACGACTGGGGACTGTAAAAACAACGGTGTAACTCCGATCAAGGGAGTAGCACCTGATGACGATCACGACCGATGCGGTGGACACTGCCGCTGTGCCCGGTGACGAGAAGGCCAAGCGGCCGCGTACGAAGACGACGCCAGGGGGTGTCGACCCGGCGCTGGTGTCACAGCTGGTGACCCAGGCTCGTGAGCAGGGGCTGCAGCTGTCCGGTGAGGGTGGGCTGCTGCAGCAGCTGACGAAGATCGTGCTGGAGTCGGCCCTCGATGGTGAGATCACCGACCACCTCGGCTACGACAAACACGACCAGGCCGGCGCGAACTCCGGCAACTCCCGCAACGGCAACCGGTCCAAGACGGTGCTCACCGATGTCGGGCCGGTGCAGATCGACGTGCCACGCGATCGAGCGGGCTCGTTCGAACCGGCCATCGTCAAGAAGCGTCAGCGCAGGTTGTCCGGGGTGGAGGACCTGGTGCTGTCGCTGTCGGCGAAGGGCCTGACCACCGGCGAGATCTCCGCGCATCTGGCCGAGGTCTACGGCGCCGAGGTCTCCCGCCAGACGATCTCCACCATCACCGACAAGGTGATGGACGGTATGACCGAGTGGCAGAACCGGCCCCTCGATCCGGTCTACCCGGTGGTCTTCCTCGACGCCATCAACGTCAAGATCAGGGACGGGAAGGTCGCCAACCGGCCGATCTACGTCGCTCTCGCGGTCACCGCCGACGGCCACCGAGACATCCTCGGCCTGTGGGCCGGCGACGGCGGGGAGGGCGCCAAGTTCTGGCTGCAGATCTGCACCGAACTGAAGAACCGGGGCGTCGACGACGTGCTCATGGCCGTCTGTGACGGACTGACCGGCCTGCCGGATGCCATCGGAGAGGTCTGGCCCCGCACCGTGGTCCAGACCTGCGTGGTGCACCTGCTCAGGAACTCGTTCCGCTACGCGGCCCGCCAGCACTGGGACGCGATTGCCAAGGCACTCAAACCGGTCTACACCGCACCGACCGAGGCCGCCGCTACCGAACGATTCCTCGAGTTCGCCGAGGCATGGAGCAGCCGCTACCCGGCGATCGTGAAGCTGTGGGAGAACGCCTGGGCCGAGTTCGTGCCGTTCCTGGCCTTCGACGCCGAGATCCGCCGGATCATCTGCTCCACCAACGCCATCGAAAGCGTCAACGCCCGCATCCGCCGCGCCGTCCGCGCCCGCGGACACTTCCCCAACGAGCAAGCCGCCCTCAAGTGCGTCTACCTCGCGGTGATGAGCCTCGACCCGACCGGGCAAGGCCGCAAACGCTGGGCCACCCGCTGGAAGAGCGCACTCAACGCCTTCGACATCACCTTCGACGGACGCCTGTCCGCCGGCCGCAAGTAGAAGATCAACCAACCCCAGTTACACCGTTAACTTGACAGACCCTCTTCCGGGCCAAGACGCAAGCGAACATGTGTGTGACAGTGATACGGTGTTCGTCATACGCGATGACGGAGGCGGCATGGCTGTTCTTAACATTCGAGTGGACGATCGAGTCCGCGATCAGCTCAAGGAGATGGCGGACGACGAGGGCGTGACCCTCAGCGAATTCGTCCGCGACCTGATCATGGAAGCTGTCGTGCCCGTCTACAAGCGGGAGGTCAAGCACGGCGACGAGCCCGCCCCGGAGAGCATGCGGATCGTCGACCGGCAGGTGCTCTCGCTGCTCCACCGGATCCTCGGCCGCGTTCTGCCGGAGGATGCCAACGACGTCGACGGTGATCGCGAGTATCAGCTGATGCGGGCGAACATCCTCGAGGCTGGCTACACCGGGGAGTACTGGTACGAGGTCGCTGGGTTCAACACCGAGCTGTCGAGGCGGGACTGCGGGCGAGTGTCGGACATCCTCCAGATGTTCCGCATCATCACCTACAGCATCGACCACCTCTCGAAGGAGGAGACGCCTGTCGACGACGAGCTGGCGTTCGAACTCGAATTCCGGGGGTTCGATCACAACGATGCACTGGAAGGTCACATGGCGAGCTACGTCGACTTCCTGATGCGCGACGACCGCTGGACGGAGCTCAAGCCCCAGCTGGAGCGTAACGACAACGGGAACTCGCATTCGCGCGTGCTCGACACGTACCTGCGGATGCTGTCCGAGTTCCGTCGCATCATGGACGGCCGCGAGCGAGGGTTCGGTCGCCGAGACTACCTGCTGTCGCAGAAGGAGCTGGAGCAGATCGCCGCAGCGCGCATCCACCCGTCCAACCGTCGCAAGGCGCAGAGCTGACCGGCACGGTGCGGAGCGCTGAGCGCCTGCACGCCGGCGCTACGCGTTACGCAGAGCCTGCTTGGCGAACCTCACACGAGCCTCGATCTGCGTCCATAAGGTCTCCGCGGTGGCCGTCGAGATCGGCTCGTCGTATCCGACGGTCTGGTCGGCATTGACCCAGGTGACGACCATCCAGCCAGCGTCGTAGACCTTCTGCGAGATGAACCGCTCGATGGCGGTCGCGTACTGCTTCGCATAAGTCATGTCCTGGAACGCGGGGTCGATCGCCTGCACGCGCAACTGCCTCGGTGGAACCGGCTTGATCGGCACGCCGCTCTCGCAGTCGCGGTTGACCGTCATGCACCAGGCGGACCAGACGCCGAGCGTGCCGAAGGCTTTGGTCATCTCCTGGACGGTCTTGGCGTCGACGGAGCTGCCGATGGCCTCCTCAATGCGGTTGTTCGCGTTGTTGCCCGGGCTCGACGCCTGCGACTTCAGCTCGACGACGCCGACCAGGTGGCCCTTGTGCATCGCCACGACGTCCCAGTTCTTCGACCGGCGGAAGTAGCCGGGGACGACGCTGTCGATTGTCACCTCGTGCTCGGGGAGCCCTGCGTCGATGAACATCTGTTGGACGAACGCCGAGATGCTCTGCATGTGCCTGGCGTTGCGGGCCTGGGCCCCGGTGTCCGACTTTCCGTCGGCGGCGAGCTTGGCGACGGCGGCATTCTTCGCCTTCCACCAGTTCTCCAGCAACGGCTGCACATCACGGGCCATGGGTCAGAGTCCTTCGGTGAGCTCGTAGCTGGAGAGGTCGATGTCGTAGGCCTTGGCCGCGGCCACCGTGGCCGCAAGGATGTCGCGTCTGCAGAACGCGTCACGGAGCGCCTCGGCGATGTCACCAGGGATCGCGTCGGGTGCCGGCACGCGAATCTGCTTGAGGTACTGCGCCTGGAACCGGAGGGTTCCCCCGCGCATCCGCACGCAGTAGGCCTCGATGAACGCCTGCGCGATTCGGGAGAGCAGTAACCCTCCGAGCACCTCCATGTCCCAGGCGTCGGAGACGACGTAGTAGAGGTTGTGGTGCGGGTAGTGACCGCCGGCCTCCAGGACGGGATGGATGCTGGTCTTCATGTCCTGGATCAGCAGCTTCGGCCTGTCCGTGACAGCGGCGTTCACCTTGTCGATGGTCCGATACCAGGATCCCGGTGCCTTCTTGGCGACGAAGCGGTCCTTCAGGCCCGGGTGCTTCCGGAGGTACGCAGCCATCCGGGGGTAGTCGGCGAGGTCGACCAGCCGGCCGTCGGCGTCCCACGGGTTCACCAGGTAGTTGCCCTGCCACGCGAATGAGCCGGTCATCAGGTCCTGTCGCATCGAGAGCGGGAGCATCCGATCCGGCTCGACGGCGTCGTGATCCTTGGTGACGTACGCCTTGTCCGCGCCGGTCGCTATCCCTATAGACACCCTGGTACCGGTAGCTGGGTCATGGAGCGGGCCGAACCGGTCGTTGAGTAGCTCGATAAGGGCGAGTCTGGCCGGGGACCCGGTCGGCCAGAAGGATCCGCTGTTGAACCAGTGCGGCAGTCGGTGCGCCTTGACACCGGCGTCAAGAAAGTCGTGAAACCTACTGTCCGAGGCGGCCTTCACGAGCGCGAACGCCTGCGCCGCACCGAAATCCGCGGTCGTATCCGCGACGACCGCAGGGCCCTGCGGTCGGTTCGCGAGGACGGTGATCGCCGGGTAGGCGGACACCTGGGCCTCGAACGCATCGACGTCGTGCATCGTCCAGATGTGCTCGACCGAGTACCGAGCCGCGACGAGCTCACGTAGCGTAGCGCCGTACTGGTTCCGCATCCACCTGTCGGCGCAGATGAAGCCGAGGCGGCCCTCCGGCTTGAGCATGGCGAGGCAGCGTTCGATGAACCCGACGTAGATGTCCCCACGGCCGCGCATCGTTGACCAGGTCCGGCGGTACGCGGCGGCGGTCACGTCGTCGAGGTCGTCGTAACGGATGTAGGGCGGGTTGCCGATCGCGACATCGGCCTCGCGGCCCCCCAAATTGTCGAGCAGGAAGTCAGCGTGCCGGACCCAGGTCGCGGCCAGCGACGTCGCGGTCGCCTGTGCTGCGCCCGCGGCAACGAGGAGATCCCGGCACAGAGCCCGCGACGTACGAACGTGCTCGGGCTGGAGGTCGTAGGCACGGATCGCATCAGCCAGCGTCGCGAGGTCCCGCCCAAGGGAGCTTGCGGAGGCGATCAGACGCTCGACGGCGGGCCCGAGAAATGCCCCCGAGCCACAGGACGGTTCGATGAGGTAGAGGCAGCCGAGGTCGCGATCAACCGTGTAGCCCGTAAGGTCGAGCAGCACCTCGACGACCCATCGCCTGGTGAACACCTCGCCGTAACTCACTGGGGAGACCGCGTCGCGCTCCAGAAACACCTGCTCGACTGCGCTCACTGCCACCCTCTGCTCGCCCGATTCATCACTTCAGCTCGTAGACGAGCGGATGATCTCAGGTTACCCAGAGGGGCTGACATCGATGGGGAGGGCCATACGTGTCGGAGGTCGTCGTGTCCCGGAGCGTGATCCGCAACGGCTGCGGATCGCTCCCGGTGCCAGACCAAGGGCCGCGAAGCTGGCGCCACCGTCGTCGGCCTGCACGGCAGTGACTTCTATGGACCGGAACGTTACGAGCCATTCGAAACCCGTGCAGCAGACCCGGGCCAACTACGTCACGGACACCCTGGGATCACCTCGCCCGCTGCCGCACCAGCGGACGACGGGGCATCGCCCACGACACCGGCACCCTCCGAGCAACCCGGTCCGCGCGCAGCCTCCTGGCCGCACGACTTCCCGCTTGGACAACCCACCTCGGCCAACCTCGCTAAAGACTTCGCCACCGCGGCAACCTGGGCCGCCGGTTGGCGCGCGTGGAGCGCGGCGCACGACACACCACTGCGCACCCGCACCCGGCGCGTCCACAACACCGACCAGGAACTCCCCACCCACCTCGTCGTCGCCGATCCCGACCATGGCGCCCGACTCTGCGCCCGGCACTGGCCGCAACGGTTGGAACGCGCACGCCGACGGGCCACATTGCTCGCCGAACGCTTCCCTCACCTCGCCGAAGCCGGATCACTCACCCGACGCTCACCGCGGTCGACGAGCTGAGCGAGACGGACTTCGAGCTGCTCTGCCGAGCCGGAACGTGGTTCGCCGAGCACAAGGCACCCGGCCTCACCCCCAGACAGGTGCCGATCGAAGGGCTACACGCCAAGTGGCTCAATCACCGGCTCGAGTTGGTACGCCGCCTATCAGCCCGAGACGACCTGGGACTCCTGCCACCACACCCACCCCGAGTGCATTTCACCTACCTCGACCCCGCCCACCTCGCCGCAGGCGGACGCCGACATGACTCCGTCACCATCGGCGACCGAGCGCAACCGGTGTACCAGCCACGAGTCGTCATCATCTCCGAGAACAAGGACACCGCCATCCACTTCCCCGCGCTCGACGGCGCCGTCAGCGTCGAGGGCGTCGGTCGCGGAGGGCGAACGATCGCCGCCCTACTACGGCAGCCGCCATTTGCTAGTTGAGGGTGTGGTCGCGGTTGAGGCGGGTGCGTTGGTGGTGCCAGCGGGCGCGGGCTTGGTGGCGGCGTCGCCAGGTGAGCCAGTCGATGGCGTGGTCGGGTGGTGGTGGGTGGTGCAGGGCGTCGGCGAGGAGTCGTCCGATCTCGGGCACGGTCAGTGGGATCAGTCCGGGCTCGGCCGGTGGCGGCTGGTCGGGTGTGGTCGGTGGGGGCGCCTGGCTGTCGGTGCGGTGGCGTAACTGCGCGGCGGTGACCGCGCAGACCGCGAGGGCGGCCATGACCAGCACGGTGTGCCGGGCGATCGCTGTGTGCAGGCGGGCCTGGCACTGGTCCAGGCCGAAGTGGTCCTTGCCGGACTCGAAGCATTCCTCGACGGGCCACCGCAGGCCGGCGGCGCGGACCAGCCGCGACACGACCGCCGGCTGTCCCTCGGGCACGAAGCAGTAGTGGAACGCCAGTTCACCGGTGGCCAGGTGCCGGCGGACGAGGAGATGGCGCCGGGGTGAGGCGGTGCCGATCCACGCCCACGCGTACCAGCGGTGTCCCTTCGACCCCGTGCCGGCCGAGCGGACCTGCCAGCCCCGACCGGCCCCACCGACCAGCAGGCCGACGGCTTGCGCGCAGGTCAGCCGGTCACCGGACGGCGTCTGGATCATGAACGTGGAGGCGACCCGCAGCACGTACGCCTGCCCACGTTGTTCGAGGAACTCCCTCAGGTCGGTGCAGTTGCCGTACACCTCGTCACCGCAGATCACGTCGAAGGTCAGGCCGTCGGCGTACGCCTGGGTGCACAGGTCGATCGCGAGTTGCCCCTTCGTCCGGAACCCCAGCCCCGAGGGCAGCCCGGTGCGGGCGGCGGTGTCCGGGTCGCCGACCTGCTCGGCGGGGATCCACTGCCGGGCGGCGATCAGGGCATGGCCGGTCCCCTCCCGCACATACGCCAGGTGCACGGTGTTGACGCCGTTGGCGACCCGACCGGCGCAGCCCATGTACTGCCGTTTCACCCCGGCCGTCGCCGTACCCTGCTTCGGCTGTCCGGTCTCGTCCAACGCCCCGACCACCAGCCCACGCCGCCGCCGGACGGCCGCCGCGGTGTCCAACCCGGCGGCCACGAACCGCCGCACCTCGCCGGCCACGCCCTCGGTGTCCCACACCGCCCGGTTCAACAACCGCTGCGTCCGGTCCGGCGTGACATCCCCGACATGCTCGGCGATGGTCCACCCGTTGCGTTTCGGCATCCTGCTGACCAGCGCCGAGATGTACCGGCCCGCGTGCCGCCACGTCCGCGTCTGGACGAAACACGACCGCACCCGTTCCAACAGCTTGCCCTGCGCGCGCACCGCCCGGTCAGCCGCTACCCTGGCAGCAGCAGCCGCCTTCGATCTTGTCGTTCTCACAAACACATGATCAACAGGCGGCTGCGTCCACGTTGCACCACCCCTGCCCACGCGTCCTACCTGGTCAAAGCCCTAATGGCGGCTGCCGTATTAGGTCGCCTTGTCTACTTCGGCGGGAGTCCTTGTTCTGGAAGCGCTGCGGGTGCGTGTCGAACAGCCTTGACACCGAAACTCGGCACGTCGCATGTCCCGATCGCACCAACGTCAACTGTGGGTAGCTCGTGTTTAGAGAGGTGTAGACCGGGCGCGATCTGCCACCTCAACACCGAGGGTGACCGCCGTTCACTCGTCTGGCGAGCTACACGACCGTCAAAGAGTGGGCGGCGTGTCGATTCTTCGTGTCGACGGTGTTCGACCGTCCCGGATTCCGTCATAACTGATTCGACGACATCGACTGCTGCGGCGTTGACGGCCCGGTGACGACAGGTGGCCCGACATCTGTGGAGTCGGCCTGACCGCAGCTCGGTGACGCGATTCCTCGTTCGCGTCACCGGCTTATAGGGGAGGCGGGATGCGAATCCGAACAGCCGTGGGCCGGACGGCACCGGCCCAGGCCGTGGTCGCCTCAGACGGAGGCGCCGCGGGTTCGGATTACCGCCCGGTCCGCCCTGGGGCTCGCAGAACGGCGGTGATCATCCGTTGGTGTGTGAGCCCCGGGGCGATGCCGGACCACCTGTCACACCCTCTCGACGACGAAGGAGTACCCGCCGTGCAATCCGTTCGTACACGCCATCGCCCTCTGTTCATGTTTCGGAGACCAGATGGACCGGGGTTGTCGGGGCGGCAGGTCGTCGTGCCCCGCACCCCGACGGTCGGAGGAACGGGATCGAGTGAGGAGGTGTGGGGGTGGGCGGTGCGTCGGGAGTGGCGTGACGGTCGCCACGACCTGTTCGGGTTCACGGCCGACCGGCACATGGCCGACCGTGCCGTGGCCCGTGACCGGGGCTTCTGGCGTGTTGGGCCGGTGCGGCCGGCGGCGGTGTATGTGGTGGCGGCCAACGCATCTGCGGTGGTCGGGCATCCGGTGTCCGGCTGCTGTGACTCGTCGTGCCCTGACTCCCCGGAGCGGGGTGAGGTGCGGTGACGGCGGGAGTGCAGGTGGCGTTGGCGCGTCGGACGGTGACGCCGTTTGGGTTGTGGGTGTTCGGGGCGCAGGCGTCGGCGCCGTTGGTTGTTCTGGTCGGTGGTATCCCCGCGATCTACGTGACCACAGGCGTCACCGCGTTGCCGCTGACGTATGTGCTGGTCGCGGGTGTGGTGGCGGTGTTGGCGGTGGGTTACACGGCGATGGCGCGTCAGGTGGGGCATCCGGCGGCCTATTACGGGATTCTCGCCCGTGGGTTGGGTCGTGGTTGGGGTGTGGCTGGGGGCATGGTCGCGCTGGTGGCCTACAACGCGATCCAGATCAGTCTGTACGGGCTGCTCGGCGCAACGCTGGCGGCTCAGGTCGGTGGGGCGTGGTGGGTGTGGGCGGGCATCGCCCTGGTGGGGGTCGCGGCGTTCGGTCGCGCGCCGATCGTTCGGTCGACGTGGCTGCTGGCGGTCGTGCTGGTGGTGTCGCTGCTGCTCGTCGCGATGTTCGTGTTGGCCGGTGTGGGGCAGGCGTCGGCCGGTGACGTGTGGGCGGGTTTCGACATCTCGGGGTTGATGGTCGGTGGTATCGGCGGGGCGGTGGCGTTCTGCGTGGCCTCGCTGATGGGTGTCGACACGCCGGGGTCGTTCGTGGAGGAGGCCGTCGACCGGCGGTCGGTCGGTCGGGCCTCGGTCGTCGGCGCGCTCGTCCTGGGTGGGGTGTATGCGGTGGCGGCGTGGGCGATGGGCGTGGCGGTTGGCCCCGCCGTCGTCGGTGAGATGGCTGCGGCGGACGGCGATCTGCCGTTCACGATCCTGAGCCGGGCTGGTAGCTCGGTGGCGGCGCTGGCGGGGGTGATGCTGCTCCTGGCGATTCTCACCGCGAAGCTGTCCTTCCACGCTGTGGTCGCGCGGTATGTGTTCGCGATGGCGCGGGAGGGTGTGTTGCCGGCTCGGCTCGCGGGGGCCGAGGGCGGCACGCGGGTCAGTGCGCCGCGTGGCGGCTCGCTGACGCAGTCGGTCGTCGCCGGTGTGGTGGTGGCGGGGTTCGCGGTGGCTGGCGCCGATCCGGTGGGTCAGATGTTCACCTGGTGCTCGACGTTGGGTGCGCTGGGTTTGCTGAGCCTGTTGCTGGCCGCGTCGCTGGCCGCGCTGCTCGCCCCACCTGAGGTGCGGGGTGAGCGGGGCGGCGTGTGGGAGTGGCGGATCGCTCCGGTGCTGGGCCTGATCGCGGGGACGGTGGTGCTGGCCGCGATGGTTCTCAACGTCGGGAGTCTGCTGGGGGCTGCGCCCGGATCCCCGTTTCCGTTGCTGTTGCCCACGATCATCATCGCCGCCGCGGTCGTGGGTGGGATGTGGGCCCAGTACGTGCGGCAGTCCCGGCCGGAGGTCTACGCCGGGATCGGTGACGGTACTCCGCAGCCGAACGCGGTGCCCGATGCCGTCCACATCTCGATCTGACGGGCCGATGATGATGACTCACGCGCGACGACCTCCCGGCCGCCCGGTCGACCCCGTGCATTCCGGCTGGAGCCCGGAGCACCGCCAGGTGCCCTCGCCCGCCGCGCACCGGCCGCCCGCCGACCACCGACCCCGGCCCGACCACGGACCGCCACCCGCACCTGGATACGGACCGCCACCCGCACCTGGCTACGGGCCACAGCCCGCACCTGGGTACGGACCGCCGCCTGGGCCTGGGTACGGGCCACCGTCGGTCGCGTACGAACGTCTTGCGGAACCTCCGCCACAGACGCCTGAGCCTCCGCCGGAGCCGCCTCAGCCTGCGGCGGAGCCGTCGACTGCGGCAGCCGGAGAGTCGGAGAGCGGCTCGGCGGGTGAGTCGGACGCCGACCGCCGTTGGTGGATGGAGCTGCGGCACCAGGTGCTCTACCGGTGTAAGGGTTTGAATGGGGGGCATCTGCTCGCCGCTGATGAGCGGTACGGGACGCGGGAGGCCCTCGGCCCGCACGCGGTGATGCTGTTCTTCGCCGCGCCGCCGTCGACGGAGCCTCAGGGATTCCGGTTGCACACCGCCTACCGGATGTTCCTAGCGGCTCCCGAGTCGGAGAACGTCGTAGCGCTGCTGGCGGACCTGACTGCCATCGCTTTGGACAACATCGCCCATGGCAGGGTGCGGGGACGGTGGTGGCATCCGTTGGGTCCGGAGCGGTCGATGGTCAACGGCGGTGACATGACCCTGCCGGGCGACGCGGTCTACGTCGGTGTCGGGGTGAGCACCCTCGACTCCGTCGACGGGTCGTGGCAGCAGCTCGCCCGCACGCTGCGCAGCCCGTCCGGGACCGGCTCGGTCAGGTCGGCGTTCGACTTGAAGAGCGAGTGCTATGCGCTGCTGGTCGACGGCACGGCCATCAAGGTCGATCGTGACCCGCACGCCCGCGTCGGCAGCTCGGGCGTGCGCAGCAGCAAGCCCCTGGAAGCGCGTTGGGATCGGCACTGGCACAACCCGCACCACGACCTCACCGCGCAGGGCGACGCCGACACCCGGCAGGTGTGGCACCACCTCGACACCCTGCACGAGGTCCTGACGGCCCACCTGCACCGGAAGCGTTCACAGTGACGTCCACTTAGTGTGCCCCGCCAGCTGCGAGCGTCCGCGGACTCGGCGCGAACGTGCCGCCAAGCGGAGGCGCCGAGGAGAGACACCTTCAGGGCGCCTGCCGTCGCTGATGGACGCGGAGAGCCCACTCCGTACGATCGTTTCAACGATGGCAGTGACCAGCAGCAGGAGCCGAACGTGGGTCTGAGTGATCAGGGCGCCGTGGAAGAGCTAGACGAGTAGTTCCGATGTCAGGGGTCGATGTCTGGGCATGAAGAGAGGGCATCCAAGATCGTGTTGTGACGCAAGACTTGGACACCCTCTTGACCGCACTGTACGTGAAGATCGACGACAGTATCCGGACGCCCCGGTGGCGTGGCAGGCCACCGCTGCTGACCGACTCCGAGCTGGTCTGCCTGGCCGTGGCGCAGGTACTGCTCGGCGCCCGCTCGGAGGCGCACTGGATTCGCTACGCCCGCATCCACCTGGCCGGCATGTTCCCGTACCTGCCCCAGCGGCCGGGCTACAACAAGCGGCTCCGCGCCGCCCTGCCGCTGGTCAAGAAGGTGATCCGGGACCTGGCCCGCGACAGTGACTTCTGGTTCGACAACCACTGGATCGTCGACTCCACCCCGATCCCGTGCGGCATGTCCCGCCCGACGGTGCAACGCTCGGACCTGGCCGGTTGGGCCGGGTACGGCTACTGCGCCTCGCACTCCCGGTTCTTCTGGGGGCTACGGCTGTACCTGGTGTGTACCCCGACCGGGATGCCGATCCTGTGGGCCCTGGCCAACCCGAAGATCGGCGAGCGGGAAGTCCTGGCCGCGATGCTGGAGGTCGAGGCCGGTGTGGTCGCCGAACACCAGGGCATCCTGCTGATCTCGGACAAGGGCTTCGCGTCCAAGACGTTCGAGAGGGACCTGGCCGTGCAGGGCATCGAACTGCTGCGTCCGTCACGCAAGCGGGAGAAGGCCCGCTACGGCGAGCCCATGTTGAAGAAGGTCCGACAGTTGATCGAGTCGGTCAATGACACCCTCAAAGGCCAACTCGACCTGGAACAACACGGCGGACGAACCTTCACCGGGGTCGCCGTACGAGTGGCCCAGCGTCTCCTGGCCATGGCAGCCGCGATCTGGCACAACAACAAGACCGGCGCGCCCGTCACCCGGTCACTGATCGCCTACGACCACTGACCGGAATTCGGAACAACTCGTCTAGCCTTACGGGATGCCGCGCCTCCCCCGGCCGCTTACGGTCAGTATCGTCATAGCGTAACTGGATAGGTGCTGGAACATCGGGTATGCGTGTACGCCGATTTGCTCAGGTGGTGGCGGGGATCCAGGGGTTTCCGGTGACGGCTTGGATCAGGGCGTCGAGCATGTTGTTGCCTTGGCGGATGGCGGTGGCGGTGTAGCTGCGGATGGCGGCGAAGTGTTCGGCGCCGGTCATGGTGCGCATGCTTCCGGAGACCTTGATCCGTAGTTTCGGCATACGGATGGTCTGTTCGGCGGCGTTGTTGTCGAAGGGGACGGCCGGGTCGGTGACGAATCGTAGGTAGTCGTCGCGGCGGTCGCGGAGCCGGACGAACAGGGCGTGGTGTTTGCGCTGGAGTTTGCCGTCGCGGCCGGCGGTGGCCTGCGCGCCGAGCACGACGGCGGAGCGCAGCAGGTGCTGCTGCTCGCGTAGGGCGTCCGGGTTCGCTGTGTCCTGCCCGGTGTGGGCGTCGTCGGCCAGGCGGTTGAGCCGGCGCAGCGCGTTGATGGCTTGGGTGGCGAGGTCGGCGGTGGGGCCGGTGGCGGTGTCGGTGACGTAGGCCAGTTCACGCAGCACGTGGGCGTTGCACAGGGCGTGGTTGGCGCTGGTGTAGGTGTCGTATGGCGCCCACGCGTCGTGCACGGCGACACCGGTGAAGCCGGGCAGGACACCGGCGTCGTCAATGGCGGCGGTGCCGCGTCTGCGGTGCGCCGTGAGGAGCACGTCGGTGCCGGTGGACGCGGAGTGCAGCCAGGCCAGACGGCCTTCGACGCGCATCCCGGTCTCGTCGAAGTGCACGACCGGCGCCTGCCGGATCCGGTCGCGGATCACCGGCAGCACCTGCTCGATGATGCCGAGGGCGGTGCGTTTGACCCAGGCGGTGACCGTGGCCGCCGCGACCGGCAGGCCGAACAGGTCCCGCAGCGCGTCGGCGGTACGGCCGATCGACAGGAACTGCCCGTGCAGCAGGTAGACCCCGATCGCGGCGATCCGCGGCCCGTACACGGCAGGCGCGGTGGCCTCGGCGGGCCCGATGCCGGTGGTGCGATGTCCACACGGGCAGGCGAGGGTGACGATCTGATGCTCGGTCACCACGACCGTCGGTTCCGGAATGTCGAACACCTGCCGCCGGGTCACGGACACTTCGGCCGCGCCGGCCAGATCGTTGTCGCAGCCCGCGCACACCTCGGGGGTGTGCCGCACGATGACGTCGGGGTCGGCGACCTGCTCCAGAGTGGTGCCGGGCTGCCCGGCCGGGCGCCCCGGCCCCCGCCCGGACCTACCGCGCAAAGATTTGGGTGCCGGCTTGGCCAGCCCGTCCGTCGACGGCGGTTTCGAGGAGTTCTTCGACGACTGCTTCAGCTGGGCTTCCAGATCAGCGATCCGGCACTTCGCCGTACTGAGGTCAGCCTCCAGCTCCGCGATCCGCCCGAGCGCCTGATCCAACCGGGCGAACAGGTCCGCGTTCAGCGCAAGCAGCTGCTCATACGACGGCTGCGAAGGATCGGCGGGCACGAACGGTCAACGACCCACCCCGGCCAAACACCTCTGAAAGATCAACGACACCTATCCAGTTACCTCCGCCGTTCCCCTTGCGCCAGTAGCTAGAGGGAACACAGTTCTGCACGTTGTACGGATCGCTTGTGTTGTACTCAAGGTTCAGGTCGCCGGACGCGATTACCGGAACGCTGGCTGGCTGGTTGTACGTTGACTTGAACTGGGGAATCCTCGTGTTCATGAGCTCATTGCACTGCGCCATCGCTACCGACTTCGAACGGGACTCAAGATGGGTTACGCAGCCGATAAAGCTACTGAATCGCGCGCACCCGTAGCTTCGGGCTTCGCCCGATCCGAACTGCGCACTGTAATTTCCCCCCTGCCAGGTGTAGGCGTAGTTGTTGTCTACGAAGATTCCACTGCCGTAGCTTCCCCGGCCACCTGTGCACTGAATGATGTTTCCAGAAGAGTTCCTGATCGGGACGAAATAGGTGGCAGGATAGTCGGGATAGATGTCTCCCACTCCGCCATATGCGAGGGTGTATAGGTCCGGCTCGCAGATTTCGCTGACGAACACAGCGTTGGGCCGCTCGGTCGCGATCAAGTAGGTGGCGCTGCTGAGCGAATGCCCGTTCGAGTAACAAGCGGCAAGCCCACTATTGCAAAGGTTCATCTGGAGAACGTGAAACTCGGAGGCAGCGCCTTCTTTCGACGCCGAGTTGGCGGAGGTCTCGACCACGGCCGTTTCATGATCGATAGTGGCGGGGAGTGACGATGTGTTTGGTGGCGTGTCGGATATGGACGAAGCTCCGTTGAGACCAGGTCCTCTCACAGATCTGGTTCAAACGGAGCTTCGTCGTGCCGCAGTCTGCCACCCTCATCACCGATCCGTCGCCTGCGCCGCTGTCCGGGGACGTCTCGTTCACGCCCCCCAGGTTTGTCATTGGTAGTCGGAACCGTCTGTTGACCTGCACAGACATGACCGTCAACTGATCAACACTTGCCGCTGCTGACCGACACTTGGCACGGGTTTTCGGGGGGGTAAACGGGGGCACGTGACCGGTGCCCAGTGCCGACCGCAGCGGACAACTAGACGCTCTGCGCGGCGTGCATTCGTGCGTACGGCCCTCCTGCGGCCAGTAGTTCTCTATGCGTGCCCTGCTCGACAATCGCGCCGTCTTCCATCATCAGGATGAGGTCGGCCTCGCGGATGGTGGAGAGTCGGTGTGCCACCACGAAGCTGGTCCGGCCCGTGCTGAGCCGGGCCATGGCCTGCTGAATCAGCAACTCGGTGCGGGTGTCGACCGAGCTGGTCGCTTCGTCTAGGACCAGGATCACCGGGTCGGCGAGGAGCGCCCTGGCGATCGTGATCAGCTGTCGCTCGCCGGCACTCACTCCCCCGCCCTCGGTATCGATCACCGTGTCGTAGCCGTTAGAAAGGGTCCGTACGAAGTGGTCGACGTGTGCGGCTCGTGCCGCGGCGACGATCTCGTCATCGGTCGCCGAGTCGCGTCCGTAGGCGATGTTCTCGCGTATCGTGCCGCCGAACAGCCACGGGTCCTGGGTGACGATACCGATGGCGGACCGGAGCTGGTCGCGGTCCATATCCCGGATGTCGGCGCCGTCGATGTTGATCCGGCCGGCGGTGACATCGTAGAACCGCATGAGGAGGTTCACCAGCGTCGTCTTGCCGGCACCTGTCGGGCCGACGATGGCCACCGATCGGCCCGGCTCGACGGTCAGCGAGAGGCTCTCGATCAATGGTTTGTTGTCTTGATACCGGAATGAGACCGCCTCGAAACACACTCGGCCCTGGGTCGGCCGCTCTTCCGTCGCTGCTGAAGGAGTCTCTTCGGGGGCGTCCAGGAATACGAAGACCCGTTCCGCCGAGGCGACCGCGGACTGCACCAGGCTCGACAGGTTCGCCAGAGCCATCAACGGTTGGGTGAACTGGCGGGAGTACTGGATGAACGCCTGTACCGCACCCACCGACAGCGCGCCCGAGGCCAGCTGCAGGCCACCGATCACAGCGATCAGGACGTAGCTGACGTTCCCGATCAGGGTCGTCACGGGCCCGATGGTGCCGCTGATGAACTGCGCCCGAGTCGATGACCGGTAGAGCCGCTCGTTGTGCGTCCGGAAAGCAGCCAGGCTCTCCTTCTCGTGTCCGAACATCTTGACCAGCGCGTAGCCGGTGTAGACCTCGTCCACGTGGGCGTTAAGGTCTCCCGCGGTTTTCCACTGCTGGGCGAACTGTGCCTGCGACCGTTTGCCGATCACCTTCGTGAGGTAGATCGACATCGGCACTGCGATGAGAGCCACCGCGGCGAGCAGTGGGGAGATCCACACCATCATCCCCAGTACCCCTACCAAGAGAAGCAGCGAGTTGGTGATCTGGCTGATCGTCTGCTGCAGGCCCTGGGCGATGTTGTCGATGTCGTTCGTCGTGCGGCTCAGCACCTCACCGCGGGGCCGCTGGTCGAAGTAGGACAGCGGCAGTCGGGAGAGTTTCGCCTCCACCTGTTGGCGTAGGCCGAAGAGTGCCTGCTGGACAAGGTTCGTGGTGAGGCGGCCTTGCATGATCCAGAACAGGCCCGAGCCCACGTACGCCGCCAAGACCGCGAGGAGCGTCAGACCCAGCGCGCGGAAGTCGATGCCGCGGCCGGGTGTGAAGTCCACCGTACCGACTAGTGCGGCGAGGACGTCGGCGCCCTCTCCGCGGAGCCGCTCGGCGATCTCTTCCTTTGTCCCGCCTGATGGAAACCGCTGACCGAGGTAGCCCGCGAAGATCAGGTTTGTGGCCTGGCCCAGCAGCCAGGGCCCGCTCACGTTCAGCACGATGCTACCGAGGCCGAGCGCCCCGACTCCGGCGAGCCTGCGGTACGGACGCAGCATCGCGATTAGTCGACGCGATGTCTGCCGGAAACCGGCTGGCGTCTCTGCCACTGGGTTCTGCGACGGTTCGGCCTTGGATGTCTGCCGCGGCGTCCTTGTTGAGGTCTGTGCGGTCACTGTGGAGCCTCTCCGTGCTGCGACTGCATGATCTCCTGGTAGACCGGGCTGTGCCGCAACAACTCCTCGTGTGTGCCGACACCGACAACCTTGCCCTCGTCGAGCACCACGATCCGCTCGGCCTGCGCGATCGTACTGATGCGCTGCGCGACGATGATGGTGGTGGCGTCGGCGATCTGCGATGCCAGCGCCTTTCGCAGCGCTGTGTCGGTGTTGTGGTCCAGCGCGGAGAAGCAGTCGTCGAACAGGTAGATCTGCGGTCGCCGCACCAGGGCGCGCGCGATTGCCAGCCGCTGTCGCTGCCCGCCAGAGAGGTTTGTCCCGCCCTGGGCGATAGTAGCCTCAAGCTTGCCGTCGAGAGCCGAGACGAAGTCGCTTGCCTGTGCGATGTCCAGGGCGTGCCAGAGTTCCTCGTCCGTTGCGTCGGGTCGTCCGTAGCGGAGGTTGGACGCCACCGTGCCGGAGAACAGGTGCGCCTGCTGCGGCACCACGGCGATGGCCGTGGTGAGCAGTCCGGGGTCGAGTGTCTTCACATCCTCCCCGCCGACCAGCACGCGGCCCCCGGTCGGATCGAACAACCGGCAGACCAGGCTGACCAGGGTGGATTTGCCACTGCCGGTCGAGCCGACGATCGCGGTGGTCGTGCCTGGGCCGGCCACGAGGTCGACGTTGTGCAGAACGTCCCTTTCGGCTGACGGGTACCGGAATGACACCCCATCGAGCAAGACGTGGCCGGGGGTGCGGAAGGTCCTGACGGGCTCCGCAGGCGGGATGACGCTCGGCTGCGTCCACAACACCTCGTCGATCCGACCGGCACATACCTCGGTACGCGGCAGGCCGATCGCCACGAAGGCGGCGGTCAGTACCGCCCCTTGGACCATGACCAGGTAGGTGAGCAGCGCAACGAACGCCCCGATCTGCATCGCGCCGCTCTCCACCCGGAAGCCGCCGATCCAGACGAGGAAGACGCCGCAGACATTGACCGTGTTCACCACGAGCGGCAACAGCAATGTGCTCACCCGCCCGAGCCGTACCGAGACGTCGGTCAGCTCCTGGTTGGCGCGCGCGAAGCGGGCCTGCTCGAAGTCGTGTTTGACGAAGGCCCGCGTCACGCGGATGCCCGGTATCTGCTCGCGCAGCACCCGGCCGACGCCGTCGATCCGGACCTGCATAGCCGCCGACAGTGGGCGCATCCGCCGGATCAGCAGCGCGACGATGAGGCCGAGGAGCGGGAGCAGCGCCGCCAGCACCAGGGCCAGGGCAACGTCCTGGGCCATCGCGAGCGCGATTCCACCCAGGCCCATGACGGGCGCGGTGACGACCAGGGTCAGCGTCGAGAGCAGGAATGTCTGCACCTGCTGGATGTCGTTGGACGTCCGCGTGATGAGCGAGGGGACGCCGATCCGCTGCATCTCTTGGGCCGAGAATCGCTGCACTCGCTGGTAGACAGCTTCCCGTAGGTCCCGGCCGACGGCCATCGCCACCCGGGCGCTCAGCTGGACCGCGTAGACGGTGGCCAATCCCTGCACCACGGTCACGGCGATCATCAGGGAGCCGACGCGAATGATGTGACCGGTGTCGCCCTTCAGGACGCCGTTGTCGATGATGTCGGCGTTCAGAAGCGGTAGGAAGAGCAGGGCGACAGCCTGGAGAGCCTGGAGGACGACCACCGCGATCACGGTGTTCCGGTACGGCCGCGCGCGTGTGGCGAGCAGTCGCACCAGGGTGGCGAGGCCTACCTTGGTCGGGCGGCCGACAGTCTTTACGGTTGTCAGGACGCGCTCCTTACTGACGTCGCTGTGCGTTGAGCCGCAGCTGGGTGACGCCCCGCTATGGGACCGCGAGCACGAACGACCTGGAGTGGATCTGCCTGGCACACCGTTGGTGACGGTGCACGAACATTTTGATTGCCGTTACCACCGCTATCAATACGATCCTCTACGCTATAAGCGTACGGCGAAACCCCTAGTCGATCAGGCGAAAAGGTCGGCGCCGGGGTCGAGCGGCCTGACCGGCGTGTTGTCCCGGGCGGCGAGGAAGTCCGGTCGAGGGCTGGGCACCTCCCCGAGTGGATTGTCCACCCGGTTGTAGGTGACGAGGATCATGCGCCGATCGTAGGGAGCCATGTTCACGCCCGAGGCGTGTACGAGCAGGGGATCGAAGAGGAGGATCGAGCCGGGCGGCCCTTTGATGGCGGTCACTTTTGTAGTCTCGGTGAGCTCGGACAGCAGCGGCGCGTCGATGGCGTAGACCAGATCTGCGGAGATGTCGGACCGCCACGCCCCGTCGCCACCGACGGTCGTCCGCCTCGCCACTTCCAGAGACCCGCACTTGTGTGAGCCGGGCAGGACGAGCAGTGGACCGTTCAGATCGGTCGCCTCATCCAGCAAGACGGCGACGTTCACCACGTCGGGGCGACGCATTCCGTCACCCAGGTTCCAGAAGATGTAGTCCTGGTGCCAGGGCCACACATCGCCGGTTAGCGCCTTCTTTGCATTGATCTTGAACTGGTGCACATATACGGGGCCACCCAGTAGCTGCGTGGCCGGTGTGACGATCTTCGGGTGCCGTACCAGCCGGGCGAACGTGCTGTTCACCACGTGCGACCCGTGCACCCCGCGCACCGTGAAACCGTCCTTCTCCAACATCCGGCCGGGAGAATCCCGCAGAAACTCACGATCGGCCTGTTCGCGTAGAAGGTCTGTCTCCTTTTCGGTAAGGGGATCCGCGAACAGGAACCCGTCCTCGCGATACAGGTCGATACTCTCGTACGACAACATGAGCAAGTCCTTCCTGGTGACGCGGTGCTACTGGTGGCCGCCGGTACCGGCGACAGGTCGCATCCGGCGCAGGGCCGGGCGGGACGAGGGTCCGGCTGTCAACCGTTGCGCCACGCCCAGCACCGTGGGCGCGTCGAACAGATCGCCGATGCCTAGATCGCAGCCGAGTTCGGCGCGGATCCTGCTGATCAAACGGGTCGCCAGCAGGGAGTGCCCGCCGAGTTCGAAGAAGTTGTCGTCGGTACCCACGTGGGCGACACCGAGCACGTCGGCAAAGAGGCGGCAGAGCACCTCCTCGCGGGCGTCCCGGGGAGCCTGGCCCCGTACCGCCGCCAGGTAGTCCGGTGCGGGCAGCGCCGCCCGGTCCACCTTGCCGTTCGGCGTCAACGGGATGGAGTCGAGTACCACCACCACGGAAGGGACCATGTACTGCGGCAGCGTCCTGGCGCTCGCTCGCCGCAGCTCGATCGGATCCGGATCGCTGCCGGGGTGCGCGACCACGTACGCGATTAGGTCGTGTGTCATAAGTGCCGTTCGAGGCGCCGGAGCCAGTTGTCGATCATGCTGATGGTGGCGGTGGCTTCGTAGCGCACTGCGAGTTTGTCGTAGCGGGTGGCCACGGCACGGTGCTGTTTGAGCAGGCTGATGCCGCACTCCACGGCGTGACGCTGCCGGTATGCGCTGGGGTCGAAGGCGGGTGGCCGGCCACCCGCCGAGCCCTTCTTACGACGGTTCGCGGCCTGGTCGGCCTTGACCGGGATGACACAGCCGATACCACGGCGCCGCAGGTAGCCGCGGTTGGCCTTGCTGCTGTACGCCTTGTCCGCCAGGACCCGCTGCGGCCGACACCGGGGCCGGCCGACACCGAGACGAGGCACCCGGATGCGGTCCAGCACAGTGGTGAACTGCGGGCTGTCGCCGCGCTGCCCACCGGTGATGACGAACGCCAGCACCATGCGGCCCTGCTCGCAGGCCAGGTGCAGCTTGGTCGTCAGACCGCCCCGGGACCGGCCCAGCGCGTGATCCGCCGGCTCGGCGGCGCTGCTGCCGCCCGGCGGCTCGACCTGCGTGTGACTGCCCCGGCGGGCGCCGGCGGCGTGCTGATGCGCCCGCACGATCGTGGAGTCCACACTCACGTCCCAGGAGATCAACCCGAGCGCGTCGGCCCTACCCTGCAACCCGGCCAGGATCCCCGCCCACACCCCCGCCCGCTGCCAGCGCCGGTACAGCCCGTACACCGTCCGCCAGTGCCCATAGCAGTCCGGCACGTCCCGCCACGGCGCACCCGTACGGACCCGCCACCTGATCCCGTCAATGAGCTGCCGCTTGCTCCACTTCGGCGGCCGACCCGGCTTCTTCCGCCCGGGCAGCAACGGCTCCAGCACCGCCCACTGCGCGTCGGTCAGGTCGTGCCGCCTCGTCACCGCTACGCTGGCCACGAGGTCTCCGTGCAGATGGTTGTCTTGGTCGATAACCCATCTACCGGAGACCTCACCGCATATCGATCACCGACACACCCAGCCGATCACCTCACAGCCAGGGCCACGAGCACTTATGACACACGGCCTAGTCGTTTGTCCCCGGTCCGGTCCTCGCGGGCCAGCACCATCGCGCGGGCCACCTCGGGCAGCCCGGCCAGCACGGCCTCTATTTCCCCCAGCTCTATCCGGAGTCCCCGGATTTTGACCTGGAAGTCGATACGTCCGAGGAATTCGATCGCCCCGTCCGGACGCCAGCGCGCCAGGTCCCCGGTGCGGTACATCCGGGTCCCCTCGGCACCGTACGGATTCGCCACGAACCGCTGCGCGGTGAGCCCTGGCCGGTTCAGGTAGCCCCGGGCGACCTGCTCACCGGCGATGTACAGCTCGCCGACCACACCGGCCGGGACCGGCTGCAGGGACGCGTCGAGAATGTAGGTTCGGCAGTTCCAGATCGGCGGCCCGATCGGGGGCGAGACGTCGCCCGTCGACAGGTCGTCTGGGACGGTCCAGCCGGTGACGACGTGTGTCTCGGTGGGACCGTAGTAGTTGTGCAGCCGTCGGCCTGGCCGCGCCGCGCAGAAGGTGCGCAGCGGCTGGCGAAGGATCAGCGCCTCACCGGCCTGCGCGACATCGACGAGGTCCGTTAGCTCGATCCCCAGCGCCAGCGCGGTCGTGATGATCTCTTCGACCACGGAGGTGGGCGCGAACAGTTCGTTCACCGCGTACCGGTCGAGCCAGCGCACGAGTTCCTCGGTGTCTCTGCGCACGTCGTCCCTTGGTATGGCGAGCGTCTTGCCGGAGGTCAACACGGAGAAGATCTCCTGTGCCGCCGCGTCGAAGCTGAGCGAGGCGAACTGTGCCGTGGTCAACCCGGGCCGGTAGGGCATGATCTCCGCATGCCAGGCGAGGAGGTTCACCAACGCTTCGGAGGGGAATACGACTCCCTTGGGGCGGCCGGTGGAACCCGAGGTGTAGATGATGTAGACCGGATGGGTCTGCTGCAGCGGTGCGGTACGGTCCGCGTCGGTGAACTCGGCGTCGGACCACCCGGCCAGTTCCTCCGCCACCTGGGTGGTGTCAAGGAGGATCCGGGGCGCTTCGCGTGGTATCCGCGCGGCCATCGCCTGAGTGGTCAGCACGCAGGCGGGGGCGCTGTCGCGCAGCATGTACTCGATCCGCTCTGCCGGGTAGTCGGGGCCGAGCGGCAGGTATGCGGCACCGCACTTGACCACACCCAGCAGCGCGACGACCAGGTCCACCGACCTCGGCACCGCCAACGCCACCGTCTGCTCCGGTCCGCAGCCACGCGCCGCGAGAAGGCGCGCCATCCGGTGCGACCGCGCGTCCAGGTCGGCGTAGGTGACAGACTCGTCCTCGTACCGCAGCGCCACCGCGTCCGGGGTCCGGGCTGCCTGGTCTCGTAAGAGTTCGGGCAACCGATCACGGGTCACCGCCCGAGCGGTGTCGTTCCACCCGAACAGCACCCGGTGGCGTTCAGCGCCCGGCATCAGGTCCAGGGAACCGATCGGTCGATCAGGGTCGGTCACGGCGGCCCGTAGCAGCTCCACGAAGTACCCGGTCAGCCGTTCGACGGTGGTGTGATCGAACAGGTCGATGGAGTACTCGACAAGCACGTCGATCCCCTGCACGGCGCGCGTGGGGGTGTGCCGCTCGGTGATGCTGAACGATAGGTCGAACTTCGCGACGTCGGGCCCGGACTCGTCGACGGTGACCGCGAGATCGTCAAGCCCGAATGCCGGTGTCTCGTTGTTCTGCGCGACCAGCAACACCTGGAAAAGCGGGTGACGTGCGAGTGATCGGGCCGGATTCAGCGCCTCCACCAGGGATTCGAACGGCAGGTCCTGGTGTGCGAAGGCGGCAAGGTCCAGGGCGTTCGCAAGGTAGTGAGATGACCGGATTGCCGATTGTGGGGTAGTCACGCCGGTTCCGGCGGGTACGTGAGAGAGCGCGGCCTTCTGGTGATCATTCAGGTGTCTAGACTGGATGATCGAGGAAGACCGCGCTCGTGGAAGCATCATTGTTGATCGGCGGGTTGTCCGCACGCCTGGGTGGCGTGTCGCCGTTGTCGGAGCGGGACACGCCGGGGTTGCTGCAGGTCCTTGCCGAGGTGCCGGACCCGCGTGATGCCCGGGGTCGGATCTATGCGCTGCCGGGGCTGCTCGCGATGGCGATCGCGGCGGTGCTCTCGGGATCCAGCCGGGTCGTGGAGATCGTCGAGTGGGCTGCGGATCTGCCGGACGCGGTGTGGGACCGTCTCGGCGCGGCCCGCGACGCCTTGACCGGGGCCCGGCGGGTGCCTGATGACGGCACGCTGGGCCGGGTGCTGGCCGGCATCGACGCCGACGCGTTGGATGCCGCGGTGTGTCGCTGGCTGCTCGGCCGGGCCGGTGTGACCGGGCGGGGTCGGCGGGTGATCGCCGTTGACGGCAAGACGCTGCGTGGCAGCGGCCCGGCCGGGTCTCAGGCGCACCTGCTGGCCGCGTTGGACCAGGCCGAGCAGATCGTCCTGGCGCAGATCGACGTTAATGGGAAGACGAATGAGATCAGCCGGTTCCAGCCGTTGCTCGACGGTCTGGACCTGGCCGGGGCGGTCATCACGGCGGACGCGCTGCACACCCAGCGCGAGCATGCCCGCTGGCTGGTCGAGGACAAACACGCCGGATACGTCTTCGTCGTCAAGCGCAATCAGCCACGGCTCTACCGACAGGTCAAGGCCCTGCCCTGGGGGAAGATCCCCGCCCTGGACGCCACCCGTGAGCGCGGGCACGGCCGCTACGACATCCGGGAGTTGCAGGCGGTCACCTGTCTGGGGCCGCTCGCGCTGGACTTCCCACACGCGGCCCAGGCCCTGCGTATCCGGCGCCGCCGACACAACCCGGCCACCGGACGTTGGTCCACCGTCACCGTGTACGCGATCACCAGCCTGACCGCAGCCGCGGCCGGTCCCGCTGACCTGGCCGACTGGCTACGCGGACACTGGGCCATCGAGGTCCTTCACCATATTCGCGACACCACCTACCGCGAGGACGCCAGCCGGCTACGCACAGGCAACGCGCCTCGCGCCCTGGCCACCCTTCGCAACACCGCGATCAGCCTCCTCCGCCTCAACGGCGCCACCTCGATCGCAGCAACCCTGCGCCGAAACAGCCGAGATCCATACCGATCCCTACAAATACTCGGACTCACCTAGAACGGACATACCTCGACCTTGCGAACGCCCTGGGCGGGATCCCGAGCTGTACCGGCCGGATCCCGCCCCACTCACCGCGTGCAGAGGAGTACAGACATCCGTGCAGACGACTTCGGAAATCGACAACGAGGATGACCGCTCACCGCACCCAGAGCACCAACCCGAGATCGACACCCACAAGGCGCTCAAAGAGCGTAAGGCCCGCACGTGGGAGTCCGTCGGCGGCACCGTGGACGCAACCCACCACCGGTTCGGGAGTTGTCTAGCGTCGGACGAACTCGACCGTCTCGGTCTCTATCCGGACGCCGCGAGCCTTGAAGCCCGCAGCCGCGATGGCCTTCCCGAGCGAGTTGTGGGACGAGTACCAGTACGGCAGGTGCTTGCGGGCGGACGGCGCCAGCGTGTCGCCGAGGATGTCTTCGATATCGCCGAAGGTCATCGACTCCGCATCGGTGTCCAGCGCCGCCAGGTACGCGGTGAGCGGCTGATACTTGCCGGTCGGTTCGGAGTCCGACTCCGAGCCGAGGGGCGCCGTCTGGCCGAGCATCTCCGCGACCTCAGACGGTATACGTATCGCATGTAACGGTCCGGGACCGTGGTACAGCGGCGTCAGCATCGGCATCACCGACGGCGGCAGCAGCTTCGAAGACTGCAGGTCGGCAGTGATCCGTGCAGTGGGCCGGGTGATGCCGCGCAGCATCCGGTCGTCCTGGTAGCCGCACACGGCATAGATCTCGTCGCGTCCAATCGTGCCGCCCTCGGCCGCCGCGGTGGTGATCACGTCAGCGAGGTCACGTCGCCCCTCGGCGAGTAGACGCTGGAGCAGCATGTCGAGCGCTTCGGCCGTCCACAGACCGATTTCGTCGATGTCCGAACGCCTGATGTCCGCGTCCCTGGCGGACTCGGGGCTGACCTCGACGTCGAGGGCCGGGGAGCGATCGAGCAGATCGCTGGGACGCATCAGGTGCAGGCGCTGGCCGGTCCGGTCGAAAAACTCCTTCGTCATCTCCTGGCGCGGGCCGATGAGGTCCTGGCCGCGACGCCACCACCAGTCCTCCTTCTCGTCGTTGGTGACGATGATGAGGTCCATCTGGCGCGTCTTGGCCTCATGACTGGCTTGCGTGTACACAAGGAAGTCGCCAGCGGCGCCCTCCGGGTACTGATCGCCTTTCTCCGCATCCAGGTACCCAGGTGGCACGAGACGGTCCACGCGCTCCTTGCCCTCGTCGATCAACGCCTGCCAGGTCTCCTCGGCGGGACGCCGCAACACCCTGCCGGCCAGCAGGTCCGACAGCCTGCTCAGCACGGGATCTTCATCTGCGGACGTCGAGGGATGCACCCGGTCCGGTGTCGCACGATCGATCGCCTCCTGCAGGCGCTGGTACACCGCATTGATATCGCTCTGCAGGCGCTGCACCTCGGCGTCGTCTATGGCCAGGTGCTTGGACCATGTCTCCAACGCGCGCACCGTGCCGGCGCGGCTCTTGTCGAAGGCGGCGCGGGCCTCGCCGGTCGCCTGATCGGGATTGCCGATCGCCTTGAGCCGGTTGCGGTGGAACTCGCGCATCGCTTGGTGGGGCACGACGAGGCGCTCACCAAGCTTCTCGAAGATCTTCAGAAGGTCCGCCGTCGTCCGGGCATTGTATCGGTAGAGGTTAAGCAGAACGTTGGCATCGACTGCGACCAACGCGCTCGTCAACGCCTCACGCGACTCGGCTTCGCTTACGACGCGGTAGCCCTCGAACCCGTCGAACAACCCCGTCATAGGGAGCCTCCTCATCATGGGGGCTCCATTGTGGCGGAGGCGTCCGCAATAGAGCTCACGGCCTCGAGCATCTGCCTTCATCCCGGCACGTCCATCGGCGAGTCGCGCGTGCACGCCACACCTGTCGCATTAGTCGGGTGTACGCGGTGCGGTTCGGCTACCTGGGGAAGCGCGAGCTTCCGGACCAGAAACAACTCCAGCGCTGGTCAAAGAGACCTACCAGGCAAGCTCGATCTCTAACTGGGCGTTCGGTTGCTTCGAAGCCGTTACTGGCCGACGGTCATGAGCGTGAGGGTTTGGTTCACGTAGGCGGTCATGGCGGTTCGGGTCGCGGGTTCGTCGGGGGCGGTCGGCGCGTGGATCGTGACGGTCACCCAGACCTTCGCGGTGGAGTGGACGGCGGCGATGCGGTCGATGCGGGTGGTGATCTGGCCGCCGAGGTGTTCGTTCGGGCCGGTGACCGGTTGCCCGTGTTGGATCTGTGCCTGGTCTCCCAGGCCGGCGACGGGTTGGGCGGATCCGGGCAGGGTGGCCTGACCGTCCGCGGGTGTCGACGTGTCGATCTGTACCTGGATCAAGGTGCGTTGTTCCTTGCTGAACACCGTCGCGAAACACCGCCGGTGGTCTTGGCCCTCAGGTAGCGATGGGATGTACCTGAACCTGGGGGATGTGCCGGCGAGATCGGTCATCCATTGGTGGTCGAGGCGCTCACACAGGTCGTCTACCAGCTCGTAGGACGGGGGCATCGGCTCGGCTCGCACCGGCGTAGCCGGGTCTGCGCAGCCGGCGAGAGAGAACGAGAGCACGAGCGCGGCGACGTGCCGCCGGGCAACCGGTGGGATCACCGGCGAATCATGGCATGACGAAGCCCGGTCGGTGGCCCCGTTCCGTAGGCCGTGGGCAGCGCTGCGTCGCCCGATCCGGTGACTCCCGCGCCAGCGGCGGCTTTGGCAGCAACTACGCAGTCGGACTCGCCCGGTCTGCATATGTCTGCTGAAGCGGCAGCTCCAGCAGACCATTCTTCACCCTCAGTGAGGCTCGCGTGTGTAACGGGTGACGATGTCTGGTTTGTGGTTGCAGCTTGTGACCGACCTTTACATCGGTGGTTCGGCATCCTTACAGTTCGGGCATCGACTGGCTTGATCACGGGGGTGGCCGGGTGGCTGGCGTCTGCATGGGTACGGCGGGGCGTTGGTGGATAGCGGCATTGGTGTCGATGTTGGTGACGTCGGCGCTGGTCGCGCCCACCCGGGTCGAGGCGGCTGCGCCGAAGTCGGCGGTGGCCTGTGAGGACGAGCAGCCGGACGCCGATTCCGCAGGGCGGATGGTCGGGACGTGTGGTCGGCGGGTGGAGATCCTCGCCGAACGTACCGAGTGGTCGCAGACGTTCGTGAACGTCGACGGTTCGCGCACGTTGGAGCAGAGCATCGAGCCGACACGGGTGCGCAGGGGGAGGTCCTGGGCGCCGGTGGACACCACGCTCAAGGTCTCCGCGGAGGGGGTCACTCCCCGCGCGACGGTGTTGCCGATGGTCTTCTCACCCGGTGGTGACGCGCCGTTGGCACGGCTTCGCGACGGTGAGCGGGAATTGGCGATGACCTGGCCGGGTCGTCTACCGACGCCGGTGTTGGAGGGTGCGACCGCGATCTACCGCGGCGTCCTGCCGGACGTGGACCTGCGGGTCACCGCGCAACCGATGGGTTTCTCCGAGGTGTTGGTGGTGCGGTCTCGTCAGGCGGCGGCGAGCCCTCGACTGGCGTTACTGAAGTTCGGGTTGGAGACCAAGGGCGTCACGGTCGGCACGACCGGCTGGGGTGGACTCGCGGCACGCGACGGCGAGGGCGCTGCCGTGTTCGCCGCGCCGGCACCGATGATGTGGGACTCCTCGGACGCGCCGGAGGTCGATTCGCCGGCCGGAACGGCGCAGAAGCGTTCGAGCGAGGTAGGCCCGCAGCGCAAGCCGAGTACGGCTGAACAGCAGCGGCATCTGGATGAGGAAGCCTCGGTTCAGGCGGAGTCGCTCCGGCCGGGCGCGCGTGAGTTCGTACGACGCGCGGTGATGCCGGTGCGGGTCGATGGTCAGGAGATGACGCTCGTGCCCGACAAGGCGATGTTGTCCGATCCCCGATCGAAGTTGCCGATCTACATCGACCCGTCGTGGACGGGTGGGGTCGCCAGTAACGCGTGGACGTCGGTGTGGAGCAAGCACAAGTCGAGTTCGTTCTGGAAGAACTCGTCCGCGCTGAACAACGGTTCGACGTACGGGGCCGCTGGTGCAGGCCGGACGGAGGACTGCTCTGGCTGTGCCGATCACATCATCCGGTCCTTGTTTCGGATGAACATCGCGCGAGTGAAGGGCACGGAGGTCAGCAAGGCCGAGTTTCGGATCGAACAGAAGCACGCGTGGACGTGTAGTCCCGTGAGTAACGCGAAGTTGTGGAAGACCGGGGCGATCTCGTCGAGTACGACCTGGAACAACCAACCGACCTGGGACAGCAGTCGCACGGCGCAGGTGCGCGGGGACCGCAAGCACGGGGCAGCGCACGGCTGCCGCGGCTCCGGCGCGATCGAGTTCAACGTCACCACGATGGTGAAAGAGGCGGCCAAGAGCGGCAAGTCGGACCTGACGGTAGGTCTGCGTGCGGTCGACGAGGGCACCAAGAACCACTGGAAGAGGTTCAACCACTCCTCCCCGAAGCTCGCCATCACGTTCAACACGGAGGCCAACGCGCCGGCGGACCGGAAATCCGACGGCAAGGCATGCGTGACCGGTGCGTCGCGGCCATACGTGCTCACGACCACGCCGGAGTTGTCCGTCAAGCACTCGGACCCGGACGAGGACCAGCAGTCACTGACGACCTACTTCCACTGGTGGCCGGTCGGTGGTTCGCGCAACGACACCGACCGGGTGTCCTTCGCCGCCGGTAACCCGTCGATCGCCTCAAGGGCCATCCCCTCCGGCAGGTTGACCGACGGGCGTAGCTACGTGTGGCAGGCCCGCACCTGGGACGGTTCGCATCACGGCAAGTGGTCCGGCACCTGCGAGTTCACCGTCGACGCGACACCACCCCCGCCGCCGGCCTCGGTGACCTCGACCAACTACACCTCGGACGGAGTTCCGCGAGGCGGCGTCGGCGTGCCCGGCACATTCACCGTGACCGCGCCGTCGACCCGCCCACACGAGGTGAAGGAGTACGCCTACAGCCTCGAGTCCGGTGTGTTGACCGCGGCGAAGACGGTGCCGGCGCGGACCACGGACTACGGCGCCTCGATCAGCTTGCCCCCTCGACACGACGGCGCGAACATGCTCTGGGTGTGGTCGAAGGACCACGCTGGGCGCTTCTCCACCCCGGTGACGTACACCTTCGTGGTTCGGGCCGGTTCCGGCCCCGCCGGAGAGTGGACGTTCGAAGACACGGGTAGCACGGCCACCGACGACTCCGGCCACGGTAATGCGCTGACCATCGGTGCGTCGGGAACGCGTGTCGCAGGCCGCGCCGGGATCGGTACGGCGCTGTCGCTGCCTGGGGCGACCGCGGCGAGCCGGACCGGCACCATCAACAGTCCTCATCCCGATACCGGCGCATCCACCCCGGCGAGGACCGATGCGAGTTTCACCGTCACGGCCTGGGTCAAGATCAGCTCCGTGTCCGGTACGGGCGTGCAGACGGTAGTGAGTGCTAACGGCTCTCGCATGCCGGCCTACCACCTCGGCTACGCGGGTAGCGTCCAACGGTGGCGGTTCACCATGGCGACGGCGGACACCGACAACGCCGCCTCTGTGAGCGTGCATTCGAACGCCGCGCCAACGGCAGGGAAATGGACCCACTTGGCCGCCGTTCACGACGGGGCGACCAAGAAGTTGACCCTGTATGTCAACGGGACAGCGCAGACCGAAACCGTCACGTTGACCGGCGGTTTCAACGCGGCCAGCGACTTCTCCGTCGGCCGACGGAAGTGGAATGGCAGCTACGACAGCTACTTCACCGGCGTCGTTGATGACGTGCGGTTCTACAACTTCGTCGAGACCTCGGCCAACCTGACGAAGCTCGCGGTGCCCCTGCCGCCGCTGGTTACCTTCCCCAACGGGAGCCAGGTCACCGCGGGCGGGCAGTTGACCGTCAAGTTCGACGCTGGCGGAGACAACAACGTCACCAGATTCCGGTACAGCGTCGGCGATGCTGGCCTGAACAACACGGTCAACGCCACCACCGCCGGCGGCACGGCCACCGTCACCTTTGACGTCGGTAACACCCGCGGTGTCCGACCCGTCTACGTGGCCGCTGTAGACGACGGGAACCGGGTCAGCGACAAGATGGACGCCGAGTTCACCGTCGCACCATCCGCCCTCTTGTCCGGCACCGTGTGGAACGAGTTCTTTCTGCCGCTTGCAGGTGTGGTGATCCAGCTGCAGCCAGGCGGTCATCAGGTAACCTCCGACGCCGACGGCACCTATTCCATGACCGGCTTCACCCCGGGTTCCTACACCCTCACCGCCACCTTCGGCGGTCGGTGCGGCCTGTCCTATAGTTCGCCCTTGCTGATCGACGGTCAGGGCATGACGTTCGACATCTTCCTGGCCGCCTTCCGTGACGACCTCGGCCACACCTGCTCCGAACAGAGCGCCGCGTTCACGACGGCATCCACCACCTTGGCGCTGACCGGCGATGACGCCGTCACCACGGTGTCACTGCCGTTCGCGTTCCCCTTCTACGGCGGCGCCTACCGCAACGCCTGGGTGGACACCAACGGCCTGCTCTCATTCACCGACCCCGGCGGCTCGCACCCCTACACCGGCCAGCAGCCGACCCCGGTTTCCCCGGCCGCAGCGGTGGCCCCGTTCTGGGACGACCTTGTCGTCGACGCCTCGGCCAGCGTGCGTACCGCGACCACCGGCTCGGGCGCTGGGCAGCGGTTCATCGTGGAGTGGCGCAATGTCCACCGCAAGGGCAACACCGGGCAGCGGGTGTCCTTCGCGACGGTCCTCGCTCCCGACGGCACGGTGACGACCAACTACGACCAGCTCGACAACGCCGCCGAGCGAGGTGGCCATGCGATCGTCGGTATCGAGGCGGAGGACGGTCAGGACCGGCTGCGCTACTCGTCCGCCGAGCCGGTGCTGGCGAACAGTCAGGCGATCACCTTCGTTCGCCCTGACTCCGAGGGCGAGCTGGAGTTGCACGACCTGTCCGGCACGCTCACCAACGCCACCGGTGCCGCGGTGGCCGGCGCGACGGTCACCCTCGACCCGAGCGGGGTGAGCACCACGACCGGCACGGGCGGCACGTACAGCTTCACCGGCTTGGTCGCCGACAGCTACACAGTCAGCGTGCAGATGGTGGGTCGGTGCGGCTCGGTGGCCCGCAGCCAGGTCGAGCTGTTCGCCGACGTGGTGCGTGACCTCAGGCTCGGGCCGGATTACGGCGGCATGGGATACGCCTGCAGCACTGGGACCTCCGCGTTCGTCTCGGCCTCGACCACTCTGGCGTTGACCGGTGACGACGCGGCGACCATGGTCCCGCTGCCGTTCCCGGTGCGTTTCCACGGGGAGTCGTACACCTCCGGGCGAGTGCACACGAACGGTCTGGTGAGTTTCGGTCCGGCG